>CBDTYM010000001.1:0-81387 GCA_965364605.1 uncultured Muriicola sp.
CTGACGCTCTACCAACTGAGCTACTCCCGCAATATTTTTGGTATCCAATATGTCAGGGAAAAATTTCCCGAACGTCATACCTCCCAGAGCATCGAACTTCAACTCAATGTGCCGCTGCTCTCGGACAGTTTTGTGGGGAGAGCAGGATTCGAACCTGCGAAGGTAAAAACCAACAGATTTACAGTCTGTCCTCGTTGGCCGCTTGAGTATCTCCCCCAACCTTTTTTTTAAGAACTTCCGAGCCGATGGAGGGACTCGAACCCACGACCCCGAGATTACAAATCACGTGCTCTAGCCAGCTGAGCTACATCGGCGTTCACCGCTTTTTCAAGCACAAAAAAGTCCGCTATTTCTAACGGACTGCAAATGTAGATATTTTTTGTTTTAAACAAAACTATTTCACAAAAATTTTAGGGCGGTTGAGCCCCGTGGTTTTCGTTTCTTGCTCACGAGTTTCCGTTCGAGGGAACTGCAGGCAGAATCGACAGCTTCCTCAAAGGTTTTGCACTGTTTCTTGACGATAAATATATCCTTGGGAACGTGTACTTTGATCTCCACGATCTTGTTTTCCTTGGCACTGGTATTTTCCACCTTTAAATGAACATCCGAAGCGATGATCCTGTCATAAAACAACTCGAGTTTGTCGAGGCGTTTTTGAATGAATTCTATCAACTTGATATCGGCGGTGAAATTCACTGATTGCGTATTTACTTTCATTCGCAAAATTTTAAGGATTAAACACTTTTTTTCTTGGAATCAGCCTTCACTCCCTGTTCCTGGGATGAGCCCGGGAGTGGACCTTTTTGAGCTCGGCTATGCTATTGTGCGTGTACACCTGAGTTGAAGCCAGGCTCGAGTGCCCCAGCAATTCCTTCACCGAATTCAAATCTGCTCCCTGACTGAGCATATGAGTGGCAAAGGTATGTCGCAGGATATGCGGACTCTTTTTGACTTTGGACGACACCTTACTAAAATATCCATTTATGATCCTATAAACAAGTGTTTCGTACACTTTGTTTCCTTTGACGGTGAGAAACACAGCGGGGTTCTTACCATCTGTAGCGTTGGCTTCCCGCATAAGCAGGTATTCCCGGATGAGTTCCACCGTTCCGGGCAGCAAGGGGACGATCCGCTCCTTGTTGCGCTTCCCGAGAACCCGGACCGTCCGGTTGGGGAGGTCGAGGTCAGACAGCCTGAGGTTGATCAATTCCGAACGCCTCATGCCGGTGGTGTAGAACAACTCTATGATGAGCCGGTCTCTTATCCCTTCAAAATCATCTTCAAAAGGAATGCTGTTCAGGATTTCAGTCATTTCTGCCTGGGAGAATGGCACCTCGGCCTTTTTAGGTGTTTTGAGTGCCTTGTGCCGGGAGAGGGGATTCGACTCATTCTGCCCTATCTTCATAAGGAATTTATAATAAGATTTTAGGGAAGTGACCTTTCGGTTTATACTGCGGTTGCCGGTGCCACCCTCCACCATGGACACGATCCATTCCCTTATCTCTCCGTAAGTCGCATCCTCCAGCTCCAGATCCGCACCTTTTGCTGTCAAAAATTCACTGAAGTCCTCTAGGTCTTTGCGGTATGCCTTTATCGTATGAGGGGAGTATTTCTTCTCGTATGACAGGTGCGATATAAATGCATCGATGGCCATATCTCAAAGATACAAAAGCCACGACGAGTGCAATGCAAAAAAAAATCCCGCCATAGCGGGATTCTCCTTTGAGTGATTTTTGAGTATTAGATCTCCTCTTTATCTCGGAGACTCTGTATGTATTGTGCTTTTTGGATCTGCTGTCTGCGCTCCACAGAAGGTTTGGTGAATTGCTGGCGCTTCCTCAACTGACGCATGGTACCGGTCCTGTCGAACTTTCTCTTAAAACGCTTTAGCGCTCGATCTATATTTTCTCCTTCTTTAACGGGTATTATTAACATGGGCTACAACCTCCTTTCTTTTGGATTCGGATGGCAAAGATAAAGCGAAATCCGATAAAGTAACAAACTTATTTCAAAATATTCTTGGCGATGACCACCTTCTGGATCTCGGTTGTCCCTTCTCCAATAGTACACAACTTGGCATCCCTGTAGAATTTTTCTACCGGAAAATCTTTCGTATAGCCATATCCCCCATGGATCTGTACGGCCTCGTTGGCCACCTTCACACAAACCTCAGAAGCGTACATTTTGGACATGGCACTCCATTTGGTCATCTTCCTTCCCTGGTTCTTGAGGAATGCGGCCTTGTGAAGCAAAAGTTCAGAGGCTTCGATCTCTGTGGCCATATCGGCTAGTTTAAAGGATATACCCTGGAAGGCGCTGATAGGCTTGCCGAACTGCACTCGTTCCTTGGAATACTTAAGAGAAGCTTCATAAGCTCCTTTGGCGATTCCCAAAGAAAGAGCCCCGATGGAAATCCTTCCCCCGTCGAGGATCTTCATAGACTGTATAAAGCCGTCCCCGATCTCACCCAGCCTGTTTTCATCCGGGATACGGCAGTTATCAAAGACCAGTTCTGCTGTTTCACTGGCCCGCATGCCGAGTTTGTCTTCTTTTTTTCCGCTGGAAAAGCCTTTGGTGCCTTTTTCAATGACGAAGGCGGTCATTCCATGGCTGTCTCCTTTCTCCCCGGTACGGGCGATGACCACAGCAATGTCGCCGCTTTTACCGTGGGTGATGAAATTTTTCGCTCCGTTCAGTATCCAATCGTCCCCGTCCCTTACGGCGGTGGTATTCATTCCTCCTGCGTCAGAACCTGTATTGTGCTCGGTAAGTCCCCAGGCCCCGATCCACTCGCCAGAAGCCAGCCTCGGTATCCATCGGTCTTTCTGCTCTACATTTCCAAAAGAGAGGATATGGTTTGTGCAGAGGGAATTGTGGGCTGCTATGGACAATCCGATGGAAGGGTCTACCTTAGAGATCTCTTCAATAATGGCGATATATTCGTGATAACCCAGGCCGGATCCACCGAGGGATTCCGGTACCAGGATACCCATAAAACCCATATTTCCCGCCTTTTTAAAGACTTCGACCGGAAATTCCTGGGTTTCGTCCCACTGCATCACGTAGGGCCTGATGTGCTGCTCGGCAAATTGCCTGGCCGACTCAGCAACCATACGCTGCGTTTCCGAGTAATCAAACCCAAATTCGGTCATTGTTCCTGTGATCATAAAAGCAATTTTTTTTACAGGCCCAAATATAGCTTAATTCTGCCAATCCTCTGTTTTGGGAATTCTTCAATTTTTGTTAATTGTTCGATGGAATCGAACTTCCCGTGGGCTTCCCGATAGGCTATGATACTCCTTGCCATCCTTCGGTTGAGATAGACCAGTTGGGTGAGTTCTTCTACCCCGGCCGTATTCAGATTGATTCGTTTAATTACAGGGATCTGTTTCAGGGAAAAGGCGGCCATCGCCCGTTTCGCTACTGAGGTATCCAGACCGTAGACGTCAAAAAGCTGTTCTTTGACCAGGAATCCCCCCAGACTCTTCCGAAAGCGGACGATGCGATCCGAGAGGACGGGACCTATGCCTGAAACAGCCTGCAGGTCTGCAGCCGTTACCGAATTGAGGTCCTTTTTCTGTGAGGTCAGTGCAGGCCGTAGATTCTTTTTTGGTTGTGAACGACGGAATTTTGGAAAATTAAAATAGGGGCTGATTCGTTTGAGCAGGCTGTCGGAGATGCCGGTCACTCTGCGGAATTCTTCAGCATCACGGACATATCGCCCTTCTTTGCGGAAAGCGTGGAGGCGATCAATTTCCTCTGGTGTCATACCCAGTAGATATCCTTTATAATCGGAGATGAAATTGGGGTTGAAGGGTCGGATAGGCAAAGTGTCTGCCGCTCTGGCGGCTTGCTTTGCGCTGTCGACAAATGCGATGGCCAGGCTGTCTACCTCCACCAGCGAATGAGCTGACCGCCCAGCACTGAAATCGAGGTAAAAAATTCCACACTGAACCAGAGCAATCAGAAAAAGCAGAAATACAATCCCCCTCTTTTCCTGTCGCGTATACCTGAAAAAGGATCTCATCGAAGCGTGGATAGAATTTATCGCAACATCCACAAACACGCAAAGGACCCGGTGAAAAGCGAGCGCAAAAACTGGCATTTGCCGGTGTTTGCCCGATCGACTGTTATGGAAGTGCTTTCACGGCAATATAAGCCCCTTGGCCGCAAAAGGAATGCAGTCCATAGGATTATTATGGGGTTCTCCCAATGGATTAAATGAAGGTGGTTATTCCTTCTTGGTGTACAGCTGGTTATTCTTCAGTTTGTTCCAGTATTCACCCAGGTCCTTCCTGACCTCACCTGACATGATATACAATCCTATGATGTTTGGAAAGGACATCGCAAGGATCATCATATCGGAGAAATCCAGCACTGCTCCCAGGCTTACGGAAGCCCCAACAACGACAAAGACCAGGAATAAGATCTTGTAGATCATTTCGGACCGCTTGCTCTTGCCAAAAAGGTAAGTCCAGGCCCGCATTCCGTAGTAAGACCATGAGATCATGGTAGAAAAGGCAAAAAGGAATACGGCGATCCCCAGGACATAGGGAAACCAGGAGATCACACTGCCAAAGGCATCAGAGGTGAGCTGTGCACCGGCCATGCCTTCCACCTCGTGCATCCCGGTAAAGATGAGGACAAGGGCGGTCAGGGTACAAACCACCACCGTATCAATAAAAGGTTCCAGCAAGGCGACAAAGCCTTCAGAAGGTGGGTTATTGGTCTTGGCTGTACTGTGGGCGATGGCGGCAGAGCCCACCCCTGCTTCATTGGAGAAGGCGGCGCGTTGAAAGCCCACCACGAGCACACCGATCACCCCGCCTTTCAGGGCACTTGGACTGAAGGCGCCATCCACGATGGCAGAGAAAGCCGGACCAATATTTTCGATGTTGACGATGATAACAGCCAGGGCTGCGATGATATAGATGGATGCCATGAAGGGCACCACCCGACCCGTGACCTTGGCGATGCTCTGGATTCCCCCTATGATCACCACTCCGACAAGGATGGCTGTCAGGATCCCAAACCAAAACCCGTTGCCTTCCAACATGGAAAACTGTCCTGCAAGTTGTTCAAATGACTGGTTGGCCTGGAACATATTACCTCCCCCAAAGGAGGCTCCTACAGCCAGCACGGCAAACAGGCCGGCGAGCACTTTCCCAAAACCTTTCATATTCCTTTTTTCAAGGCCATAGCGCAGATAATTCATCGGCCCACCAAACACGCGTCCGTCCGGTAAAATATCACGATACTTTACGCCCAGGGTACATTCCACAAATTTGGAGGACATTCCCAGTAGTCCGCAGACGATCATCCAGAAGGTAGCGCCGGCACCTCCCAGAGATACCGCCACGGCCACCCCGGCTATATTCCCGAGGCCTACCGTCCCGGACACAGCTGTTGCCAGCGCCTGGAAGTGGGTAACCTGCCCGGGGGCATCGGGGTCATCGTATTTTCCTTTGGCGAGGTTTATCGAATGCCTGAAACCCCTGATGTTGATAAAGCCCATTCTGAGGGTGAAGAAAGTGGCCCCCAATACGAGCCAGATTACGATAAAAGGAATATTCTTGGTCAGAGGATCCCCATTCGGATGGCGGATCACCTCCGGTGTATCGTATTCGATCTCAGCGAGATAGTGCGCCCCTTGTTCTATGACGTCTTCCTTATTCTCGGAATTATAGATGACTTTCCCCTCTCCTACCAGGTATTTCAACTTACCACTGGCAGGTGCCAGAACCGTATCTACGGTCCCGTCATTGTTCGTAACCAGAGCGATCTTTTGCCCCTTGGTGACCTTAGCTCCTTCTTTCTCGAACCACTGTTTAAGAACAAAACGGTCTTCCACGGTAGCTGACCACCCCGGGGTGGGTACGAGTTTGACGTCGGCATAGACGATCGGATCGTATATTCCGGTCGCTTCAAAAGGATCCCAGAAGAGCACACTCCCGAGTGCACCCACAGCAGGGGCCATATTTCCGTTGAAGACCTCGGGAATGGATTGGGTCTCTATAGTAAACTCCTTGTCAATGGATGTCCCGGCTGCATCAGTGACGGTCACCGAATACGGGATCCCTTCTACCAACCCACTTGCTCTGGAGGAGGTCAAAGGCGTCTGTTGATTGCTCCATTTATAGGTATAGGGAGGAGTTCCCCCTTCCACCTCGAGCTCAATCATTCCGTCATTGATGTTATCTGAAGGGTTAACTGTAGTACCCTTTACTACAAGGTCCTGGGAAAATAAGGTTGCGCTGAACAGGATTAGAAAAATGCCTATGTATTTCTTCATGTACGTCATATGGATTAAAAACGGGCGGTCGGTTGAATGGTCGGGCAATATCCTAAAAAATATAATCTGAATCAAATATTCTTTCCCAAATGTCAGGACTGAATGTGGAACATCTCGTTTAGTTTTCGGATCTGTTCAGGCCGGCCAAGGACGATCACCTTGCTATT
This sequence comes from uncultured Muriicola sp., assembly GCA_965364605.1. Taxonomy (GTDB): domain Bacteria; phylum Bacteroidota; class Bacteroidia; order Flavobacteriales; family Flavobacteriaceae; genus Muriicola. The sequence goes on from CBDTYM010000001.1 coordinate 6,460, forward strand.
GGGTTTAAGCGGCATGTCTGCCTCCGGGTTGATAATGTATTTGCCATTGGGCTCTATATATCCTATAATGGTACAGCCCGTTTTCCTGCGCAGATCGAGATCTCGAAGGGAATTGCAATCCACCTGATTTGAAAAATCCTCGATGGCCACCTCCTCCAGGTTCGTCGTGTGTTCCCCCTCCATGGAAAGCTTATCCATAAAGGTGATCAAATCCGGGATCACCACAAGGGAGGCCATGTGATCCCCACCGATTTTATCTGGCATGATCACCTTATTTGCTCCCCCGAGCTGCAATTTTTTCTGGGAGGTAACCTTGGAAGCCCTGCTGATAATAAACAGGTCCTTGTTCAATTGCCGGGCCGACAAGACGACGAAAAGATTTTCGGCATCGTCGGGCAGGGCTGCGATCAGGTAGCTGGCGCGTTCCACCCCGGCTTCGATCAGTACGTTGTCCTCGTTGGCGTCCCCTTCCAGGAAAAGTATCTCATCCTCATATTTTTCGATGATCTCCTTGTCCCTTTCGATCACGATAAAGGGACGTTTGTAGGCCTTCAGCCGTTCTGCGGCCTGCATGCCGTTGCGTCCGTAGCCACAAACGATAACATGATTTGACAGGCTGTTGATCTGATTTTTCACTTTTTTCTTTTTTAGGAGTTGCAATGAATTTCTGCTGAGAATGTATTCTGTGATCACTGACAGGGCAAAGGAAAAAATGATCACGCTGCTGATGATGAGCATGACCGTAAACAGTTTGGCCTCTGCTCCCAGGGGTTTCACCTCCATAAACCCCACGGTGGTCACCGTGATGATGGTCATGTACAGGGCGTCGAGCCAGTTGTAGTCTGAAATGTACCGGTATCCCATCACCCCGACGAACAATACCAGTATCATCAGTGATAAGGCAAGATATATTTTAGAACGAAAGAGTCTTATCATCTTACAGGTCGAAAACGGAAGTGCGTTTGGTATAAATAAGGTCCTTTATCCGTAGCCAGAACGCCAGAAACAAATAGAGCGCAAAACCAAAACCCAGGGTGACGAAAGTGAGGTAGATAAAGGTCGTCCTCACCACCCTTGCCCTGATACCGAGTCTTTCCGCGATCCTGCGGGAGACCTCGAAGCCCCGTTTCTGGAAAAAGTACAAGAGGCGATAAAAGATATTCATGCCTTAAAATTAGTATTTTCCATACAATAAATGATCGCCCCAGGGGCATTGCAGGCATTTATTTTTTTGGCAATAGGTCTTGTGAAGTTGCAGGAGGGCCTGGGATTCCAGGGCTGTTTTGACCGGGATGCCCTCTTTTTTGAACCTTCGAATGACCGTATTGTCTTCAGCCCTGATCCCCCGGGCCCATTTTTTGATCCGGGTCAGGACTGACATTCCCGTGCTCTTCCCATAAGCCATCATGACTGGGAATACCGCATTGAGAAGCAGAAGATCTGTAAAGCGTTCTGAGGTCTTACAGGACCTTTTATCACAAGTTTTGTCAAAGGTGAAATGAGTTTCCCAGAAGGAACTGGCACGTGTCCGCAGGACAGCCCTTAGATCTTCGAGAGAGGTACAGCTTCTCACCCGATGAAACAAACCCGTATTCCCGTGGTAGAGATGGGCGAGCTGAGAAAGCCTGAGGGTGGGAAAGTTCCACGGCCTGAGAGAGAAGAATTCAGGCTGATAGCAGGCATCCCTCTCAAGTCGGAACTTCGATCTTTGATATCGATAAACCGCAGCCAGTTCCTTAAAATAAGGTACTGTATGTCTCCTTCTCTCTAAAAGGCCGCTGAGTCCAAGCAGCAAACTTTCGAGTGCGATCAGATCAGTGCTGAGCTTGCGTACCACATGGTAAGGAAGTGCCTTTGAGAGGCTCAGGAATGCCTCCCCGTTTCTGTTGAGGCCGAACCCCTTGAGCATGGACCTGAAAAAGACCGCCTCCCAGTCACCGCGAGACTCTGCATGCCACCTCAATACCTCTTCACTTTTTTCTTCCAATCGCACGGTGTACAATTCTTCCAACCAGGAAGAGATCAGACTGTCCGGCACAAATCCCAGCATGGAATGGCAGGGCAAGACCAATTCTCGTCTTCGGGTATAGGTATCAAATACTGACAACTGTGTTTCTGTAAGGTAAGATGACAATTCCAGGGTCGGGATCACCGTTTTGTCTTCCCGCCTCACCTCCGTGTCGGACGACCAGACCACATGGAGTATCACGGTATTGTAGGCAGGATCCAGATGGTGACCATGCCGATACCAGTCGGATGCCTTCACGTGGATTTCCACATGTCCGCACCAGATCTGGCCTCCTATCCCGATCCTCGAAAAATGAATGTCCGGACCGGAACCTGAATTGGGGGTACCAACCCATAGAAGCTGTAAGGGAATTCCAAGAGTAGTTTGCAGAGGAGTCTGAAGATGCCTCTGAGAAAGCCATAGGCTGTGAAGTACGATCTCCCGCATCCTGCAAAATACTTCTGCAGGCTGCAATGAATATTCAGGGAGTTACTTCTGAAGGGTCAGTTTATCTCCCCCTCCCATTCCAGAATACCGCCTTTGAGGTTGTAGGCATTGGCAAAGCCAAGACTGTTCATGATGGCACAAGCCTGCCCGCTGCGATTTCCAGATCGACAATATACATAGTAGTTCTTGCTTTTGTCGAGTTTCTCCAGGGCATCTACAAAGGCTTGCCCTGTATAGATGTCGAGGTGTATGGCATCGCCAATAATACCCTCTTCCACCTCTTCGGGGGTGCGTACGTCAAGGATAACGCCGTTGGAATCCTCTGCGGACATTTTAGCCCATTCTTCCTGAGTGAGATCAGCCATTGTGTTGTCTTTTGGGGGCAAAAATAGGAATCCTTCCCGATTAATATACGAATTGGCATCAGGAAATAGACCAAATGCAGCCTCCTAACTTTAACAGTTATTTAATACACCTCCTGTTTCGAATATTGAAATTTGTATTACATTTGTATATACAATTGTTGTAGTTACATGAATGTTGAAGAGATCATAAAGACAAAAAAAAGAGTTCCGCTGACCAGCAGGACCCTAATCCACCTGATGCTGGTAAATAATAAGGTTTTGGAAACCATCACTGCGGCATTGAAACCTTATGGAGTGTCTTTACAGCAATTCAACGTCCTGCGCATATTGAGGGGTCAGGGGGAAAATCCTGCAAACCTTTCCACGCTCAACGAACGTATGGTGACCAAGATGAGCAACACCACCCGACTGGTCGATAAATTGCTCTCAAAAGGCCTGGTAGACCGAACCATTTGTGAGGCAAATCGCAGAAAAGTGGAGATCGTTATCACGCCCGAAGGCCTGTCACTGCTGGGAGAAATGGATAAGGTGATGTCAGAGACAGAAATTCAGTTGGTAAACGGCCTCTCGGAGGCAGAATTGGAAAAATTAAACACCTTATTAGATAAATTTTAAATTGCTATGAAATCGTATTTGGACAGCCTGAACTGGCGATATGCCACCAAGAAATTCGATCGGGAGAAAACTATTTCCGATCGGGACCTGAACCTGTTGCTGGAAGCTACACGCCTTAGCGCCTCTTCTTTTGGCCTTCAACCCTATCACGTGTTTGTGGTCAGGGACCAGGAGATCAGAAAAGCCCTTAAGGAAGTTTCCTGGGGGCAGTCCCAGATCACCGATGCCTCCCACCTCTTTGTATTTGCCAATAAAAAGACATTCGGCCCGGAGCTTATCGACAGTTATCTCGATGAAGTAAGTCACGTTCGCGACATCCCCCAGGAAGGTCTTAAAGCCTATGGAGATTTTATGAAATCCAAACTAGTTCCCCTCCCTGAAGAGGTGAAGGAAACCTGGGCCGCCAAGCAGACCTACCTCGCTGTAGGCAATCTGCTCTCCGCAGCCGGGGTGATGGAGATCGACTCCTGCCCCATGGAAGGATTTGAGCCTGAGGGGTACGACCGTATTTTAAATCTGGGCGAGAAGGATCTCACTACCTCTGTAGTCGTGGCCCTGGGATACCGTTCAAAAGAAGATGAGACCCAGCATCTCAAGAAAGTTCGAAGACCTAAAGAAAGCTTATTCACACATATATAATTCACTTAACTAGATTCTAATTTTAATTCAATGACCATGAAAAAAACAATTCTCAGTATCACGATGGCTGTAATTTTCGGCGGCTTTGCCACCGCAGCCACAGAACCCACAGAAGTAGTCACAAAAGCGGTTAAAACAGCGGAGAGTTCCGTGATGTGGAAAGCCTATAAAGTGACCGGCTCCCACTACGGACTCGTAGAACTGACGGAAGGAAACCTGATGTTCGACGGTACCACCCTGGTGGGCGGTAATTTTACCGTAGACATGACCAGCCTGATCGCCACAGATCTAGAAGGAGATTCCAAAGCCAAGTTGGAAGGACACCTGAAATCTGACGATTTCTTTGGTGTAGCAAATCATCCTACTTCCACGCTGGTCTTTACCGATGTTAAATCTACCGGAAAGAACAGCTATGCGGTTACAGGCGATTTGACCATCAAAGGGATCACTAAACCCATCACCTTTGATGTATCGATCTACGGTAACAAAGCCACTGCTACCGCCAAAGTAGACAGGGCCGAGTACAACGTACGATATGGGTCAGGTAGCTTTTTTGACAACCTGGGAGACAAGACCATCTATGATGAATTTGACCTGGTGGTAGACCTGCAGTTCTAATAACTCCAGATGTTAATTTTAAGGATCCTGTACGGCAATCGTACAGGATCTTTTTTGTTACGGGTATTGGCATAGGGAAATTGAGGCCAAACCTTTATTTTTGACCAAATTTAACTCCATGTTCGAAAGAAAAAACGATCTCATCGGCTTGGTATGTGCAGGTGCCACCCTGCTCCTTACCAGTTGCAGTTCCGGTTTTGACTACTCAATCGACCCTATCCTCAACCCTCATGATATCGCGCCCCTGAGTGCCCAACTGCAAATTGAGGCCGAACTGCCGGTAAAGGCCAGCATAAAAGTTCTTGGGACCATCCCGGTGGAACAGCATTTCGAGGAGGAGTCACAGACCCTGGAAGTCCCTGTAATAGGGCTCTACCCGGACCAGTTGAACAAGGTGGCCGTTACCCTTACCTACAAGGGAGGCGAGGTACGGGACACGGTGGAGATCCGCACAGAAAAATTGCCCTCCAAATTCCCGCATATCGTCGTCAACACCCTGGACAGGAGCGCAATGGCGGAGGGCATGCACGGTTGCGACCTCCATTTCGCCAACAGGGGAAAGTTTAGTTCTGCCCCGCTGATATTTGATGACGAAGGAAACGTCAGGTGGTACCTCGATCTGAGCTTTGCCGGAAAGATGGTCAGCCCCTTCCAGCGATTAAAGGATGGGAACCTGTTGATGGTAAGCAGACACGTTATTTACGAATTCGACATGTTGGGGAAGATCATCAGCGAAACCTCGATCGACAACAATTACGGAATGCATCACGACGTGGTGGAACTGCCGGATGGGAACCTCCTTATCTGCGTGGGCAAACGCAATCAATTCATAGAACTCGACGGGGATTATGTGCAATCAGACAGCGACTTTATTATGCTGTTCGACAGGAAGAAGGCCAAAATCGTCAGGGAATGGGATGTGGCCAGGGTTCTCGACGTGAGCCGCAAGGAATTGAATTTCTTCAGGCCCGGTGACTGGCTGCATATGAATGGTCTTGCCTTTGACGAACGCGACCGTTCCATTATCGTGTCGGCGAAGAACCAGGGGTTGTTCAAGATCTCCTGGAACAACGAACTGCAATGGATCCTTTCTCCTCATAAGAATTGGGGCAAAGCAGGAAGAAGAGGGGATGGATTTGAAACCGCACCTTTCCTGCTAACTGCAGTAGATGGTGATGGAAAACCCTATGCGGAAGCCGTTCAGATGGGCACAGAAAGTGCGGCCGAATTCGACTTTACCTGGGGACCTCACGCCCCCTTACTCATGCCGGATAATACCATACTGGTTTTTGACAATGGCACCTACCGGAATTTCGATCCGCAGGTACAGTATTCCCGTGCTGTGGAATACCGCATAGACGAAGAAGGTAAGACCGTACAACAGATCTGGCAATACGGTAAGGAGAGAGGTGCCGATTTCTTCTCCACCATCGTCAGCGATGTGGACTACCTTCCCGAGACTAACACCGTACTGGTGACCTCGGGTTATCTCAAGGACAGGGGCAGACTGGGCGGTAAGATCGTCGAGGTAGATCGCGACAGTGGGCGGGAGGTCTTCGAAGCCACCCTCTACCTCAAGAGTGTCAACGGCAACAAAACCCCTTCCTGGGGGCAGACAGATATCCTGTACAGATCAGAGCGAATGCCCCTTAAATACTAGGGTTGTGTTAAATTCCACAGGATTTCTCTCAAGTTTAATCCAGTGGCTTTGAATATATCGGAATCCTTTCTATATTTGGCTTCGTGAAAAGAAATACAGTGCATACTTGGTGGTGGAGTAACTTGCGTCAAATGTCGTGAGCGAAGCACATTGAAGTACTGCTGTACGAAAAGGCTTGTCTGTCACGACAAGCCTTTTTGCTTTCTAGAAACACTTGGGAAAAGAGCATTTAATTTAGCGACAGTATGGCCTATACCTTAAAGACCCATTACAAGAAGATCCTGGCGGATACCATCACCCCGGTGAGTGTCTACCTCAAGATCCGTGACACCTTTCCTAACAGCATCCTTCTGGAGAGCAGTGATTACCGTGCCAATGACAATACGTTCTCCTATATCTGTTGCAACCCTATAGCTTCCATCACGGTCAGGGATGAACTGATCACCGAAGAATTTCCGGACGGAAAACGGAAGGAGACCCGGATCGATAAAGCGACAGACGTAGCCGGGGCCATTCACCGTTTTGCCGGACAGTTCGAAGTCTCAGAACAGGATTTTAAATTCATCAACAATGGACTTTTCGGATACCTGGCATACGATGCAGTGCGGTATTTTGAGGATGTGGATATCGAGAAAAAAGATGGCCGGGTGCCGATTCCGGACGCCTATTACGCCGTCTACCAGAACATCATAGCCATCAATCATTTCAAGAACGAGGCCTATATCTTTGCCCATTGTTTCGAGCAGGAAAACAATATAGGTCGCATTGAACAGCTCCTCGGGGCCCGTAATTTTGCCTCTTACACCTTTTCGAAGGTAGGCGACAGGGAAACCAACCTCAATGATAAGGCATACAAAGAGTTTGTTGGCCTGGCCAAGGAACACTGCCACAGGGGTGACGTCTTTCAGCTCGTGCTCTCCCGCAGGTTTTCCCAGCGTTTCAAAGGAGATGACTTTAACGTCTACCGGGCTTTAAGATCCATCAACCCCTCACCTTACCTCTTCTATTTCGATTATGGCGACTTTAAGATCTTCGGAAGCTCACCGGAGGCACATTTGATTGTCAAAGATGGTAAAGCTGAGATACATCCCATTGCCGGGACATTTAAAAGAACGGGCAATGACGAAGAAGATGCTGTGCTGGCCAAAAAACTCTCGGAGGATGCCAAAGAGAACAGCGAGCACGTGATGCTGGTAGACCTTGCCAGGAACGACCTCAGCAGGAATGGCTCAGACGTCCGTGTGGAGAACTACCGGGAAGTGCAGTATTTTTCGCACGTCATCCACCTGGTCTCCAAGGTCACTGCCCAGAAGAAAAAAGACATAGATACCCTGAAGGTAGTGGCCGACACCTTCCCGGCCGGAACGCTAAGTGGGGCCCCCAAGCACAGGGCGATGCAATTGATCGAAGCCTACGAACCCACCAACAGGGGATATTACGGAGGGGCAATCGGTTTTATGGATTTCCACGGGGATTTTAACCACGCCATCATGATACGGACCTTCCTGAGCAAAAACCACACCCTGTATTACCAGGCAGGGGCCGGCCTTGTAGCCGCCTCTGATCCCGAAGACGAATTACAGGAGACGTACAACAAACTTGGGGCCCTGGACAAGGCCCTGGAAATCGCCCAAGATCTCTAGTATGATGAAGGTGCTGATGATAGATAATTACGACAGTTTCACGTACAACCTGGTACACTACCTGGAAGAACTGGGGTGTGAGGTGGTAGTCAAAAGAAATGACAAATTGACTCTGGATGAAGTGGATGGATTCCAAAAGATCGTGCTTTCTCCCGGGCCCGGGATCCCGGATGAGGCCGGCCTTCTGAAAGAGATCATCGCGACCTATGGCCCCAGTAAGAGTATCTTCGGTGTCTGCCTTGGGCAACAGGCCATCGGGGAGGTCTATGGAGGCCGACTGATCAACCTGCCGGAGGTATATCACGGGGTGGCCACCGAGGTAGAGATCACCCGGGAAGACCCTATTTTTTCAGGCCTGCCTGCAAAGATCTCTGTGGGTCGATACCATTCATGGGTAGTGGACCCTGCATTGCCCGAAAAACTGGTCGGGACGTCCTTTGACGAGAACGGACAGCTGATGTCCCTAAGGCATACGGATTATGATGTACGGGCGGTGCAATTCCACCCCGAATCGGTCCTCACCCCGGAGGGCAAGAAAATATTGAAGAACTGGATAGAAATGAGATCATGAAAGAAACACTCAACCGCCTGATTAACCAGGAAGTCCTGAGCAGGGAAGACGCCCGGAATATCCTTGTAAAGATGGCCAGGGGAGAATACAATCCGTCCCAGACCGCTGCCTTTCTTACCGTGTATATGATGCGTAGTGTTACCATAGAAGAATTGGAAGGTTTCCGGGATGCCCTCCTGGAGCTTTGTCTTGCTGTAGACCTCTCCGAATTCGATCCCGTGGATCTGTGCGGTACAGGAGGAGACGGCAAGGACACCTTTAATATTTCCACCCTTGCCTCCTTTATCACCGCCGGGGCCGGTGTGCCCGTGACCAAACACGGAAACTACGGGGTCTCATCCGCCTGTGGCAGCAGTAATGTGATGGAATTTCTCGGGATCCGTTTCAGTAACGAAGCTGATTTTCTCCGAAAATGTATGGACGCTGCCGGGATCTGTGTCCTTCATGCACCCCTGTTCCACCCGGCCATGAAGAACGTGGCACCCATACGCCGGGAGCTCGGGGTAAAGACCTTTTTTAACATGCTGGGACCCATGGTCAACCCGGCATTTCCGAAGAATCAGATCGTGGGTGTGTTTAACCTCGAACTCGCCAGGATGTATGGTTACCTGTATCAGAACACGAACAAGAAATACACCATCCTGCACGCCCTGGACGGATATGATGAAATCTCCCTGACAGGAAGGACAAAGACCATCTCCAACACCACGGAAGGTATGCTCCTCCCGGAGGATTTCGGAGTAGGGGAAATCCGTGCACAAGAAATCACAGGTGGGGGTACAGTGGAAGCTTCCGCCCAGATCTTCGTAGACATCCTGCAGGGTAAAGGAACGGAAGCCCAGAACCATGTTGTTTGTGCCAACGCGGGAATTGCGATAGCCACAGTCCGGGAAATCTCCCCCAGGGATGGCTTTGAGACAGCCCGGGAATCCCTGCTCTCCGGAGCCGCTCTTAAAGCATTCAGGAAGTTACAAGAATTGAGCAACTAATGGATATCCTTCAAAAAATTGTGCGCCAGAAAGCGAGGGAGGTTTCTTTGAAAAAGAACCTGATCCCAGTCGGACAATTGGAAAATTCACCCCTGTTTGAAAGGACATCTCCCTCCCTCTCCAGTGCCTTGAGGAAAAGCAGCACGGGCATTATCGCAGAATTCAAAAGGAGGTCTCCTTCCAGGCCCAGTATCAATCAGCACAGTCCGGTCGACCTGGTGGCTAAGGGTTATCAACAAGCAGGTGCCTGTGGCATGTCAGTCCTTACCGATGGCCATTTTTTCGGTGGCAGCCTTGATGACTTTCTTCTGGCCCGGTCCGTCACAGCCTTTCCTTTGTTGCGAAAGGAGTTCATTATCGATGAATACCAGATTCTGGAAGCCAAAGCCCACGGAGCCGATGTCATCCTGCTGATCGCTGCTGTACTCGATAAGGTCCAGGTACAGAAATTTTCGACCCTTGCCGGGAAACTGGGCCTGGAGATTCTGCTAGAGGTACACAACACAGAGGAATTGAAAAAAACACTCATGCCCGGTATACAGATGGTAGGGGTCAACAATCGCAACCTCAAAACTTTCGATGTGTCCCTGGAAACGAGTCGGCACATCGCTCCCCTGATACCGGATGAGGTGGTTAAGGTCTCGGAAAGCGGAATATCCGCTCCCGGCGCCATCAAAGACCTCAGAGAACACGGTTTCCGTGGTTTCCTCATTGGGGAAACGTTTATGAAAGGTGAAGATCCTGGAAAAGAGGCCGCCGAATTTATCAAAGTATTGAGCTCATGAAGATCAAGGTATGCGGCATGAAATACCCGGAAAACATCCAACAGGTTGCTGGTTTGCTGCCGGATTATCTCGGGTTTATTTTCTGGGAACCTTCCGCCAGGAGCTTTTCGGGAAAGATACCTACCCTCCCCGATAAGATCAGGAAGGTTGGGGTATTCGTGGATGCTCCTATTGATACTGTAGTTGGAAAGGTCAGGGAACACGGCCTGGACCTCATCCAGTTACACGGAGAGGAGACCGCGGCCTTTTGTGCTACCCTTAGGAAAGAATTGGCGAAGATCGATACCGGGAAGGGTGACCTTAAAAAAAAGGTAGGAATCGTCAAAGCTATGGCTGTGGGCAATGCCTTCGCCTTTGAGGACCTGGAGACCTACGAGGATACTGTGGATTACTTCCTCTTCGACAGCAAAGGGCCACTACCCGGGGGCAACGGCTTTAGCTTTAACTGGGAACTCCTGCAGGACTACCCCCTCGAAACCCCCTTTTTTCTGAGCGGAGGCATCGGGTTGCACGAGGTGGAGAACCTGCACGAGTTTCTCAAAATGGCTGTGGCTGAAAAATGCCACGCAATTGACGTTAACAGCGCCTTTGAAAAGGAACCCGGATTAAAAGATGTTCGGGCCATAGAATTGTTCATGGAAAAAATCAAGCTATGAAAAAGAATAGATACCAGGCAGACGAAAGGGGATACTACGGTGAGTTCGGGGGAGCCTTTATCCCCGAAATGCTCTATCCCAACACGGAAGAACTCCGGCAGAATTACCTGCGGATTATGGAGGAACCGGATTTTAAAAAAGAATTTCATCAGCTTCTGAAGGACTATGTGGGGAGGCCAACACCCCTGTATTTTGCGAACCGATTATCGGAGCGATACAATACCAAGATCTACCTGAAGCGGGAAGACCTTTGCCACACCGGGGCCCACAAGGTGAACAACACCATTGGGCAGATCCTGATGGCAAAAAAACTGGGGAAGAACCGCATTATCGCTGAGACAGGTGCCGGACAGCACGGGGTGGCTACCGCCACGGTCTGTGCCCTTATGGGGATGGAATGCATCGTGTACATGGGGGAAGTGGACATCGCAAGGCAGGCGCCAAACGTCGCCCGCATGAAGATGCTTGGAGCAGAGGTACGACCCGCCCTTTCGGGTAGCAGGACGCTGAAGGACGCCACCAACGAAGCTATTCGGGACTGGATCAACAACCCGGTGAATACCCATTACATCATTGGTTCCGTAGTAGGTCCCCATCCTTATCCGGACATGGTTGCCCGCTTCCAGGCTGTTATCTCAGAAGAGATTCAATGGCAGCTCAGGGAGAAGGAAGGTCGGGAAAATCCGGATTATGTGGTGGCCTGCGTGGGGGGCGGAAGCAACGCCGCAGGGACGTATTATCACTACCTGGACCGGGAGGAAGTGGGCATTATTGCTGTAGAAGCTGCCGGGAAGGGGGTAAATTCCGGGGAGAGTGCCGCCACTTCAGCCCTGGGTAAGGTGGGTATTATCCACGGGAGCAAGACCTTGCTCATGCAAACCGGAGACGGTCAGATCACCGAACCCTATTCTATCTCTGCCGGCCTGGACTATCCCGGGGTAGGGCCTATGCACGCCCACCTCTACCAGTCCGGAAGGGCAGATTTCATTCCCATCACTGATGACGAAGCCATGGCCGCCGGATTGATGGTCTCCCAGCTGGAAGGTATCATCCCCGCCATAGAGACCTCCCATGCCTTTGCCATTTTTGACCACAGGAAATTCAAACCTGAGGACATCGTGGTGATCAACCTCTCTGGAAGGGGCGACAAGGACCTGCAGACTTATATCGATTATTTTAAACTATAAGCAGCTGACTTACCAAAATAACAGAAATTGCTCATGAACCGAATTCAAAAGAAGATGCAGGAGGACAACAAGCTGTTGTCTATCTACTTCACGGCTGGATACCCTGAGCTGGAAGACACGGTCCCAATCATTGAAGCCCTGGAAAGGTCGGGTGTAGACATGGTCGAGATCGGCCTTCCTTTCAGCGACCCCCTTGCAGACGGACCCACCATACAGGCCAGCTCAACGGCAGCCCTGAAAAACGGGATGCACACGGAGTTATTATTCGAACAGTTGGAAGGTATTCGCGAACGGGTTGGGATCCCACTCATCATCATGGGCTATTTCAATCCCGTCCTGCAGTACGGGGTGGAGAAATTTTGTGCCAGATGCCAGGAAGTTGGCATTGACGGTATTATTTTACCGGACCTTCCCTTCGACGTCTATAAGGAAGAATACGAGGACGTATTCAAGGCCAATGGCCTGCTCAACATCTTCCTGATCACCCCCCAGACCAGCGAAGAACGGATTCGCATGATAGATGAGGGTTCAGAAGGGTTTATCTATATGGTGAGTTCGGCCAGCACCACAGGTGCCAAAAAAGGTTTCGGTACTGAACAGGTAGCGTACTTTCACCGTATCGCTTCCCTCCAGTTGCGGAATCCACAGATAGTCGGGTTTGGGATCAGCAATACGGACACCTTTGACCAGGCTACCTCTCATGCCAAAGGGGCGATCATAGGTTCAGCCTTCATTAAAATGCTCTCTGAGAAAGGAAAAGCGGGAATAGAAACCTTTGTTCGGTCCATCAGGCCGAAATCCTGAAAATTGCAAAGTGCGTGCCCTGGGAATCAGAGAAAAATGTACATTTAAATCCTAACTCCAATATTTATGAAAAGACTTATCGGAATCGTTTTATGTCTTCTCCTCTTCGCATCCCAAGGCATCGCTCAGGATGAAATGACCCTTAAATCCCAGGTGCGCCATGCCATAGATGAGATCGTGCAATTCGTTGCTATTCCCAACGATGCCCTCGACGAAGCCGACATCAACAGGAATATCAACTGGCTCACGAGGAGGTTTAACGACAGGGGATTCAATACTACAGTGTTGCCGACCGAGGGAAGGCCCCTGTTCTTTGCTGCCTTGCCCATGGAGGACGACAAACCCACCATCCTTTTTTACATGCATTTTGATGGCCAATCCGTAGACCCGTCCCGCTGGCAGCAATCCAATCCCTACAAAGTAGAATTAAAAGCTCCTGAGGAGGGAGGTTATACCACACTGCCATTCTCAGAGTTGGAGGAGGATATCAATTATGACTGGAGGCTCTTTGGCAGATCGACCTCAGACGATAAAGGTCCCATCATCATGTTCCTCAATGCCCTTGACCTGCTAAAAAAAGAAGGTAAAAGCCTTGCATTTAATGTGAAGGTTATCCTGGACGGGGAAGAAGAAAAAAGCAGCAAGCCCCTGCCAAAAGCCGTCAGGGAGTACAGGGATTTGTTGGCGGCCGACTTTCTCGTTATCAATGACGGCCCTGTGCACGGTTCAGGGAGACCCACCGTGGTCTATGGCTGCAGGGGTATCACCTCCTTAAGCCTGACCACCTATGGCCCGGAATTTCCTCAGCACAGCGGTCATTACGGTAATTACGCCCCAAATCCCGGATTTCGTCTCTCCCGACTACTGGCGGGGATGAAAGACGATGAAGGCAGGGTGACGATTCCCGGATTCTACGACGGTATCGTCATCGACGAGGCTACTATGGAAGTTCTGAAAAGCGTACCGGATGACGGCGAAAAGATCAATGAATACCTGGCCGTGCATACTCCGGATCGCGTCGGTGAATTTTACCAGGAGTCTCTACAATATCCGTCACTTAACGTCAGGGGGATGGGCTCTGCCTGGATTGGAGATCAGGCCAGGACCATCGTCCCTGCTTCGGCCACCGCTGAGATCGATATCAGGCTGGTTCCGGAATCTGACGGAAACAGGCTGAAAAAACTGGTCAGGTCCTACGTTGAAAAATCGGGTTATTTCGTTGTCGATTCGATCCCCGACCGGGAACAGCGTTTAAAGTATCCCAGGATCGCTACCCTGCAGGAAGGCTCGGTGACACCTGCCTTCAGGACTGAACTGGACAACGCTTATGGGGATTACATCGTAAAAACCATGGGACAGGCCTTTGGGGGACCCGTGGTGCAGATCAGGATCATGGGAGGTACGGTGCCTATTGCGCCTTTTGTGAATGAATTGCAGATCCCGGCCTTTATCGTGCCCATGGTCAACCCGGACAACAACCAGCACAGCCCGAACGAGAATCTGAGAATAGGTCAGATCGACTACGGTATCAGGACCTTTTACCACTTGCTCAGCAACGGCATCTAGACCTCCTCGCCTTTCAGGAATATATCCCCTTCAGGTGGTCATACAGAAGGTGCTGATATTCAGGACGCGGCTCGTTTTTAGCCTCAGGCAGAATTCCTGCTGGCATTGATATTCCCGTAGAGGGACCGAGTGACGATCTTTTCGTATACTTCCAGGTGGGGGGAATTTCCCTCTCCTATCTTCGCAAGTGCGTACTGCTGGATGACGAGCAGAGGCAGGACGATGTTCTCCCTGATCTTTATGGACTCCCGTGAGATGGATTCATTCTCCATAAGGATCTTGAACCTGCTGATTTTAAGCAACATTTTTTTGGATAGCTGATACTCCTGATAGAGTAATTCCCAGAACTCCCCGAACTCCGGGTCGTCCTTCATGTAGGCCGTAAGTTCAAAATAACACTTGGAAAGGGACATCATACTGTTGTGCATGAGGGCCTCAAAGAAGGGTACTTCTCTGTAAAGCTTCCTTACTTCGCTGAGCCTGCCTTCCTGCTCCAGATGTTGTAAAGCCGTTCCGATGCCGTAATATCCGGGCACGTTTTGTTTGAGCTGACTCCAGGAACCCACAAAGGAGATGGCACGAAGGTCTGAGAGTGTCAATTGAGCCTTCTGTCCTCTCTTGCCGGGCCTGCTCCCGATGTTTGCCTTGGTGTAATACTTCAGGGTACTCTTTTGCTCCAGGTAAGGGATGAATTTGGGATGCTGTTTCAAGGCATCGTATTTTTCAAAGCTGAGCTGGGAGAGTTCTTCGATGAGCTTTCGGGAAGCTGCACTGATCACATTCTCCTTACCGAAGAGGTTGTTGGATAGTCCGGCGGTCAGCAGCTGCTCGGAATTGTGTATGAACTGTTCCTTCGTCCCGTAGGTGCTGGTGATCGTCTGTCCCTGTATGGTGAGTTGTATTTCGTTGTTGGCAATCTCCCGGGTCTGGGCCGCGTAGAATCGGTGGGTCTTTCCACCTCCCCTGGCGGGTGGTCCGCCCCTGCCGTCAAAGAAGATAGCCTTGTATCCGTGTTTGGCGCAGACCCTGGAAAGCGTCTCCTTGGTCTTGAAGATCGACCAGTTGGCACGCAGGTACCCTCCGTCCTTGGTGCCGTCTGAGAATCCCAGCATCATGGTCTGCTTCATATCCCTCCTCTCCAGGTGGGCCTGGTATTCGGGCAGGGAGAAAAGGGTCGTCATGATCTGCTCGGATCGGTCCATCCCAATCATGGTTTCGAAAAGGGGTACAATGTCGAAAGAAATATCCTCCGGGGCATAGCCGCACCATCGGAATAAGGCATAGACAAAAAGGACGGAAAAAATATCCTCGCTATTGCTGATGATATAACGGTTACAACCGTCTTCCCCGTTCTTGGCCTTTATGGAACTGAGCTGTTTGATATTGCGGATAGTGTCCCTGAGGATGTCGTCCTCAAAATCGGATTCTGAAAGGCTTATCTTCTCGCGCAGCAGGATACGGGTGAGCTCCTTATCCTTTAATTCGGAAAGGGAATTCTTGATCTTGCCTTCTCTTTTCAAGACCTCTTCGACCAGCTGATAGTGTTTACTGTGGTCCTGCCGGATGTCCAGAATGGCAAAATGCGTCCTGAAGATATTCACCTTGTCGATCAGCTTCTCCAGGTCGTCCCCGTACAATCCCTGATACCGATCCTGTATGATCCCCTGGATTTCATTGAGGGGTTGGATGATCTCCTCAAAACTCAGCGACTTATCCACATCAAACATGGCCACGTAGAGTTTGTCGAGAAGGGCATTTACAGGTTCCTGAACCCCTTTGAAGGTCAGTTTTTTCCTGAGTCCTTTCAATTCGTTGTAATAGCACTTCATCAGGGTGACCCTGAGCTCGTCTGCCACATTCTTAGTGATCTCGGCAGTGACAAATGGGTTCCCGTCCCGGTCGCCCCCGGGCCAAAATCCAAGCTTTAGTATGTTGTAGTTCTCGAACTCCTCCTTGCGGATATTGGCCTTGATATAGGAATACAGTTCTCCTACAGCATCGTAGTAGATGTGCCTGAGGATGTATATAATGTTTTTAGCCTCTTCAAAGGGTGTGGGTTTTTTTGCATTGATCAGAGAGGTGAGTCCCAATTGCTGGAGTACCAGGTCTATATCGTTGATCTTGTCATCCAGGATGAGTCGCCTGAGTTCTGCAATGATATCCAATACGGCTGGAGTGTAAAACTGCGTGGGATGGGCGGTGAGTACGATTCGGGCACTGAAATTCTCAAGTTGCCTGGAAATGGCGTTCCAGTTCCGGGTCTTGTTGACCATTTGAAAATAATCCCGGATGGTTCGGGAAGTGCTCAATTCGTGCAGCTTGGGAAAGGCAGCATCCTCCACACTATCGTAGAGTACCACCTGTCTTTCTACATACTGTATGATCCTGAACATAAAGTCGATCCTGTCCTGCTCAGAAGGCAGCTGGGCGTAGTATTCAAAAAAATGATCCATGATCTCCCTGGGATTTCTCCCGGACTGCAGGCCCTGTTCGCATTGCTGGAATAGCAAGGGGATCATCACCCCTATGTTCTCGATATTCTGGTAGGGCAGGTTAAGGAACAGGCTGTTGTAAACGTAAAACTTGTTGGTGACCAGTTTCTTGAATTCCTCTAATCGTTTGGTTTGTGGCATAGTATTGAACTGTTGGGAGGCCTTGCCGGGAAGTTTTCCGCGGTTATAATACCCGCGTAAAGGTCAGCAATAATCTTTTTTCAGGACCCCCCGAAAGACGGAAATAACAAAATAAGGTATCCTGACAACAAAACCAACAGCCTTCACAACATAGATTATTGGCAGCAACTCTTCTACCCTATCTTGCGGGTGTATTTAAAATTAGTCAGTTTTTCATTTTCACATAGTGTTCTCGTAAAAGGGTCCTGTTTAAAAGCAGGGCCTTTTTTTTTTGAGGATTGTTGACTCATTTTAGTGCGCAACCTAAAAAAAACCCTGATACTGCTCAATCCTAAAATCCAGTACTGTATAATCGGGATCCTTGGCCTTCCGCATTTTGTACTGAGGAATACTTCCCACAGCCCGGTTCGCTGATCCTGAAGGGGCCGTGAGGGAAACCGTTTTGATGAGCCTGACAGGTGTTCCCATTTCAAATTCGTGTATCCTGGGCACGCTATCCACCACGGAGCGTAAACGGATGCCCCTGGTTTTAAGATGTCTCCTGAATAGGTATTCGGGTCCGTTCTTGCTATTGCCACCGGTAAACAAAAGGGTCTTGATCTTTGGATATTCTTCCAGATATCCCAGGAGATCCCGAAGCTCGATATCCTTCATCCCGAGATCTGAGGCGTCTATTTTTTCCCGCCATGCCTGGGCGACGATATCGCAAATGGCGATCTTTCTCCGCTGCAGAAAGGCCTTTCTCTCATCCACCGCTTCCTCGGTGGTCTCGAATCTCAGGTCCAGTTCAAAGATTCGGTCCAGGATAGGCCAGAGTTGTCCATCCCGACTGCCATAACAAAAGTTGACATCCCCGGGCAAAAGGTCTCCTGTGGTAAACCTGGGAGGTGGGAGGGTGCCCACGATCATCTTCGTGGCCTCCGGAAAGAGAAAGGGCGGATAGGGATGGGTGTGCAGGAACACTTGGGCAATAGATTAGGAGGGCAAGGTACCAATAATCCCACTGGGGTTCAACCCGCAGATGAAAACAGACTTGCGCCTTTGGGATCCATTGGTTATCTTAATGGAAACGTTTCAACATGGGCAAAGGAGATAAAAGCAGTAAGCGCGGGAAGATTGCGAATAAATCCTACGGGGTAAGGAGGAGGAGAAAGATCAAGAAAAAACCTACGGTGGAAGAAAAGATCAGTATCAAGGGGAAGACCTAATCGATCCTGAATTCCAGTACAACCTCTCCTTCTTCTGTAAGGGACAGTTCATAGGTATAGAGTCCAATAGGCAATTCTTCCTCTCCGACAAAATCGACGGGTTGCAACACGTATGTTTCCTCTCCTGAGGAGATTTGAATATAGGCGTAACGGTATGCCATTTCGAATTCCCTGTAGTCCGAGAAGGAATCCGGGGCCAAATTTTCGAAGATCTGAGGTTCATCACCCACAACTACCTCATCAAAGACCACTTCGCTGGTATTTCTCAAACGAATATTGACCGCAGTGAGATCGTCATCCCTGTCAGAGCAGGAGGAGACGATAACTAACAGCAGAAATAATGAGAAAGCGACCTTTTTCATGATACGGTAATGAAGGTTTACAAATAAAACGCCAACTTTCCCAAAATATTACCGCACGAATACGGGCTGATTTTCTTTCAGGGTATGCTCCCTGCTATACTCGTACCCGTCTTCCGAGAACCCCCGGATATCCTCCAGGGAAGAGGCCCCTGTTTCGATCAGGTATCTCACCATTGAGCCTCTGGCTTTTTTGGCGAAGAAGCTCAGCACCTTGAGCTTGTCGTTCTTCCAGTCCTTGAATACAGGTGTGATCACCTCGGCTTTGAGTTTTTTAACATCAAGGGCGGAGAAGTATTCATTGCTGGCGAGATTCACAAGGGTCTCCCCTTCCGCCATCTCATCATTGAGGGCCTGGGTAAGCGTACCTTTCCAGAATTCGTACAGGTTCTTTTTTCTGCCCACCTTGAGAGAGGTTCCCATTTCCAGACGATACGGCTGTATGAGATCCATGGGCTTCAACATCCCGTAGAGCCCGGAGAGGATGCGTAATTTCTCCTGAATGTCGGGTAATTTATCGGATGTCAGAGTGTAGGCATCAAGTCCGGTGTATACATCCCCATTAAAGGCATAGAGGGCGGGTCTGGCATTATCACTGGTAAAGGGAAGACTGAAATTCTGGTTCCTTTCCCAGTTGAGTTCTGCCAGGTTAGATGAGATGTTCATCAGTGCCATCAGGTCCTTGGGCTTTTTCCTTGACAACACATTCTGGATTTTTTCCGCTTCCTCCAGAAAAACAGGCATGGTAAATTGTTCTGTAGGCAATTTGGATTCGAAGTCGAGCGACTTCGCCGGGGAAATGACAATCTTCATATTTCAGGCTCTTTGGTGCGAAAATAGGAAGGAATATGCTGAAATATAAATGCCCGAACTAATTGTTATCAATACTCCTATCGAAAGGGATTATACTATTGGCTGTGGCGGGCGTAGTGCCTCCATTTCTCAATGCAGGCTGTCATGTCTTCGGGAATATCCGAATTGAATTGCAGGCGTTTCCCGGTCACGGGATGGTCAAACCCCAGGGTTTTGGCGTGCAGGGCCTGACGCGGCAAGATCTTAAAGCAGTTTTCTACAAATTGTTTGTACTTGGTAAAGGTGGTCCCTTTGAGGATCTTATCCCCTCCGTACCGTTCATCGTTGAAAAGGGTGTGGCCGATGTACTTCATGTGGACCCGGATCTGGTGAGTGCGGCCTGTTTCCAGTTCACAACTCACGAGGGTCACGTAGCCAAGTCTTTCCAGTACCCGATAGTGGGTTACGGCATCCTTTCCCTGGTCTCCTTCCGGAAACACCTGCATCTGAAGCCTGTTCTTGGGGTTTCTTCCGATATGCCCCTCTACGACACCTTCATCTGCTTCCACATTTCCCCAAACCAGGGCCACATACTGGCGTTCACTGGTCTTTTCAAAGAACTGCCTGGCCAGGTGCGCCATGGCCGCATCCGTTTTGGCGATCACCAGGAGGCCAGAGGTATCCTTGTCTATCCGGTGAACCAGGCCGGGTCTGCCACTAGAATTCTGAGGGAGGTCTTTGATGTGGTAAGCCAGTGCATTTACCAGGGTTCCGGAATAGTTGCCGTGCCCGGGGTGGACCACCATTCCTGCCGGTTTGTTCACTACCAAAAGGGCTTCGTCCTCATATACAATATCCAATGGGATATCCTCAGGGGTGAGAAGGAATTCGTAGGGAGGGTGTTCAAAAAGAACGCGCACCTCATCGCCCGCCTTTACCCGGTAATTTTGCTTGACCAACTTGTTATTGACCCAGATGTTCCCGCCCTTTGCGGCCTGCTGTATCTTGTTCCGGGTAGCGTTCTCGATAAAGTTCATCAGGAATTTATCTACCCTGAGAGGTTCCTGTCCCCTTCCGGCTACAAAGCGGTAATGTTCAAAAAGGTCGTCTTCCCCCGGGTCAGAAGTGATATTTGGATCTGTGTTCTTACTGGGCATCGGCCTGTATCCTTGCCTGACCGGGAATGTTTCCATTACCACAGATCAGTTCGATCTTGGAGGTCTTGGGAAGTTTGTCGCCCGGACTGATATTCTTGCCCTTAAACCTGGCATAATAGACCATATCCTTTCCCAATTCATTGATATAGGTGACCCTCTCCACATCGAGGCCGACCGCCCTCAGCATGGAAGTAGCATTTCGCTGGGTGACCTGAACGATATTGGGCACGGATACCTTTTTATAGCCAGAAGGATTGATGGTCACATAGATCTTTCGGTTCTCCTTGACCATATTCCCCGCCGGGGGATTTTGCTCTATCACAGAGAATCTGGGGTATTCGGGATCGTAGTTGGCAGAGTCGAGTACCTCGTACCGGAGGTCAGCCGCCTCTATGGCTTCCCGCATCTCCATTACCGACATCTTAGACACATCGGGCACCTCGACCAGTTCACCGTGATGGGTAGACACTTTCAGCCATTGAAGGGAGAGCCAGGAGATCACAAGGACCGCGGCGAGGGCCAGGCCCAGGTTGATAAGAAAGGTTTTGCTGCGCAAAAAATCCAAAAAATTCCTCATAAAGTGTAGTTTAGCGCCTGTCAAAGATAGGAAACGGAATGCTTTTTTCTTTACTTTGAATGTCTTATAAATCCGGCTTCGGCTATGTCAATTAACCTTCTCAGACCCCTATGAAAGCGAATATCGCCATAATAATGGGAGGCTATTCCAGTGAACACCAGATCTCTCTGCTCAGCGGTGAGAATGTATACAGGCATCTCAACAGAGATACGTACCATCCCTACCGGGTGCTGATATCTACGGACAAATGGGTATGTCTGGATGACCGGGGTGAGGAGTTTCCAGTGGATCGAGCAGACTTCTCAGTGGTGATCAGAGGAGAGCGAATCCATTTTCAGTGTGTTTTCAACGCGATCCATGGCACTCCGGGGGAAGATGGTTTGATGCAGGCCTATTTTGAACTCCTCGGACTGCCCCAGACTTCCTGCGGGTATTACCAGGCGGCTCTTACGTTCAACAAAAGAGACCTGCTCAGCGCACTCAAACCCTACGGGATAAAAACAGCTGTTTCCTGTTATCTCAACCAGGGGGATGCGATAGACGAGGACGGGATATTAAAGAAGGTCGGACTTCCTTGTTTTGTCAAGGCCAACAGGGCCGGCAGCAGTTTCGGGATCACGAAGGTCCACCGGGCCGAGGACCTGTCAATGGGGATAGAACACGCTTTTAAAGAAGACAGTCAGATCATCATTGAATCTTTTTTAGAGGGTACGGAAGTCTCCGTCGGGGTGATCACCTACAAGGGGAAGACGACTGTGCTGCCCATCACCGAAATCGTCACTGAAAATGATTTTTTTGACTACCAGGCAAAGTATGAAGGCAAGTCTCAGGAGATCACGCCTGCCCGGATATCGGATACCGAAAAAGAGCATGTATCGGCCGTAGCCAGGCTGGCCTATGAAGTCCTCAATATGAAAGGCTATACCCGAAGTGAGTTTATCCTGATCGATGGCATACCCCATATGCTGGAAATGAATACTACTCCCGGTCTTACCGAAAAGAGCATCCTGCCCCAGCAGGCGGCAGCGGCAGGCATCTCCCTTTCCCAGTTGTTCGGAAGTGCGGTGGAAGAGGCCTTACGTCAAATTTGAGTACCTTTGAACAACCAACAGATTCCGGCCTATGAAACGCGCCATTTTTCCGGGTTCCTTTGACCCCATTACTCTGGGACATTACGACATCATTGAAAGGGGTATTCACCTCTTCGATGAGATCATCATTGCCATCGGGACCAATGCGGAAAAGACGTATATGTTCTCGGAAAAAAAACGCAGGAACTTCATTGAACAGGCCTTTGCCGGGGAAAGTAAGGTGAAAGTGGATACCTACGAGGGACTCACTATCGACTTTTGCCGGAAGGTCAATGCCCAGTTCATACTCCGGGGATTGAGAAACCCTGCTGATTTTGAGTTCGAGAAGGCCATCGCCCACACCAACCGTAAATTATCCGGCATAGAGACGGTCTTTTTACTGACCAGTTCAGGAAAATCCTACATTAGCTCGTCTATCGTGAGGGATGTGATCCGCAATGGAGGAGACTATACTTCCCTGGTTCCGGAGACCGTCAGACTCTGATCAAGTCCCCGAGGAAGTCCACTTCATGGGATTTGCTCTGTGAGTGGGCGCAAATTCAACAAAGAAAGAAATAGTTATTTTTGTAAGTTTTTTCTTACTTTAGTGTTGTATTTGCCTACATTCCATGCAATATCGCACGCACACAACGAGTTTCGCAAGGTTCACAACAATCATTGAGGTATGTTGAATAATACGAATACTTTAGTAAGAAATTACGACAGAATGTTGCGTGGAACCCCTACAGTAACCTTTGACTATCTCGTAAAACAGTTGCCCTCGGCAACTGCTTTTGTTAATAAAAAATTCGAGGTAGTCTACGTTTCTGACAAATGGATCGAAGAGTTTGACTTTGTCCGCAAAGACGTCGTAGGCCATAACCTGAAGGAGCTCTTTGGAGAGAAAGCGAAGGAATGGAACAAGGTCCTCAAAGACTGCCTAAAAGGAATGTCGCATGAACAAAGCCTTCACCAGCAGGTCGACGACCAGGGTAAATCCCGCTGGTTTGAATGGCTGTACACACCATGGTTTGACGAAAACGAAAACATCATCGGTGTCATCCTTCAAACAGAGGATATCACCTATCGTACCCGTTCCGAGATTCAAGCCAAAAAACTGGAGAATCTCCTCGAGGCCAAATCGGAGATCACGAACATAGGCAGTTGGGAATACGAAGCCGAACGAAATCTGCTGACCTGGTGTGATATCACAAAGAAATTACACGAGGTGGTCCCCACCTATGAACCCCATATAGACACGGCCATCAATTTCTACAAGGAGGGATACAGTAGGAACTCCATCGCACTGGCCGTAGATAAAGCGATCCAGAAGGGCGAACCTTACGAGATCACCTGCGAGATCATCACCGCCAAAGGAAATGAGATCACGGTGATCACCACAGGAAAACCCATTTTTAAGGAAGGAAAAGTCATCGGCCTGATCGGGACATTTCAGGACATCACTCCTACCCTTCTGCACCAGCAAAGGACCAAAAGGCAGGAAAGGCATTTCAAAGGGATCTTTAATTCCTCTTACCAGTTTACCGGCATCCTTGACACCCAGGGGACATTTCTGGAGATCAATGAAACATCCCTTAAATTCTCTGGTCTTACCGAGGAGGAAGTGGTTGGCAAAAAATTCTGGGAGGCCTACTGGTGGCCCATTCCCGACTATGTAAAGGAAGGTTTAAAGGAGATCGTCAAAGCGGCAGCCCAGGGAGAATTCATGAGGAGCGAGATCGTGGTTATGGATAAGGACAACAAGCCCATCCCTGTCGATTTCAGTATCAAACCCATATATGACGACCATCAGAACATCATCTCCCTCCTGGCCGAAGGACGTATGATCAAAGAGATGGTGGCTGCCAGGAACAAACTCAAAGAAAGTGAGCAAAGATTCCGTGCGCTATACGAACTATCCCCCAGCAGCTACATCCTAAGTGATTTCGAAACCGGAGAGATTCTGGATTTCAACTCCTCTTTTGAAACTACCACAGGATACTCCCGGGAATGTCTGGGCAAACTGAAAGTACAGGATATCCTGGTCACGGATTCCCGCACACAACTTCTCAGGATTAAAAAGGAGCTGGAGGAAAATAAGGCCTTCGGCCCGGTAGAACAAAAGTATATCAAAAAAGACGGCACCCAGTTTCCGGTGCTGGTCAGCGGCTCGCTGGTCGGGAACAAAAAGGGGAGAAAGCTGCTCTGGTCAACCGCCCAGGACATCTCCGAGAGCAAGCAGACGGAGGCCCAACTCCGTGAAGAAAAGAAACTCCTCAGGACCCTGATCGACAACCTGCCCCTCAACGTGTTTATCAAGGACCTGGAATCCAAAAAGGTTTTGGTAAACAAGGCAGAACTGGACTACGTGGGGCTGAAGGAAGCAGACGTGATCGGAAAGTGCGACAAGGATTTCTACGACAGTGAGTCGGCCGAGATCTCCCGGCAGGAAGACTTGGAGGTGATCAGGACCAACAAACCCATGTTGAGAAAGGAGACCATCAGTGTTAAGAAAGACGGCACGGTGACCTCCTTCCTCACTTCGAAAATACCTCTTCTTGGCGATGATAAGAAAGTCAAGGGACTTATTGGTATCAGCCTCGACATCTCCGACCTGAAACGAAAAGAGGAGGAACTTCACGACCTGATCAATGTCACCTCGGTACAGAACAAAAAGCTGGTGAACTTTGCCCATATCGTCTCCCACAACCTTCGTTCTCATACGGCGAATTTTTCCATGCTGCTCGACTTCCTGGTGACGGAAACCGACGTGGAAGAGAAGAACAAGATCATCAAGATGCTTATGGAAGCCTCGGACAACCTCCTGGAAACCCTGGAAAACCTCAACGAAGTAGTAGCCATCAGCACCAATATCAACCTCGATAAGAAACCGGTACGCCTGCATGACAAAATTCAGGCCGTAGAACAAAATCTGACGGCCTATTTGAAAAATCACAATGCCCTGATCATCAACGATGTGGAAAAGGACCTCGAGATAATGGCTGTGCCGGCCTACGCAGACAGCATCCTGATGAATTTTATCACCAACGCTATCAAATACCGGGACCCCATGCGCAAGCCGGTTGTGCGGTTGAGTGCCGAATCAGACGGAAAATATACGATCCTCAGCATCAAGGACAACGGCCTCGGCATCAACCTGAAGGAACACGGGGACAAATTATTCGGTATGTACAAAACCTTTCACGAGAATCCGGAGGCCCGGGGGATCGGACTCTACATCGCCAAGAACCAGATAGAGGCCATGAACGGCAAGGTCGCCGTAGAAAGTGAGGTCGGAAAGGGCACCACGTTTAAAGTCTTCTTCAATGAGAAAAATTAGCAGCGTTTGTATCATTGACGATGATCCCATCACGGTCTTTGGGATCAAAAAGATGTTGAGCATGCTCGATCTGGCTGAGGAGATCAAGACCTATGTCAATGGGAAGGAAGCCATAGACGACATCGAGAAGAAAGTGGCCAGCGGATCCCCTATACCCCAGGTGATCTTCCTGGATATCAATATGCCTATCATGGACGGCTGGCAATTTCTGGAAAGGTTTCTGGAACTCAACGTCTCATCCAAAATACGCATCAATATCGTCACATCGTCTATCGACGCTTACGATAGGGAACAATTGGAACACTTTAAAGGAAAGACGGAGCACGTCATAGATTTCAAGAACAAGCCCATCCGCAAGAACGACATCCTGGAGATCACGAAAGTGGCCTAGTGAAAGTTGTCTACTTCGAAAAGGCTGCGGATATTGGTATAAGAATTTTCCAGGGCTTTTTGGATCTTTTTAGGGCCCTTCCACTTTACTTTTTCGATCTTTTCGCTCTTTTGTCCTACCAGTTTTCCCGTATAGGAAGTCCTCATCGCATACCAGTGGACCTCTTTGAGCCTGTACGTACCACCTTTTTTAAAGACGTGGTAAGTGGTTTTGAGGAAATTCTCGATTTTGAGACCCTTAACACCAGTCTCTTCCTCTACCTCCCTCATGGCACACTCTTCCAGGGTTTCCCCTTTGTCCAGCATGCCTTTGGGCAGATCCCATTTGTTTTTCCTGTAAATAAAGAGGACTTTTCCTTCCTTGTTCGTGACCACACCCCCTGCGGCCACCTCCAGGGGAATTTTTTTGGTAAATTTCTTCAGGATCTCCTCGTGATTGGGGTGATAGATATAGGCAGATTCCAGCTTCTTTTTGGCCAGTGCGTCAATGGCCGACTTGATCGCTGATCCATTTAAGGGAAAATACTCCCCATTGACGGTCTCCGAGAGTTTGTTTGTTAACACCAGCGGAGCGTCATTGACAAAAACTTTATACATTTGCGAAATGATTTTGGACAAGCATACGGCCAGCAAAACAGCTGAACTTCTGTTGCAAATTAATGCAATTAAATTGAGACCCGAAAATCCCTTCACATGGGCTTCGGGCTGGAACTCACCCATCTATTGTGACAACCGCATCATCCTTTCCTTTCCGGCCATCCGGAACTTTGTGAAGGAAGAGATCGCCAAGCAGGTTGAGGAACTATACGGCAAACCCGACATCATTGCAGGGGTGGCAACAGGAGCCATCGGAATCGGAGTGCTGGTGGCCGAATATCTCGGGCTCCCTTTTATCTATGTGAGGCCGGAAGCCAAGTCGCATGGCAGGCAGAACCAAATCGAGGGCCTGTTGGAGCAGGACCAGACCGTCGTGGTGATAGAGGATCTCATCAGCACAGGAAAAAGCAGTCTGAATGCGGTCGATGCCCTCCTAGAGGGCGGTGCCAGGATCAAAGGCATGATAGCGATCTTTACATACGGTTTCGATGTCGCACAAAACAATTTCGAAGCAAAGGGCGTTGAACTGCACACCCTCAGTGATTACGAGACCCTGGTACAGCTGGCTTCGGACACACATTATATCAAAGAAGAACAAATGAATACTCTAATGGAGTGGAGGAAAGATCCCTCCCTCTGGAAACCCTGACCCCATGCACATAGAGACCCCTAAAAAACCCGTCGGCAGGAATAAAGAAGAAGTGTACGACTTCCTTACGGACCTCAGAAATTTTGAACAGCTGATGCCGGAGTCTATCGACAAATTTGAAATCCTGGATGAGGACACTTTCCTGTTCGCCCTAAAAGGCATGCCACAGATCGTGCTGAAAAGAAAAGAACAGATACCCCATGAGCGGGTGGTCCTGGGAGCAGCCAGCGACAAACTTCCCTTTACGCTAAGTGCACATATTCAGGAAGTGGACAGCGACAACAGTGAGGTAACCCTTAGTTTTGAAGGGGAGTTCAACGCCATGATGGCCATGATGGTCAAGAACCCCATCACCAATTTTATGGGTACCCTCTCCGAGAACCTCTCCAAATTGTAAGGAGCAAATACCTGCCTGTCACTGGAGATAGACCACCTCCTTTAACCCGTATTCACTGAGGCCTTGTCCCTGTTGTATTTGCAGCTTACCCTCGGGTGAGACGCCCCTGATGACAGCGGTGACCTTTCTGCCGTCTATTTCAAAAACCGCTTCCCTGTCTTTTAGATAAAGGAACTTGTTGTATTCTGTCAGGAATTCAGGGTCCGGCGCATCTTCCAATACCTTCAGGTGCTCCTCCAATTCGGCCAGAAGAAGATCGAGCAAAGCAGCCCGGTCAAAAGTCCTGCCGGTGACCTGGATAAGCGAGGCCGCGTTGGGAAGGCCAATAAAAGAGGTCTGGTTTACATTGACACCTATCCCTGTTACAGATTGTGAAATGCGATTCCCTTTGAGGGCATTCTCGATCAAAATGCCACTAATCTTCCGGCCACCTGACAGAATGTCGTTTGGCCATTTAATGGCCAAATCCGGAATTTGGAGTCGGCGGAACACCTCAATAAGAGCCATGGATACGGCCTGAGAGATCCGGAATCCCTTCTCTGCCTCAAGATCCTTGAAATACTTTAAAACACTAAAGGTCAGATTTTTACCAGGCTCGGATTTCCATTTAGTCCCGGCCTGTCCCCTCCCCTGCAATTGGGATTCGGTAACCAGGACCGTGAAGTCTTTCAAATCCCTTTCAGCAGCCATTCTTTTCAGATGGAGATTGGTGGAATCCGTGGCACTAACTTTGATGATCAACACAGTGTATATCGTCCCTTTTTACGGTACAATGTTATGTTAAAAACTAGGGTCGAAAAAATAAAAAAATAATAACTTTGTAGAAACTAAATATACTGGATGCAGAAAGGAAAGGCTAGCGCAGATGAGTTAATCGCTTTAATATTACAAGGAATCGAAGAAGTTAAAGGACTTGAAATCAATCTACTCGACCTTAGAGACATAGAAAACACCGTTTGCGACTACTTTGTTTTGTGTAATGGCACCTCCAACACGCATGTCAATGCGATCGTAAATTCAATCCAAAAGACGGTTAGTAAAGGAATTCAGGACAAACCCTGGCATGTAGAAGGTTCTGACAATGCCGAATGGGTACTCCTAGATTACGTCAACGTCGTCGTACACGTGTTTCAGAAGCAAGTACGTGATTTTTACGATATAGAGGGACTTTGGGGCGATGCGAAGGTGACCCTTGTAGAAAGTAGTTTTAATCAATAAAAAATGGCTAAAGAAAATAATAATAATACCCCTCAGAAAAGACCGAAATTCAGTTCGTGGTGGATCTACGGCCTGATCGCTGTCTTGCTGATTGGCTTTAACTTTTTTGGAAGCGGCAGTCTGGGAACCACCAGGAAGACCACTACCTCAGAGTTGCAGCAATATCTGAGGGCGGGTGATATCGCCAAAATACTGATCATCACCAATACGAACCAGGCAAAGGTTTTCCTCACGGAAGAGGCTCTGAACAAGGACGTGCACAAAGATGTGGCCAACAAGCCCTTCTTCCCGACGACCTCAGAAATACCTCAATACGTGCTGGATTACGGTGACCTGCAGATATTTCAAAATGAGATCACTGAGATCAAAAAGGAGAATTCCCTCAATACCATTGTGGAATTCGACAAGGAATCCAACCTGTTTTTTGACCTCCTGATCACCATCCTGCCCTTTGTGCTAATCATCGGACTATGGATCTACCTCATGAGGCGTATGTCCGGGGGTGGAGCCGGTGGAGCCGGGGGACAGATCTTCAATATCGGCAAATCCAAGGCCAAGTTGTTCGATGAAAAAACGGATACCCGTACCTCTTTCAAGGATGTAGCCGGCCTGGAAGGTGCGAAGGAAGAGATCGAAGAGATCGTCGAATTTTTGAAGAATCCGGACAAATATACCTCCCTGGGTGGTAAGATCCCCAAAGGAGCACTACTGGTAGGACCTCCCGGAACTGGAAAGACCTTGCTCGCAAAGGCGGTTGCAGGAGAGGCCAAGGTGCCATTCTTCTCACTTTCCGGATCGGATTTTGTGGAGATGTTTGTCGGTGTGGGAGCTTCACGGGTGAGAGACCTCTTTAAGCAAGCCAAGGACAAGGCTCCGGCAATCATCTTTATCGATGAGATCGACGCTATCGGTCGTGCCCGTGGCAAAAACAATTTCACAGGTTCCAATGACGAGCGGGAAAATACGCTGAACCAGTTGCTGACCGAAATGGACGGTTTTGGCACCAATACGAACGTAATCGTGCTGGCAGCGACCAACCGGGCCGATGTCCTGGACAAGGCCCTGATGCGTGCCGGAAGGTTCGACCGTCAGATCTATGTGGACCTGCCGGACATCCGTGAGCGAAAGGAGATTTTTGAAGTCCACCTGAGGCCCATCAAGACCTCAGAAACCCTGGACCTCGATTTCCTTGCCAGGCAAACACCTGGATTCTCAGGGGCCGATATCGCCAACGTGTGCAACGAAGCTGCGCTGATCGCTGCCCGTAAGGAGAAAAAGGCGGTTAGCAAACAGGATTTCCTCGATGCAGTTGACAGGATCGTGGGCGGACTTGAGAAAAAGAACAAGATCATTACCAAAGAGGAAAAACGAACGATCGCCTACCACGAGGCAGGCCATGCCACCGTGAGCTGGATGCTGGAGCACGCAGCCCCGCTGGTGAAGGTAACCATTGTCCCCAGAGGACAATCCCTGGGCTCAGCCTGGTACCTTCCTGAAGAGCGCCTGATCGTCAGGCCCGAGCAGATGAAGGATGAGATGTGTGCCACCCTGGGGGGAAGGGCAGCCGAAAAAGTGATCTTTAACAAGATCTCCACCGGGGCCCTGAGCGATCTCGAAAAGGTCACCAAACAGGCGCGTGCCATGGTGACCATCTACGGCCTGAACGACACCATCGGAAACCTGACATATTACGATTCCTCAGGTCAGAATGAATACGGCTTTACCAAGCCTTACAGTGAGGAAACCGCTCAAAAGATCGATGAGGAGATATCCAAGTTGATAGAGGAGCAATACGCCAGGGCAGTAGACGTCCTGAAAAAGAACAAGGATAAACTGACCGAGCTGGCCGAAAGGTTGCTCGATAAGGAAGTCATCTTCAAGGAGGACCTTGAGAAGATTTTTGGCCAAAGGCCTTTCGAGAAGAATTTCGACAAGAAAGGTCAGGAGATCGCCAAGGAGCAGGAAGAAGCCGATGGTGATGAAAAGACAGCAGAAGCGGAGAAGCCCGCTGATAAGAAAAAAAAGACGGGAAAGGAAAAACCGGAAGAACTGACAGAGGATAATAAATAATTCTTCCGTTGCGTTCTTAAAATGAGTACATTAAGCATCAGATCGTAAATGACCCATGGGACTATTTTCCAGCTTGTTTGGAGGAGGTAAAAAAAAGAAGGTTTCCAAGGAGACCGTGGAGACCCGTGGAGTTCACATGCCCGATCTGAATCTTCCCATTGACGAAAAATTCACCATTCACTTCAAGAAAAACGGAGGTAAATTCCTCTACTGTGATTCTCTGGAAGAAGTGTCTGAGGCCTTAGAGAATATCGTGGAAGAAAACCACTGGGAGGAAACCCCTTTCTTCGTCATGGACCCCAGGCTGGAAGAGAAATTCGCCAAGGAAAAGATCTCGTTTACCCATAAGTCTTCATCCAGCGAGGTATTCTTTACCACCTGTGAGCACCTCATCGCCCAGAACGGTTCCATTCTGGTGTGCTCCAACCAGCTCAAGGAAAAGAAACTCAGCGAAGTTCCCGAGAATGTCATAGTCTTCGCAACCACCAGCCAGTTGGTGGAAAGTATAGGTGAAGGACTCAAGGCGATCAAAAAGAAATACAAACAAGGCATCCCCGCCAATATCACTACCCTCAAACATTTTCAGGCCACTGATGAAAATGCAGACGATTTCCTAACCTACGGCAGCAGCTCCAAGCACCTATATCTATTACTTCTGGAAGACTTGTAGGATGAGGGAACTTCTAAGGCGTTTACTTACGGGAGTTGTCTATGTTATCCTGTTGCTCTCAGCAGTTTTCCTAAGTTCCGACGCTTTCGATTTCCTTTTTATGGTCTTTGGATTGGCCTGCCTGTACGAGTACAAAAAACTCGTGGGACTGAGGGGTTATTATATCTTTGCCTCTTACCTGGGACTTTGGTGGTTATTCATCTATATCGTCCGTGACGTAGTACTCATCAATATCCTGATGTTCTTGTCTATTACGGTGAATATCGTCCTCATCTACTTCCTCTTCTCCGGAAAGAAATTCTACCGGGCCTACGAAAAATTTTTTATAGGCCTGTTCTATATTGGAGGCGGCTGCATCTTCCTGACGATGATCCCCTACAAAGACGATGCCTTTGCCAAACTGCTCATCATGGGTATTTTCATCCTGATCTGGGTTAACGATTCCTTTGCCTACCTGGTGGGCAAATCCATTGGGCGCCACAAGCTCTTTCCTTCGGTCTCCCCGAAAAAGACTATTGAAGGCACCCTCGGGGGATTTGTCTTTACACTGATTGCGGCCTATATTCTGGCCCATTACGAGCCCATCTTAAGACCGGCTCAATGGGTCGTACTCGCGGCTGTCATCGTCCTCACAGGCAGCCTTGGCGACCTTATCGAGTCCAAATTCAAGCGGCTGGCAGATGTCAAGGACAGCGGCGCTATACTTCCGGGACACGGTGGTATGCTCGATCGGCTGGATAGTCTTATATTTGCTGCACCATTTGCCTATTTGGTATTAAATATTTTTACCTATGTTCCATAGAGAGGGCCAGAAGATCATCCTGACCACCTTTTTTATCGTCGCGATCGTCATTTTCCTGGCCGATCGGTTCCTCGAGACGTATTGGGTCAGGCTTAGTATTCAGATCGTGGCCCTGATCATCCTTGTCTCCATCCTCCAGTTCTTCAGGAACCCAAAACGCATTTCCAATAAGGATTTCAATGAGATACACGCCCCTGTGGACGGGAAGGTTGTGGTGATAGAAAGGGTGATGGAAACGGAGTATTTCAACTCAGAGCGGCTGCAGATCTCCATTTTTATGTCGCCTGTCAATGTACACGTCACGCGTTATCCCGCAAGCGGGGTGATCAAGTACTCCAAATACCATCCGGGAAAGTACCTCGTGGCCTGGCATCCGAAATCCAGCGAGGAGAACGAAAGGACGACTGTGGTCATCAGAACGCCTAAATTCGGTGACATCCTTTACAGGCAGATCGCGGGAGCAATGGCGAGGCGTATCGTGAATTACGCGGAGGAAGGCGAAAGTGTACAGCAAGGGGAGGAAAGCGGTTTTATTAAATTTGGTTCCAGGGTGGATGTATTCTTACCTTTGGATGCCCTGGTCTCGGTGAAGCTCAACCAAAAAGTAAAAGGTGCTATCACCTGCCTGGCGTCCGTGAATACCGAAGATGGAAAAGGATAACCTCAAAGACGAATTCCAGAAGGCTGTGGCCTTCATCAGCAACTATACGGACCCGTTGCCTCCCGACCTGTTGTTAAAGCTCTATGCCTACTACAAGATCGCCAATAAAAACTACGACAATCCAGGAAGCAAGACCCCTTTGATCAATGCCTTTAAGGCAAATGCCCTGATACAGGCCCAGAATATCCGGCCCGAGGAGGCCATGGAAAAATACGTGATCCTCGTCAAGAAGGAATTTGGCATCAGCTCTTTTTGAGATCAGGCGTAGAGGTCGTCCATATCCGCCTTACAGAGCTCGTAAAAGAGGTCTCCCATTTTTGCAGAGACTTCTCTGAAAAGCCGCTCCCCCTTTTCGGCAGTAGCCTTGGAAGGGTCACCCACACCCGTATCCTCAGAAATCTGAGACCAGCGTCGTTCTGCCCACACCCAGCCTTCCGAAAAAGCTCCTATCCTGAATTTTCTGGCCTTCCCCCTGCCCCAGAATTCCCTGTCGAGTACAAGATCGGGTCTGAAATGGAGCATCAGGCTGGTTTCCCTCTCATCTGCGTGGTCACCGTTCTCTTCAATGTATTCCGGGTTGTCCAGCACCTTGAACCAATGAGAAACACAGAGGAACATCTCGGGAAACTCGAGACCCAGTTCACGCACGAGGGCCTTGAAATTGTTACCGCCGTGGCTGTTGAAAATGAGCAGTTTTCGGATGCCCTGCCTGTTCAGTACGGTGATCACATCCCTTAATATCGCCATCTGGGTTGAAGGGTTCAGGTTCATATCGAGGTAGATATCAGACTGGCCCGTATTCACCCCAAA
Organism: uncultured Muriicola sp.; assembly: GCA_965364605.1. GTDB lineage: Bacteria > Bacteroidota > Bacteroidia > Flavobacteriales > Flavobacteriaceae > Muriicola. The sequence continues at coordinate 40,413 of CBDTYM010000001.1, forward strand.
GGGAATGGTGGGGAGTACAATGGGTCTTCCACCTCTTTCCCAGGCCTGTCTGGCTGCCTCAGCGGCCATGAAGTCGGCCTCGTAAATGTCCGTTCCATATGGCAGGTGGTAGTTGTGGGCTTCGGTTGCCCCCCAGGGGAGGACGGCCAGCTCGAACTCGGCATCTTTAAGCGCTTTCCAGTTCGTTTCCGCGAGAATATAAGGTCTGACAGGCATATGGTTAAAAGGCTATTTGTTGTTGGGTTCCCTTTCCTTCCACGAAGGTAAAATAGACCCCACCCAGGGCCGTGATGACAAAATACACTCCGATCAGCAAACTCCCGTATTCCAGATATGCGTCTACGCCGAACCAGTCGCCGGTGAACCAGATAAGGCACAGGCCGGCAGCACTTCTCAGCAGTTCTATGGCAAAGGCAAAATTCTGTCTGTCCATCAGACTCGTATACCCGAAAATACCCAGGAATACAAAGCCCCCAAAAAGGAGGAGTCCGTCAAAGCCTATAGTCGAATAATTGTAGAACATAAACAGGATCAGGATCAGGGTAAAGACCATCTGGAAGATGGCGTATCCTTTTAGCCCTGGTGAAGCCTGGGGTTCATACCTTTTAAAGCCGTAAACATCCTCGATGATCTCTGAGGGATATTTGTCCTTTACATCTGCCGGCCTCCAACCGGTCGGCATGAACCAGATACGGAACTTGTCTCTTACACTGCGGGTTCTCCAGGCGTCCTTCATCAATCGCCACAAGTGCTGAAAATTGATCAGGATGGGATTCCACGTATGCGCAGGTTTCAACACCCCGTATTGCGGAGGCACTTCGTCCAGTTCTTCCTGGAAGGTGCCGAACCAACGGTCCCACACACAGAGGATCTGCCCGAGATTCTTGTCTATATATTCGGGATTGATCGCATGATGTACACGGTGTTGGGAAGGAGTTACGATAATGTATTCCAGCCAACCCAATTTACCGATATGACGGGTATGATACCAAAATTGTGCGAACAAGTGTACAGGGGCTATAATGGCGATCACTTCGGCGGGGACCCCCATCAGGGCTGCGGGAATGAGGAAGAGGGGGAAATATCCCAATAGGTTGGAGATAGACTGTCGGAGTGCACAGGCCAGGTTGAATTCCTCGCTGCTGTGATGAATGACGTGCTGATTCCAGAAAATATTGACGTGATGGCTGAGACGGTGGTTCCAGTATCCCGCAAAATCGATAGCGAGGAAAGCTGTCAGCCAAACCAGCCAGGTCGCTTTGATCTCCGTTAGGGCCAGGTGTTCCAGAAGAAAAGGATAACTGACGAGGATCACTCCCAAGCCCAGGGAATCTTTGACGATATTCGTCAGGCCGGAACTGATACTGCTGACTGTATCCATAACCTTATGTTGCTGATCCTTGGCAAAGTGACCGTATAAGATCTCTACCAGCAAAAGGAGGATGAAAAAAGGAATGGCGTAAAGAAGGGCCGTGGCATAAGTTTCCATAGGACTTCTGGCAGCTAAAATCGATCCTAAAGATACTTGATTTAATTGAAATATTTGGATCTGCCCAGGACTCAGGTAGGCAGGATCCTAAGGATAAAGCCCTGTCCGTGTACGTTTTCTATGCGGATTTGTTCGTCCTTTTCAAGATATCTGCGCAGGTGGGTGATAAATACATTCAGGCTCTTTTGCTTGAAGTAATCATAGCTACCCCACAAGGCAATGAGAATATCCTTATGGGTAGCGAGAGAGTTTATCCGTGAAGAGAGGTAGGCGAGTAGTTCGCTTTCCCTGGAGGTCAGATGGATGACCTCATCCTGAAAGTGCAGTTCCTGGTTTTGGGGGTTGAAAGTGTATTTGCCCAGCTTTCGGATATCCGCCGACCTGTCCGGTTTATCTTCTTCAGCGCCCCCGATATGGGATAGGAGAGCCTTTATCCTGACCACGAGTTCCTCTTCATCTATGGGCTTTTTCAAGTAATCAACTGCTCCAAGGGAAAACCCTTTGAGCACGTCTACCTTCAGGGATTTCGCGGTCAAAAAAAGGAAAGGCAGGTGGGGGTGCTCTTTTTTCAAGGTAGCTGCCAGGGTAAATCCATCCATTTCTGGCATCATGATATCGAGGATCAGCAGATCATACGACTCCCTGCCCAGTTGTTCTATGGCCTTTTTTCCCTGTGGAGCCCAGAAGACCTCAAATCCCTTTAATTTGAGGTACTCTGTTAGCAGGTACCCCAGGGATGAGTCGTCCTCTACCAGCATGATCTTCGGCCTGCGTTCAGACATGGCATAGCGGTATTTTTAGGGTCACTGTTGTCCCCTGCTTTAACTTGCTTTCTATCCCGATACTTCCTTTCATGGCATCCATCACTTTTTTGACGTAACTCAGGCCCAGGCCATAACCCTTGACCCTGTGGAGATCGCCTTCCCCGACGCGGAAATATTTCTGAAAGATACGCTTTTGATCTTCAGGACTGATCCCCTGACCGTTATCGCTGATAGCAACCTTTAGATAATCCTTTTCTCGATAGCCCTTTAGGTGAATCTCCGGGTTGTCTGCGTATTTTTTCGCGTTGTCTAATAGGTTGTTTATAGCATTTTCGAGGTGAAACACTTCGGTTTTGATATGATAGGGCCCTTGCCCGAGATCATAAGTAAATCGCACATCCTCAAGGCTGACGAGGGTCTCGAAGTCTCGGCAGATCTTTTCCAGCACCGGTTTAAAGTCGACCTCCGTCAATGTAAACACGCTCTTTTTTGATTCCATGCGGGCAAGGTCCAGTACGCGGTCTATGTGCCCTGAAAGCCTTTCAACCTGCTGGCGAATGATGTCCAGCACCGGTTTCTGATCGGAGGTAGCCGTCTGGCCCAGCAATTTACTCGCGAGGCCTATAGAAAAGACAGGGGTCTTCAGTTCATGGGTGAGGTTGTTGATGAATTCGTTGGTTTGTGTGATTAGATTCCGCTGCCAGTAGTAAGTCCTGAGGATCCAGATGATCACTGCCACGATCCCCAGCAGGAAGATCAGGCTGGGCAGAACGAGTCCGTTCAGCTGGAACAGGAAATACGTTCTCAGGTCCCTGAACTTCAATTCCAGGATCAACCGTTCTCCAATCAGATCGGGCAGGTATCCCTGGAGGACGATAGGGTATTTCACTTCCCTTTCACCCTCCCGGAAGGTTCGCGGAGATTGCAGATAATAAGCCGTATCCTTTGAGAACAGCTCATAACTAAAATCGGTTTCAATACCGTTTCTCAGCAGTCTTTCGGTCAGAAAATCGTTGAGGAAAAAACGAGAAGCGTCCTGTACACTGTCTATACTGAGGCGGAAATAGGTAGAATCCCTTTGCAGGGCTTTGCCGAGAAGAAAGGTCATTTGATCCCGGTTGACGAGGTCGTTCCTGATCTCCTCCCCAGCATTTGCGAGGTTCTTACTGAACTGCACCCGGGCCAGGCTCAATCCGATCTCGAGGTATTTGTATTGCACAATGGCCAGTCCGATGACCGAGACCACAAAAACGCCCAAAAAGAAATTTCGCCTGTTCAAACCTTTCCTGATTAATCAAAAATATCGCTTTAGATGTAATCCTTAGTCTTTGCTTAAGGGGATTAACCTTTCGTTAATCTTTTTTGCCTATCCCTTAATTCTGGTCAATCAGGAATCCCCTTAATTTGGCAGTAAAGTTATGAGTTAATTCGAATCAGTTTAGTTAGTCTTGTTTAAGCATCAGAAAAAGCTAACCCCCATCGGTTGGCTTTTTTTGATAGCACGAATCCAACATCCAACCAATGACAACCCTGTTTCTAAGGTCGATCCCTGCCTTTGCACTCTTGCTGCTTTTGAACACTTCTTCCCTCTCTGCCCAGGGCTGCGTCGCCATCAGACATTTTTCTTCCTGCGTGGGCAACAACCTGGAAAACAACCTTCTAGGCAGTGGAGAGCTGCAGATAGGAGTGAATTACCGCTATTTTAAATCCTTCCGGCATTTCCGGGGAACAGAGGAGGTATCAGACCGGGTATCCTCCAATACTCAGGGGATCACCCCTTGTGCCGTATACTGCCTGGAAGAAGACGGCGTCAGACTTGACCCCGAATTTTACAAGCACTTGAAAATTTCATCCCAACCCAAATAACTAGAACTATGAAAATCGAGTACCTCGTTCGGAAAATCAGACTTAATTTCTCCCTCCTGTCGTTCTCTCTTGGGATCATTTACCTCTGGTTTGGAAGCCTGAAGCTCTTCCCAGGTATAAGTCCGGCCGAAGAACTGGCCTCAGAGACCATAGCCAGGCTGACCTTCCACGTTTTTGATACCCAGCTCTCCCTGTACCTCCTGGCCTTTTGGGAGTGTACCGTAGGGCTCCTGCTGGTTCTCAATATACTTCGCAGAATATCCATTCCTTTGGCCATGATCCACATAGTCCTCACCTTCACACCCCTGGTCTTTATGCCGGAGTTGATATTTAATGACAGTCCTGTGATGCTGACCCTCACAGGGCAGTATATCATCAAGAATCTCGTCATCATTTCGGTTCTCCTTGTCTTGTGGAAACAATTCAGGGAACAAAGGCAAAAGTCTTCTGCCCTCAGGGCTAATTAAATGGACCGACCATGATATGTGCGCGGTGAGTACCCGGATCCATTAGCCACGGCATTCCCGGGGCATGCGGCTTATCCGGCAGGCCGGTAGATTCGGTGGTGGCAAAAGGGGTATAGATGACATAGCGGAATTTCCCTTCAGACAAGTCACCCGTCGCGGGATCGTAGTCTTCATCCTTACCGAAATACACATAAAGCATGCTGGGTTCTCTCGGCATGGAGAGTGCACCAGAGGCGATCTCCTCACCGCGTATGGCATTGCGCTCTTCCTGGCTCTTACCCTGGGCATTCAGCTCCCTACCCCTTGCCATAAAGGGCTCCAGTCTTTTGGAATAACAGCTCACACTGATGCCTTCCCTGTCTGGGATGTCAGCAATACAGATCATGTTGTTGGTACCTTCCCTGAGGACTATCAATTCCCCCTTGGTGTTGTATCCATAAACCATAGCACCCTTCTTGTCCTTTTCCGGGAGAGGGAGCGTGGCCGTCCTGATCTGAATATCTTTAGACAAAACGGGGCCCTTTGTTTCCTGAGCGAGTAGAAATACGGGAATTGCGATCAATAAAGAAAGGAGAGTTTTCATGGCGGATGAAGTTTTCCTAAAGATAGAAAAGTGTAAGGAAACTCCCTACTTCATCAAGTATTGAGTACCCCTTGGCTCAATTACAATTCAGGGAATACGTGTCCTCTTCATCCTTGGTCCATTGGCTGGGGATATTATCGAGAAGATTTTCGTTGACTTGGATGCAGGTCAGCGGGTTGTTCTCAACAGAAAATATGTTCAATTGGATGCTGTTTGGCACAGAGGATATATCGATGGCCCCGAGTGAATTGTCTCTGAGGTTTAAAGTCTGAAGAGCCGTATTATTACTGACGTCCAGTTCAGTGATATTATTGCCGGGAACAGAAAGTTTCTCCAATATCAGAAGTGTCCTCACATTGACATCTGTAAGACCGTTGTTACCGGCAAAAACAAATTTAAGGGCTGTATTTCGCGACAGGTCCAGCGTACTGATCTGGTTGTCATTCACCCAAAGGTTTTCCAGATCCGTAAAGGCTGAAATTCCATCCAGGCTGCTGATTCCCTTGTCATTCATGACCAGAGAGGTGACTGTGGAAGCGTTGCTGTCCAGTACGGAACCGTCTACCTCATCGTCTATACCGAGGTCTACCAGCTCCTGCTCAAATACCGGATCGGCGATGGCTGTCCTTGCCGGGGGATTTGTATTCTGGGGGACGGTGGATGGTTCATCACTGTCATTTGAACAGGAAAAGAGTGCGAGGCCTGTCAGTGTGACGGCCATCAACAGGTATTTTTTCATAACTCCTTTTTGTGCTAAATATATCACAAGGTGTTGAAAAAGAGAACCTTATTAAGTTTTTCTTAGGATTTGACCTCAGGAGGTCGTCAGGCTTGCGAGGCTTTTTTCCAGCGTCTGTATCTTTTCCAGGGCATCAGAGGCCTTTTTCCGTTCCAGGTCCACCACAGCCTTCGGGGCGTTGTTTACGAAGCGCTCATTCGACAATTTTTTCTCCACGGATTTGAGAAAACCCCTGGTGTAATTCAGTTCTTCATTGATCTTGGCAATCTCTGCCTCCAGGTCTATAGCCCCACCCACAGGAATAAAGTATTCATTGCTCTTCACGCGGAAGGAAAGGGCACCATCCGGGGCTTCCTCAACCGTCTCAATATCTTTGACATTACCTAATTTACTAATGACGGCATCCCATCCTTCGGGCAGCTCCTGAACGAGGATCTGTTGCAGGCTCAGGGCTTCCTTTTGGGGAATGTTCTTCTCTTTACGAATAGTACGAATCCCGGAAATCACCTCTGCAGTAAAGGAAAAAGCGTCGAGTACACCTGTATCAGCCTCCTCAGATTGTGGCCAGGAGGAAACGATAAGTGCTTCCTCAGGAGATCGTTCGGTAATACACTGCCAAACCTCTTCGGTAAGAAAAGGCATGAAGGGATGCAGGAGCTTAAGGTTTACCTCAAAGAAGCCGATAACTTCCTTATAGGTCTTCTGGTCTACGGGCTGCTGGTAAGCCGGTTTGACGATCTCTAGCAACCAGGAACAGAAATCGTCCCAGATGAGTTTGTAGATCGCCATCAAGGCATCCGAGATTCGGTATTTTGAGAAATGGTCGTCCACTTCTGAAAGAGTCGCATTAATCTTTGCCCTGTACCACTCACTGCCCATAGCTGCGGCTTCCGGCTGGGGTATATCTGCCACTTCCCAACCCTGGACAAGCCTGAAAGCATTCCATATCTTATTGGCGAAATTCTTACCCTGCTGGCATAGGGCTTCGTCAAACAGCAGGTCATTCCCCGCTGGGGCACTCAGCAGAAGACCTACCCGGACCCCATCTGCCCCGTAGTTTTCTATCAATTTCAGGGCATCGGGGGAATTGCCCAGTTGCTTGGACATCTTGCGCCTTTCCTTATCCCTTACCAGACCCGTGAAATAAACATTCTCAAAAGGCCTCGCATTTCTGAATTCATACCCTGCGACGATCATCCGCGCCACCCAGAAAAAGATGATATCCGGAGCTGTGACCAGGTCATTGGTGGGATAGTAATAGCTCACTTCCCGGTTATCGGGATCCAGAATACCCCCAAAAACACTGATCGGCCACAACCAGGAAGAAAACCAGGTATCGAGCACATCCTCGTCCTGTCGGAGATCTCCGGTCTTTAGTTCCGGATTTCCGCTTTTAGCCCTGGCAGCCTCCAGGGCCTCTTTGGGACTTTCAGCCACGACTACGTCCTCCGGACCGGGACCATAGTAATAGGCGGGAATCTGCTGGCCCCACCACAGCTGGCGTGAAATATTCCAGTCGCGAATATTCTCCATCCAGACCTTGTAGATACTTTCGAATTTTTTGGGAAAGAATTTGACCTCCCCGGTCTCGAGAACCGCTTTCAGGGCAGGCTTGACCAGGTCTTCCATCCTGAGGAACCACTGATCAAGCAATCTCGGTTCTATCACGGCTTTGGTGCGTTCTGAGGTACCGACCTTGTTGGTATATGTTTCTACCTTTTGAAGGGCGCCTATCGACTTTAATTCCTCTGTGATCTCCTTGCGCACGACAAAACGGTCCTTGCCCTGGTAGTGCAGCCCGTAGTGATTGAGTGTAGCATCTTCATGGAAGATATCGATGGTTTCCAGACCGTGTTTTTCCCCGAGCTTCCAATCGTTCTCGTCATGGGCCGGGGTCACCTTGAGGCAGCCCGTACCGAATTCCATATCGACATATTCATCCTGAATGATGGGGATCACCCGATTGCAGACAGGCACTACGGCTTTTTTTCCCTTGAGATGTGTGAAACGCTCATCTTCCGGATGAATGCAGATAGCAGTATCGCCCAAAATGGTCTCAGGCCTGGTCGTGGCTATGATCAGCTTTTCATCACTGCCCTCCACAGCGTATTGGATGTAGAACAACTGCCCCTGTTTTTCCTCGTAGATCACCTCTTCGTCTGAGAGGGTGGTTTTGGCCTCAGGATCCCAGTTGACCATGCGGTATCCCTTGTAGATCAGACCTTTTTTATAAAGTTCTGTAAAGACCCTGATCACGGACGCCGACATGTCCTCGTCCATGGTGAACTTGGTCCGCTCCCAGTCGCAGGAACATCCTAATTTCTTGAGTTGCTCGAGGATTACTCCTCCGTAGTTATTCGTCCATTCCCAGGCGTGCTCCAGAAACTGTTCGCGGCTGAGGTCACTTTTTCGGATGCCCTCTTCCCTCAATTTAGCGACCACCTTGGCCTCTGTCGCAATAGAGGCGTGGTCCATCCCGGGTACCCAGCAGGCATTTTTGCCCTGAAGACGGGCCTTTCTGATAAGTACGTCCTGTAAAGTGTTATTCAGCATATGCCCCATATGCAATACACCGGTCACGTTTGGCGGGGGGATCACAATGGTATAAGGCTCCCTTTCGTCGGGTTCTGAGCGAAAGTAATTGTGTTGGAGCCAGTACGCATACCATTTATCCTCAATGGTGGTCGGATCGTATTTAGGGGGGATGATCATTTTTGGTATGATTCTTGAAAAATGAGGGTGTGAGTGTCGTATTAGGCCGGTAAATAGGGCCCAAATGCCTTATTCAGATAAAAAACGGTTATGAGATACGAAACAAAAATAAGTAACGTTAGTAGATAACAAAAGAATTTTGGATGTTGTTGCAAATATGCTACATTTGAGATTCACTCAAAAAATTAAGTGATGAAAAAAATAGTTTTATTATTGTTTGTTGGCCTGATGGCCTTAAGCGTTCACGCTCAGGAAAAGAAGGCCAAAATACAGTTCAAAACTGAGACGGTGGATTACGGTGAGATCCAAAAAGGGAGTGACGGGATTCGTGTTTTTGAATTCACCAACACGGGGGAGGCTCCCCTGATCATCTCTAAGGTGAGTTCCAGCTGCGGATGTACCATCCCCAAAAAGCCTGAAGAACCCATCATGCCCGGAAAAACCGGTGAGATTCAAGTGAAATACGACACCAACAGGGTTGGACCTATCAGAAAGGCCATAACCGTTATATCCAATGCAGATACCCCTACAAAAGTCCTGAAGATCAAAGGGGAGGTTAAGCCTATGGACGGAAAATAAGATTTTAGATATATAATCAGAACAACCCTGGCCTTTGGTCAGGGTTTTTTGTTGAAGACATCCTTTAGGGTAAAAGAGAACAGTAAATCGGAATTATATCGTTCGATCAGCAAGCGGACCTTTTTCCCCTCCTTTTCATTGATCATATTCAGGATCTCCTGCAATTTGTATTTGTGGACGCGTTTGCCGTTCACCGCAAGGATGATATCCCCTTCCCGGAGTCCGGCCTCATCGGCAGGGCTGCCTGCCCGGATCCCTGATACAATGATCTCGGGCACAAGGCTCAAGCGGGTACGGTTCTCCATCAGGATCTGCACATCTCCGAACCTGCGCTCATCACTCTTGACCACTCCCCTGCTGTCCGTGATCCGCTCAGCGATATAGCGCACTCCATTGTGCTGTAATTCAAGACCGCTCATGTTGAATCGGAAGGGGTCGTTGAAATAACTATTCTTTTTAACATATATCAACCCGTCCCTGTAATTAAATACGATATTGAAACGTCGCAGGATCTCCCCTCCCAGGGTCCCGTTGCGATCGCCGTGGTCTTTGATACTGCTGAAGGAAAACATATCGGGAAATGCCGCTTTGGCATTGTTCAGTTCGAAATCCCCCAGGCGCACCTTTCTAACCTTGGTGCGCTTACCAAAAATGCTGCCGTTCAGTCCTTTGCCCAGGTAATCCGTATAATGTTTCTGAGGGAGATCGATCCCTTTTTCCAGATCTTGGAACAACCAAACCGCATCACTACTGCCGGTATCCATCAGTAATTTCACCGGCACGTCTTCCCTGTTGTCAAAACTCACGTGCCCCTCCACATAAGCCTTCCGGTCTTCTATGGAAATGGGCAGGACCTGCGTCTTGGAGTTCACTTTTTCCCTGTACCGGGCCGGATCGTGAAAACGGATCATCTTACGACTGTAATTGACCTCTACGATGAAGTCCCGGAAAAGGTCGAACCCAATGATCCCATGAACAGGGATTCCCAGGGTAGGCGAAAAATTGATATCCTTGTCCAGCACCACAAATAATTGCTGATCCGGATTGCTGATCTTTTTGATCCTAAAACTGTTACCTTCAGAGTTGAGCGCCTTGATAGGCTCCCCTGCTCCCAGGCCATTGATCGAGATTTCGGACACGTTCTTCAATTCGACAGAATCCTGGAAAGAGAGGTTGAAGAGTATGGGTTTACTCACTCCTGAATCCAATATAAAATTTAATTGGGCCCCATTGATCTCCAGTGGGATCACGATCAGGTTATTGATAAGCTGAAATTTCACCTTTTGGGAGGCAACTCCCTGGGGCAAATGAAAATTCTGTGCCATTCCACTGAAGGAAATGCACAACAGAAATATCAAACCTGTCCATAGTCTGGCTGCCAAGTGTCTAAAAACTTTAAGGTTACATATCTAATTTACGAAATTTATCCCTGGCATGTTTCGATTTTAACATTCCTTAAATTCTTCAAGAAACCCTTTTCTGATGTTGTTTTGTCCGTGAGTATTTCCCATTTTTGCGGAAAATCTCAGGTAAATGCCAGCAATTTCCAGAAAAGGGCAAAATATGCCGGAATCCCCCATTCGAAAGTTGGTCCCTTATGCGGAAGAGGCCAAGGAAAGGGGGGTGGAGGTGATCCACCTCAATATCGGTCAACCCGATATCAAAACACCTCAGGTAGCCCTGGACGCCGTGAGGAACAACGATCTGGAAGTTCTCGCATACAGCAGGACAGAAGGCACGGATCAATACAGGAAAAAAGTAGCAGCCTATTATGGGCGGAACGGGGTCGACGTCACCCATAAGGATATCATTGTCACCACAGGGGGTTCTGAGGCCCTGGCCTTTGCCATGGGCAGTATAGCCGATGCCGGCGATGAAGTGATCATCCCGGAACCCTTCTACGCCAATTACAACGGTTTTGCGGTAGCTGCTGGAGTTAAGGTGGTCCCGGTGGTTTCCCGCATAGAAGACAATTTTGCCTTGCCCCCCATTGAGGAATTCGAAAAGTGCATTGGCCCGAAGACCCGGGCCATCCTCATCTGCAATCCGGGCAATCCCACGGGATATCTCTACAAGAAAGAGGAAATTAAGAAACTGGCGTCCCTGGTAAAGAAACACGACCTGTTCCTGGTAGCTGACGAGGTATACAGGGAATTTGCCTATGACGGACTCAGCCATTACTCCATACTGCAGGAACCCGGTCTTGAAGAACACAGCATCGTAGTGGATTCCGTTTCCAAAAGGTACAGCATGTGCGGTGCCCGGATCGGCTACCTGGTAACCCGTAACCGGGAAGTGATACGCACCGCCCTCAAATTTGCACAGGCAAGGCTTTCACCACCCACCTATGCACAGATCGCCAGTGAGGCAGCCCTGGATACCCCCCAGCGTTATTTTGACGATGTCATAGAGGAATATACAGAGAGAAGGGATGTTTTACTGCAGGAGCTTTCCGGGATCCCCGGAATCCGGATTGCCCATCCCCAGGGTGCCTTTTATTGCATGGTGGAACTGCCCATAGAAGATGCAGACGATTTCGCCCAATGGCTCCTGGAGAAATTCCAAGTCAACGGTCAGACAGTCATGGTTGCCCCTGCTGCCGGTTTTTATGCTTCGGAAGGACTTGGCAAGAACCAGATCAGGATCGCCTATGTCCTCGAAAAGGACCAACTCATCAGAGCCGTTTCCATACTCAGGGAAGCACTCAATCGATATCCCGGCCAGTGAAGATACAGGAAGGCGTTTCCCTTAAGAAGTACAACACCTTTGGCATAGAGGCCAAAGCCCGCTTCTTCGCACATGTTACCACGGAAGAGGACCTAAAGTGGGTCCTTGAACAGAAAGAATACCCGGACAGGTTTATCCTGGGAGGTGGCAGTAATATGCTTCTCACCGGAGATGTGGATACCCTGGTCATTCACATAGGACTTTTGGGCAAGGAGGTGGTCAGGCAGGACGGGAATTACACCTTCGTCAAGGTCATGGCGGGAGAAAACTGGCACGAGCTGGTATTATGGACCCTGGAAAGGGACCTGGGCGGCCTGGAGAACCTGTCCTTAATCCCGGGAAGTGTGGGCAGTGCTCCCATTCAGAATATCGGTGCTTATGGGGTGGAATTAAAGGATCATTTCGAGAGTTGCGAAGCTATTGAGATCGCCACCGGGAGGAAACGTATTTTTAGCCTGGAGGATTGCCAATTCGGATACAGGGAATCCATTTTCAAGAACGAAGGAAAAGGCAAATACGTCATCACCTCTGTGACCTTGCGCCTGACCTCTGAAGACCACGCGCTGAGGACAGAATACGGGACCATTGGCGAAGAACTCCGAGAGGCCGGGGTGATGCATCCCACCATACATGACATATCCAGGGCTGTGATCCGGATTCGGCAGCGAAAACTTCCGGACCCGGCTGTGCTCGGTAATAGCGGTAGTTTTTTCAAAAACCCTGTGGTAGACCGTGCCACCCTCGATAACCTGAAGCAGAGCCACCAAAATATTCCTTTTTACGAGATTGGTGAGGATGAATTCAAGGTCCCGGCAGCCTGGCTTATTGACACCTGCGGTTTTAAGGGAATGCGGGTCGGAGATGCGGGAGTGCACCAGCAACAGGCCCTGGTACTGGTCAACCACGGCAACGCGAGCGGACAGCAGATCCTCGACCTGGCCCTGAAGATTCAGGAAGAGGTTCGCAAGACCTATGGCATTTCTATCTACCCTGAGGTAAACATCATCTGAAAAGAGTAAAAAAATAACCCCCGCCACATCAGGTCACGGGGGTTATCTCAAACCAAACTAACCAAAATTCAATTGCGCAAATACTATGTGCGCCTTTATCTAATTAAATGCCCGATCCCACTAAGTTAAGAATCAATTTTATAAATTAGCATTCTCTCTATTTACGCAAAAAGAAAGCGTATTGGATGCCCCGGGGGCTTATTTTTTACATCTTACCTGACCAATGAGCATATTGCTTGAGAAACACATCGTGGAACTACTGCAGGAGCGGAACGAAAAGGCGATCTCCCTTTTGTACGACCACTATGCGGATACGCTCTACGGGGTCGCCTTCAAGGTGGTTAAGGACGAAGAACTCGCCCAGGATGTGGTGCAGGAGAGTTTTGTCAAGATCTGGAAGAAATCGGATACGTATGACCCTTCCAAGGCGAAATTGTTCACATGGCTCTTCAGGATCATCCGCAATACGGCTATCGACAAACTCAGGAGTATTCAAACGAAAACAGACAAGGAGATCCAACTCGACGTTTCCAACGTATATAAGGTAGGAATTGACGCTATCAGGCCCGAGTTCCTGGATGTCAGGGAGAATCTCGGGAAGATCGAAGTCAAATACCAGGAAGTGCTGGATGCCCTGTTTTTTCAGGGAATGACCCAGCAGGAAGCCAGTGATGAACTGAACATTCCTCTGGGCACCATTAAATCCAGGCTTAAGATCGGACTGAGGGAACTCGGTAAGATCTATGGCGAATCCCTGATGATGTTGATCCTGTTAATACTTGAGATATGAAAGACAAGATTAAATTGTTCCTGGAAGAAGACCTGCTGGAAAAATACCTCCTCGGAGCCACCTCCAGAGAAGAGACAGCCAGGGTAGAACGGTATATCGTCATGTATCCTGAGGTTAGAAAGCAGTACGAAGAACTGCAGGAGAACCTCGAAGCTTACGCCAAGGTACACGCTTTGCCATCCCCTGAAGGCCTCAAGACCAGGATCCTTCAAAGCATCAGAAGGCTGGACAGGGGCCGGAGAAAGACCAGAAGGTTTGCCATTGCTGCCAGTATTGCTGCCTTTATTTTTGCCGGATCTTCCTATTTCTTCTGGAACCAGAATCAGAATTTGCAGGATGAAAACACGATGGTGACCAATCGCATTCAGAACCTGGAAGCCGATATGAAGCAACAGCTGGAAGACGTGCGTAACCAGTTTATCGTATTGAACAATCCACAGACCAGGAAATACTACGTCAATGGCAACGAAAAGGCCCGTGACCTCAAGGCCGTTGCCTACGTGAACCCCGTCAAGAAACTGTCCTATATCAATGTCCGCAACCTGCCCAACCTGCCAGAGGACCAGTGTTACCAGATGTGGGCGGAAGTGAACGGAGAAATGGTCAATTTGGGGATCATCAAGCAGATCGAGGACAAGGATAAGCTTCTGGCCCTTCCTTATGGAGAAAACGCCATCAGCTATATCACCATCGAACCTGATGGTGGTAATCTGAGTCCGACCGTACAAAACATCGTCGCCAATATTTCTTATTGATTTTTCATTAGGCGCCAATCATAAAGGCCCCCTTTTTGGGGGCTTATTTTTTGTATCTTTGCACAAAGCATAAACATGAAGTTAGTACTCTTGACCATCGGCTTGCTGGCACTTGCCTTTGCGGGCATAGCGATCAAGATATGGTCTCAAAAAGACGGAAAATTTGCGGGCACCTGTGCAAGTCAAAGCCCCTTCCTCAACAAGGATGGAGAACCCTGCGGAATGTGCGGGAAACTTCCCGAGGAACAGGAATGCAGGAACGAGGTCACCCAGGCCTGATATATTCCCGAAACCGCTTATCCCGTCCTTTCTTAAAACCAAATATTGGACACCACAGCCCATCCACTCAAAGAAACGATCCAAAAAGCCAAAGCAGGCAATCAAATAGCTTTCAGTACACTCCTCGACCGCTTCTGGAACGAGGTATATGGCTTTCAGCTCAGCCGGACCAAGAATGAGAACGATGCCGAGGACATCACCATACAGACCTTTTCCAGGGCCTTTGACAAGATCCATACCTATGACGAGGCATACGAATTCAAGACCTGGCTGTTTACCATTTCCAAAAATATCCACGTAGATCTCCTCCGTAAGAGAAAGAAGAATATCCTGGAGCAAAACACCCCCGGCAACCAGGAGGTGATCAAGAAGGTACTGGACGACGCCCCTACGGCAGAAGACCAGCTCATACAGAAACAGAACCTGGCGAGTTTACTCGGCCATATCAAGAACCTCAAACCTCACTACCGGGAAGTGATCAACCTCAGGTACTTCCAGGAATTGTCTTATGCCGCTATAGCCGAAGAACTGGGAGAACCTATCAACAACATCAAGGTGAAACTCCTCCGGGCAAAAAAGCTCCTCTCTGAAATGATCACAGCCAAATAAGGGAATCCGCGAACGCCTTTTTGCGTGGGTATTTGTTCGTATATTTGCACAAAATTGTCATATGAAGGAGGAAGTAACAGGCACACTGGCCCCGCCAAAAGGAAAACCAAAATGGTTACGGGTAAAATTGCCAACCGGGAAGAAATATACCCAGTTGAGGGGCCTGGTCGACAAATACAACCTGCATACCATCTGCACCTCAGGCAGTTGCCCCAATATGGGGGAATGCTGGGGTGAAGGGACAGCCACCTTTATGATCCTCGGAAACATCTGTACCCGTTCCTGCGGCTTTTGCGGAGTGAAAACGGGTAGGCCCGAACAGGTAGACTGGGAAGAACCCGAAAAGGTAGCCAGGTCTATCAAGATTATGGGTATCAAACACGCCGTGATCACCTCAGTGGACAGAGATGACCTCAAAGACATGGGGTCTATCATTTGGGCTGAGACCGTAAAGGCGATCCGGAGGATGAATCCGGAAACCACCCTGGAAACCCTTATCCCTGATTTTCAAGGTATTGAAAGGCACCTGGACAGGATCGTTGCGGTGGCACCGGAGGTAGTCTCACACAACATGGAAACGGTAAAAAGGCTGACCCGTGAGGTTAGGATACAAGCCAAATACGAACGGAGCCTTTCTGTGTTGCGATATCTGAAGGAATCGGGTGTGCGAAGGACAAAATCAGGGATCATGCTAGGTCTGGGGGAACTGGAGGAAGAGGTGATAGACACCCTGAAAGACCTTCGGGAGGCACAGGTAGATGTGGTCACCATCGGACAGTATCTGCAACCGTCTAAGAAGCACCTCCCTGTGAAGGAGTTTATAACGCCGGATCAATTCAAGAAATACGAGACACTGGGACTGGAAATGGGCTTCAGACATGTAGAGAGCGGTGCTCTTGTAAGATCCTCCTATAAAGCCCATAAACATATCCTGTAAGTCGCTCCGGACAAAGGTCCTGGCGTTCATCAGGCCCATACCCACCTGAAACCAATGAAAGAGATCCGTATTGGCATCAACGGTTTTGGCCGCATAGGTCGGACCCTATTCCGATTATTGCAAGACCATCCGCAGATCAGTGTGGTTGCCATCAATGACCTGGCAGAACCCTCTGCTCTGGCCCATTTGCTTAAATACGACAGTATTCACGGACCTTATAGCGGAACAGTAAGGGCCGAGGGAAATAAACTGATCGCCGACGGGAAACCAGTGCGCATGACCCAGGAAGAACAGTCTGGGCAGATCGACTGGTCCGCGGCTGGCGTTGACCTGGTAGTGGAGGCTACCGGCAAGTTCAAGACGCGACAAAGCCTAGAAGGGCATCTCCGCAACGGCGCCAAAAAGGTGATCCTGTCTGTGCCCCCGGATGACACCGATATCAGGATGATTGTATATGGAGTCAATCACCAGACGCTCCAAAAGGAGGATGATATCATCTCCAACGCCTCCTGCACCACCAACAACGCCGCCCCCATGATCAAGGTCCTGGACGACCACTGGGGGGTAGAGCAGGCGTACATCACCACGGTACACTCGTTTACGTCAGACCAGAGCCTGCACGACCGTCCTCACCGCGATTTCCGTAGAGCCCGGGCAGCAGGACAATCCATTATTCCCACTACCACGGGTGCGGCCAAGGCACTAACCCGTATTTTCCCTGATCTGGCCCATGTGATAGGCGGATGTGGCATACGTGTTCCTGTGCCAAACGGTTCCCTGACCGATATCACCCTGAACGTCAAAAAAGAGACCAGCATTCAGGAAATTAATGATACATTTGAACGAATTGCGGAAAATGAACTAAAAAACGTACTTTTTTATACGAAAGACCCTATAGTTTCTATCGATATAAACAATAGTTGCTATTCCTGTACGTTTGATTCTATGATGACTTCCGTGCTGGGAAAAATGGTCAAAGTGATCGGTTGGTATGACAATGAAACGGGATATAGCAGCAGGATCATCGATGTAATTCAGTTTTTGGATCGTAAAGGATATCTTTGATAGACCTCAGACCATACAGAAAAGTTTCTCTTTTGCTGGTACTTCTGGTATCGGCTTTCTGTGTTAACTCCCTCCGTGCCCAGGACAATGCCTCCGTTGATAGCATCCTGAATGACTATTTTAAAAAGTCGGTAACCCTTCGCAACCAGAATCAATTGAATGAGGCCTTTGAAGTACTGGACCAGGCTGAGAAATTCGCTGAAAGTTCCCTGTACGAAAAAGGGATGATCGCGTCTTACCACCGTCTGGCCCTGATGAACCTTCTCAGGGGAGACAGAGAAAATGCTGAATTCTACCAGGCAAGGGCGAAAAAGATGCTGGAATCCTTCCGTTCGTATCCCTCAGGGGAGGGATTCTCCAAGTATGTGGATGCCAAGTTGCTCTTCGATACAGACCTCAATTTCAGGGCACTACAGGATCTGGATGCAGCCAAGGAACTCAGCAATGACCGCAACCTGCTGAACAATATGGTCTTGCTGGAAGGTCAGATTTACATGCGTATCGATAACTTCGAAAAAGCCGCTGTGAGTTTCAATGCCCTCCTGGTCAACACGGACCCCGTCGAGAAGGAATACCTCATCACCAAGGCAAATCTGGGGCTAGCCCAGTTAAACCTGAATAAGGGCGACTACGAAGAGAGTATCAAGAACGGCCTTAACGCCCTCAACCTGGCCAGGACCAACCAGTTCCCCATCGAATTGCTTCAGGCCAATGAATTACTTAGCGTCGCTTATGAGAAGGACGAACAATATCAGCGCGCCTTGTCGTTTAAGGAAAATATCGTAGAGGTAAAGGACTCCTTCTTCACCCTGAATAAACTCAAGGCGGAGACCAACAAGGCCGACAAATTGGCCATGGAGGACGCCCAGAAAGAAATTACGCGCCTGGACCAGCGCGTGGAGGAACTCAGTGAGTCTGCAAACCGCTCCGAGATCACTGCCATCCTGACCTCAGCCTTTTTGACCATCATTTCCCTCCTGGCGGTATCCCTCTACAGGAACAACCAGATCAAGCTCAAGACCAATGACCTCCTGCAAACCAAGAACAAGGAATTACAGGCAGCCAGGGATGCAGCAGTCCAGGCCATGGAAGCCAAGACCAACTTTCTCTCTACCGTGAGTCACGAATTGAGGACACCCCTATATGCAGTCACTGGTCTAACACACCTACTGCTGGAGGAAAACCCAGGGGATCACCAGAAAGAACATTTGAAATCACTGAAATTTTCAGGGGATTACCTCCTGAATTTCATCAATGACATCCTGCAGATCAACAAGATTGACGCCGACAAACTGGAAACGGCAAATATCGAATTCTACCTGAAAAAGATCATTACCGAGGTCATCGATTCTCTACAGCAGAGCGCCAAGGAGAAGAATACCCTACTCATTCTGGAGTACGACGAAAAGATCCCTCAGCATTTGATGAGTGACCCCCTCAAACTCTCACAGATCCTGATCAACCTTATCGGTAACAGCATCAAGTTCACCACGAAAAGGAGGAGGAAGAAGTCACCGTTTACTTTGAGATCCGCGACAACGGTATAGGGATAACCCCTGAACAGCAACAACACATCTTCGACAGTTTTGAGCAGGGCTCTATACAGATCAACAGGGAATACGGGGGAACCGGACTAGGCCTTACCATTGTGAAAAGTTTGCTCGGGCTCTTTGACAGTCAGATCCATCTCAAGAGTGAGATCGGGAAAGGCAGTTCCTTTTTCTTTGAACTGGAGATGAAAGCCAAGGACAGCGTGGTGGATGAGATCCCCTTTGAACTCGAACACAAGGAATACGACCTCAACGGCCTCCATGTCCTCGTAGTGGAAGACAACAAGATCAATCAGGTGATCACCAAGAAAATGCTTGCCAAAAGGGGAATAGGCTGCGACATTGCCGAAAATGGGATGGAAGCCATAGACAAGGCTAATAAGAACCAGTACGACGGGATTTTAATGGATATCCACATGCCCGGGATCAGCGGGGTGGAAGCCACCATCGAGATCCGTAAATTCGACCGGCAAACACCTATCATCGCCCTTACCGCCATCTCCCTGGATGACAGCCTGGAAACTTTTTATGCCGCCGGTTGCAACGATGTGGTGACCAAACCCTTCAAACCTGAAGTTTTCTACCAGAAAATCGGGGAAAACTTTTTGGAACCCAAACAGAAAAAATCGGTCTCATAGGTCCGAAAGCACAGAGAGTAACTGCTCTTTGCCCTGTCCTAGGAACCTGTGTTCTACAGGCAGGTAGTATGCCTCTGGCACCTCCCCTTTCATCCTTGTGAAGTCTTTCTCCGTGGTCAGGACCATTTCCGCCTGGTTGAATTCCCTAATCTCATCAGGTGTAAAATAATGGTGGTCCGGAAAATTGCGGTGTGTAAAATCAATACCCCTGAGTTGTAGGTATTCGAGCAATGGACGGGGATTGGCTATGGCAGTGACCAGGAGCACCTCCCTTTGCACCAGGGCCCGGAGAGGCAGGTTTTGTACGTTTCCCTTTACTTCGTCCTCATAGACCAGAGAACTGAAGAATACTTGTTGTCCGGATTCCGGACGGAGCTCGCGGAGCACCTCAGCCCTTTGTTCCTCACCCATATCCGGAGGACATTTGGTCACAACGATCACCTGGGCCCTCTTCGCCTCTGCTTTGTGGTCTCTGAGGTTCCCTGTGGGCAGGTACCAGTCGTTCACATACAGACTTGAATAGGCCGTAAGCAGGATGTTGAAATGAGGCCTTACTTTTCGGTGCTGGAAGGCATCATCGAGGAGGATTAGGTCTGGAGAGATTTGATCTTCTAAATTCTCGATGCCCCTGCGCCGGTCGGCATCCACCGCTACGGTGACCTTGGGAAACTTCCTGGCCACCTGCAGAGGTTCGTCCCCGCTTTCCGAGGGCTCCATGCCAGGTTCAACGATCAGGAATCCTCTGGTTTTCCTTTTATAACCCCTGCTTAGTACGGCAAGTTGGCGTCCGTTGTTGCAATGCTTCAGGAGCCATTCGATCATTGGTGTTTTCCCCGTACCTCCGGTACTGAGGTTCCCTATACATACTATTGGAGTAGGAAAAGAACGGGATGAAAAGATTTGCAGGTCGTAACAGCGATTCCGAAAATAGACCACCAGCCCGTAAAGCAGGGACAGGGGGAAAGCTATTTTTCTCAGCAGTTGCACGAGAACGAAAATATAATATTTTATCTTTGGACCTCTTCCTTTAAACCATGATAGTACAAGAAGTTGCTGACATTCTTGAGGATTTGTGCCCGCTGAGCCTCGCAGAGGATTTTGATAATGTCGGTTTGCTGGTCGGGGACTCCTCAAGGGAGGTAAGCGGCATCCTCGTAACCCTTGACGCCCTCGAAGAAGTGGTAGACGAAGCCATAGCAAAAAAATTCAACCTCATACTCACCTTCCACCCTATTATTTTCAAAGGCCTGAAAAAACTAAATGGGCAGGACTATGTCGAAAGGGCGGTTATCAAGGCCATAGAAAACAAGATCAACATCTTCTCGGTACACACGGCCCTTGATAATGTGATGCAGGGCGTAAACGGCAGGATTTGCGAGGTTCTGGGGATTCGGGATCCGAAGATTTTGGTACCTAGGAGTAAATCGATCAAAAAACTGGTCACCTATGTGCCTGAGTCGGCTTTGACGAAAGTAAGGGAGGCTCTCTTCAAAGTTGGCGGAGGCAACATTGGCAATTACAGCCATTGCAGTTTTTCGGTAAAGGGCAAGGGTAGCTTCAGGCCGGAGGAGGGCAGTGAGCCCACCCTTGGCAAGATCGGGGCGACAGAGATCACCGATGAATACCAGATCCATATGACCTTCCCGGCCCGTTTGGAAAAACCCCTGCTCAGGGCCCTTTTCGAAAACCACCCTTATGAGGAGGTGGCCTATGAGGTCACAACACTCGACAATACCCACCAACTGGAGGGAATGGGGATGATAGGGACCCTGGAGAAACCGGTAGAAGAAGCGAAATTCCTGTCCTTGGTCAAAGAACGCATGAAGTGTGGTTGCATACGGCACTCGGCTTTACTGGGCAAGCCAGTGCAGCGTATCGCCGTACTCGGCGGGAGTGGCGGATTTGCCATCGGGGCTGCAAAAGGGCAGGGTGCTGATCTTTTTCTGACCTCAGACCTGAAATATCACCAGTTCTTCGAGGCGGAAAAGAATATGGTCCTGGCCGATATCGGACATTATGAATCAGAGCAATACACAAAAAACCTTCTGGCAGAATATCTTACAAAAAAAATCCCTAATTTTGCAATCGCTTTATCGGAAAGCAAAACCAATCCCATTAAGTATTTTTAGTATATGGCAGCAAAGAAAGAAGCTACAGTTGAGGAAAAATTAAGGGCTCTTTACGATCTACAACTCATCGATTCGAGAGTGGACGAGATACGAAATGTACGGGGTGAACTCCCCCTGGAAGTGGAGGACCTCGAAGACGAAGTACTGGGACTGAAAACCAGGATGGACAAACTGAAGACCGACCTAGAGACCATCAACTACGAGATCACCGCCAAGAAGAACCTGATCGACGAGGCCAAGGCATTGATCAAGAAATACGCAGAACAACAAAAGAATGTGAGGAACAGCAGGGAATTCAATTCCCTTGCGAAGGAAGTGGAATACCAGGAACTCGAGATCCAGCTGGCTGAAAAGAACATCAAGGAATTCAAGGCCCAGATAGAACAGAAGAAAGAGGTGATCGCGGAGACCAAGGAAAAACTCTCTGAAAGAGAGGCCCACCTGAAACATAAAAAAAGCGAGTTAGACGCTATCCTGGCCGAGACGGAAAAAGAAGAAAAAGCCCTGTTGGAACAATCTGACATTTTTGAAAAGCAGATCGAGGAGCGACTCGTACAGGCTTACAAACGTATCCGTTCTAACGTTAAGAACGGCCTGGCTGTCGTCCCAATCGAAAGGGGTGCTTCAGGCGGTTCCTTCTTTACGATCCCGCCCCAGGTGCAGGTAGAGATCGCCTCCAGAAAGAAAATCATTACCGACGAACACAGGGGAAGAATACTCGTGGAACCCGTCCTCGCAGAAGAGGAGCAGGAAAAGATGCACAAGATGTTCGACAAGATCTGAGATCGCGATAACAAAGAAATGAGCCGTCCCCAGTGACGGCTTTTTTTATACCTTTATATTAAGATCCGCTGACCCGATGCGCCCGCAATCCATCCTTTTAATCCTATTTGTCCTCATGTCCTTCTTAACCCACTCCCAGGCACTCGAGTCCTATACATGGAAAAACCGCATCCTGCTCCTATGCGAAAAGGGAGAAACCCTAACGCGGAGCAAGACACAGATCGGAATGTTCAGTGAGGTTTTGGAGGAAGTGAAGGAGCGCCAGCTTTTATTCCTAGTATACGATGGTCACTATCTAATGGATCAGAAGTCGAAGGTCATATCCCGGACAAAGATCGGTTTACCAGAGGAGGATTTTGAAGGGATCTTGCTGATCGGAAAGGACGGAGGAGTAAAATATGAGTCGGATTTTTACGTCTCACCTGAAGACATCTTCGAGATCATAGACAGCATGCCCATGAGGAGGGCCGAAATGAAACGAAAGAACGATTAATCCTCCTCCTCTTTCTGTTCCAAAAGCTGCAGGATCCTCTCCTCTACTTTCTTGCTGTTCCAGTTCTTTTCTAAATCGGGCATGGCCATGACCTCTTTCATGATCTCTTCCTGTTCATCCCCTATAGCGAGGGCTTCGGCATATGGCTTATGGGAGAAGGTTACCCGGGAATAGGTGGGCTCCCAAAGTGCAGGGTGTTTATCGGCAAACCATTTTTCAATCTTTTTCTGTAGCAGGAAATGGGGATCGGCCGTCTTGCTGCTCATTTCAATAAAATTGCGATAGCTCAGTTCCGCGATGGCATCTGCGTTAGGTTTGCGGTCCTCCTGGTATTTTGCAAAAATCGATTCCCAGTCATCCCCGTAGCGATCCATGATCTTGTCCAGAGCGTAGATATCTTCGAAGCCGGCATTCATGCCCTGACCGTAAAATGGTACAATGGCATGGGCGGAATCCCCAACAAGGGCCACCTTGTCCCAGTACGTCCAGGGGTAACATTTCATGGTCACCATGGCACTGGTCGGATTCTTGAAGAAATCCTGGGTGAGGTTCTCGATATCCTGCATCACATTTGGAAAATAGGTCCTGAAAAAATCTTTGGCCTCCGTTTGGGTGTTTATCTTTTCAAAGGAGACCTCCCCTTCGAAGGGCAAGAACAGGGTACAGGTAAAACTTCCGTCCAGGTTGGGCATGGCGATGAACATAAATCGGCCCCTGGGCCAGATATGGAATGAATGCTTGTCCAGTTTATGGCTCCCATCGGGATTAGGGGGAATGGTGAGTTCCTTGTAGCCGACATCCAGGAAGTCCTGGGAATAATCGAATCTGCTCCTGCGTTGCATTTTGTGCCGAACCCGTGAAAACGCACCATCACAACCAAAAACGATGTCGTACTTGTATTCTTTCCATTCACTTTTCTCGGTTTCTCCAGTATAAAGGGTCGCTGTGGGCAGGTCTATATCCCAAACCTTCTCCTGAAAACGGAATACCGCACCTGCTTCTTCAGCCAGATCGATCATTTTCCGGTTTAGCACCCCTCTGGAAATAGACCATATGGCCTCTCCCTCTTTTCCGTATTTCTGATAGTACTGGGGTTTGCCCAGCACGTGCATGGCGCGCTTGTCCAGGGGGATGGCTATCTTTTTGATCTCTTCCTCCAGTGAGACCTCCCGTAGTGCATTCCACCCGCGATTGCTCATGGCGAGGTTGATTGACCTGCCTGAGAATTCAACCGTGCGAATATCGGGACGGCGATCAAAGACCGTTACACCGTGTCCTTTCCGACGCAGATAGATCGCCAGCAGGGAACCGACAAGACCGGATCCTACGATAGCAATGTTCCTGGGGGTTTGAGCCATATTCCTGCTGCAGCCAAGTATTGGGAAGTAAAAGTAAGAAATAATACCCAGAGCATTCCCCGGATTTTATTATACCCTTAACGCATTTATGTTTAATGTTTGTATAATTTCGTTAAACACCATATGGATATGATGCATTTCGACAAAAAAGCCCTGAACAATTTGCCTTCGCGCCACCGGGCTAATTTTATCAACAGCATTGCCGGTTACAAGTCGTGTAACCTCATAGGCACCCATTCTACCGATGGTTCTTCCAACCTGGCGATCTTCAATTCCCTACTGCACATCGGCAGCTCCCCTGCCCTGATGGGCTTCCTGCTCCGTCCGCTGACGGTAAGAAGGGATACCTTTGACAATATCAGGCAAAATGGTGTTTTTACTGTAAACCAGGTCTCCTATGACATGGTGGAACAGGCACACCAGACCGCCGCCAAGTACGAGAAGGACATCTCTGAATTTAGGGAGGTAGGGCTTTCCGAGCAATACCTGGATGATTTCGGGGCTCCCTACGTGGCCGAAAGCGATTTAAAGATCGGTTGCAGCTATAAAAACCATTACACCCTGGAAGAGAATGGCTGCATTCTGGTGATCGGTTCCGTAGAGCACATTTACCTCCCGCCGGACATACAGGATCCGGATGGGTTTTTGCACCTGGAAAAGATAAAAACGGTGGCTTCCATGAGCCTCGACGGCTATGCCCTGCCTTCCTTTCTGGGAAGGCTTACCTATGCAAGGCCGGATTCACATACCCGACCCCTGGAGCATGGCACATAAGAAAGTTCACCTGCCGACGAAAGTGTGCGCAACCTGTGGCCGACCTTTCAGCTGGCGGAAAAAGTGGGAAAAGAACTGGGAAGAGGTTCGGTATTGCAGTGAAAGATGCCGCAGAAAACACAAAAAATTAGCCTGACTATGAGTATAGATGACCAAAAAATAAAATCGCTTATCTGGTTTCGGAACGACCTGAGGACGGCCGACAATACATCCCTTTCCAAGTCCTGCGGGGATGAACAAGTACTGGCCGTATACTGCATTGACCCCTCCCTGTTCCAACCCGGCGAATTCGGTTTTAAACGGATGGAAAAATACAGAGCCCTATTCCTGTTGCAAAGTCTGGAAGATCTGAGCAAAAACCTGGCTTCCCTCAACATCAGTTTTTTGGTATACCTG
This sequence comes from uncultured Muriicola sp., assembly GCA_965364605.1. Classification (GTDB taxonomy): domain Bacteria; phylum Bacteroidota; class Bacteroidia; order Flavobacteriales; family Flavobacteriaceae; genus Muriicola. The sequence continues at coordinate 65,905 of CBDTYM010000001.1, forward strand.
AGCAAGGCCGAGAAGGTCATTCCTGAGCTTATCCAGAAATACGGAATTCAAAAAGTATACTTGCAGAAAGAATGGACAAGGGATGAGCAAGTGGAACTGAATGCCGTAAAGGAAGCGGCTCTGATAGGAGTTGAATTTGAAGAGAGCTACGATCAGTTCCTCTTTCACCCGGACGATATATCCTATCAGGATCTCAATCAGATACCCGAAGTCTTTACCCAATTCAGAAAAGCCTGTGAGAAAAAAGCGAGGGTCAGAAAGTGTATTGAGACCCCGGAACCTATGCCGGTTTCTAATTTGGTGCCGGAAGAAACGACCATCCCAACCCTTGAAGAATTGGGTTTTTCACACTTCGAGGTCCACCCCCACTCTGCCTTTCCATTCCGGGGAGGCGAAGCATCCGGACTCAAAAGGATACAGGAATATTTTTGGGATTCCGGAAAACTGGCATACTATAAAAAGACCCGAAACGGCCTTCTGGGAAAAGACTATAGCTCCAAGTTGTCTCCCTGGCTTGCCAACGGCAGCCTTTCGGCAAGGACCATTTACTGGGAGGTAAAAAGGTTTGAAAAGGAAGTGACCAAAAACCAGGACACCTACTGGCTCATCTTTGAACTCATATGGAGAGATTACTTCAAGTATATCTCCCTGAAGCACGGCGACCGAATTTTCCATCTGGGGGGTATCCTCAATAAGGAGTATCCCTGGGACCAGTCCGAGGCTGCTCGAAAAGACTGGATCAATGGTACCACCACAGAACCCTTTGTCAATGCCAATATGATAGAACTGGCCAGGACCGGGTGGATGAGCAACCGGGGAAGGCAGAATGTGGCCTCCTTCTGGGCGAAGGAACTGAAACAGGACTGGCGAATCGGGGCCTCTTATTTTGAGGCGATGCTGCTGGATTACGACGTTCACAGCAATTGGGGCAACTGGATGTACAACAGCGGGGTCGGAAATGATCCGCGCGACAGGAAATTCAATATTCAGCGACAGGCCAGCCAGTACGATCCCCGTGGTAAATTCCAAAATCGATGGCTGCAACATACCTTGTTTTAAAATGAAGAACACAAAAAAGCTCCGACTTATCCTGGGTGATCAATTGAATCTCCAGCACAGCTGGTTTCAGAAGGTCGACCCCGAATGTGTATACTTGATGGCCGAGATGCGGCAGGAAACGGATTACGTACGCCACCACATCCAAAAAGTGACGGCATTTTTCCTCTCCATGCGTTCCTTCTCGGCAACCCTCCAGGAAATGGGTCACCGGGTAAAATACCTGAAGATCAATGACGAGGACAATCCTCAGGTATTGGATAAACTCATCCTGGAACAGGTCGATAAACTCGGGGTGAAAAGGTTTGAATACCTATTGCCGGACGAGTACCGCCTGGATCAGCAATTGAAGAACATCTCCCAATCCCTTGATATTGAGTCGGGTTGCTCCGATACAGAACACTTCCTCACTAAACGGGATACCCTTGAAAAATTCTTCAAAGGAAAAAAGCAATTGGTCATGGAATCCTTCTACAGGATGATGCGTAAGAAATACGATATCATGATGGACGGGGACGATCCTGAAGGGGGCAAGTGGAATTACGACAAGAGCAACCGCAAGAAATGGAAGGGCGATCCGGCCATCCCCGAGGAGATCGATTTGCGCAAGGATGTCGGTGATATCCTGGAAGAAATCAGGGAGGCGGAGATCGCTACCATAGGCAATATAGATCCCAAGGGGTTCAACTGGCCAGTATCCAGAGCTGAAAGCCTTCAGGTATTGGATTATTTTGGAAAGAAGCTGCTCGTGCACTTCGGGGACTTCCAGGATGCCCTTCATACAGAACAGAAGTTCCTCTTCCATTCCAGGCTGTCCTTTGCGATGAACTCCAAGATGATCTCACCCAAAGAGGTCATCGACTCTGTACTGGAGCAATACCGGAAACAGGAAGACAAAATCGATATCAGCCAGGTAGAAGGTTTTATCCGGCAAATTCTTGGCTGGAGAGAATATATGAGAGGGATCTACTGGAAGGAAATGCCCGGTTATAAGAAAAAAAATGCCCTGGGCAACCACAACCCCTTACCGGATTTCTTCTGGACGGGTGAGACGAGGATGAACTGCCTGAAACACGCCATTGGACAAAGTTTGGACGAGGCCTATGCCCATCACATCCAAAGACTCATGATCACCGGTAATTACGCCTTGCTTACCCAGACCGACCCGGATGAGGTAGACGGCTGGTATCTGGGAATCTACATAGATGCCATTGAATGGGTGGAGATCACTAACACCCGCGGTATGAGTCAGTTTGCCGACGGAGGTGTCGTGGCCACCAAGCCCTATGTGAGCAGCGCCAACTACATTCAGAAAATGGGAAATTATTGCAGCGGGTGCGAGTATGACCACAATGCCAAGACCTCGGAGAATGCCTGTCCGTTCAACTCCCTGTACTGGAATTTCCTGGATGCAAAAAAGGAGGTTTTTCAGGATAACCCAAGAATGGGAATGATGCTGAATCTGTTGTCCAAGAAGAAAGCAGAAGAAATGGAGCAGATTCGAAAAAGGGCTAAAAAGATCATTGAAAATCCTGAGCAGTTCTGAAAACCCAGTATCAAAAACGATCCTTATTCCACAGATTAGTGAAGAAAATTCCCCTCCTGCAAGTGCCCTTATATAGAAAGTCCGGCACATGCAGTACCGGACTCTTAACTTTGTGATATATCGCGTCTATTCCAGGATTCCGTCTACGATCCCGTATTCGACGGACTCTTCCGCTCCCATCCAGTAATCCCGGTTAAAGTCCTTCATGACCTTGTCGACCGTCTGGCCACAATTCTCCGCCAGGATCTTAGCACCCAGTTCCTTGGTCTTTATGATCTCCTTGGCCTGGATCTCAATGTTGGAAGCCTGACCCCTAGCTCCACCGCTGGGTTGGTGAATCATAACACGGGCATGAGGCTGAATGAATCTCCGCCCCTTTTTTCCGACCGAAAGCAGGATAGATCCCATGGAAGCAGCCAGACCAGTACAAATGGTAGAGACCGGACTCTTCAGGGATTTGATCGTATCGTAAATAGCAAAGCCGGAGGTCACATACCCTCCAGGGCTGTTGATATAAAGCTGTATCTCCTTATTGTTCTGCATGTCGAGGTACATAAGCCTGTCTATCACGTGTTTGGCCGAATCATCGTCGACCATACCCCACAGGAATACCTTTCGCTCCTGCAGTAACTTCTCGTCTATCGCTTCCTGTACCTTTCCCTTTTTAGCACTCATAATAAACTATTTCTTTGCCTTCAAAGGTACGCATTTACCCTCCATTTCGCCAAGCACATGCTTTTCAAAATATATCGGGGACAAGACATTCTTTCTCAGGTATTTAAACCGATTCCAGTCCCTTCGGGGCTCCGGGAAGATTGCCAGACAAGGCTCCCCTGACGACGCCCTGTGATTCGAGCTTACCTCAAAAGAAATGATCATAAAAATGAAGAATAAATAATTACCGCAAATTGGGAAAGATGGGAATGTGGCGGTTCCCTCATACGAGGCAAATCTTATGTTATCCTGTGGAAAACTTCTGTAAACCCCCTATCTTTAACAAAAAGTAAGACCATGAAAAGATCCCTTCTGCTATTTGCAATTTTGCTGGCTGTTGTCGGCTGTAAAACAGAGAAAAAAACGGAACCCGTAGTTGAGAAAACCATCCTGGAAAAAGTCGCCAGTGCACATGGTATAGAGAACTGGAACAGCATACGGGAGATCCGCTTTACCTTCAATGTAGACAGGGACACTATGCATTTTGAGCGTTCCTGGATCTGGGATACAAAAACTCAGGAAGTGACAGGCATATCATTGGGGGACACCCTGGTCTACAACAGAAAAGCCGTAGATAGCCTCTCACAGCGGGCAGATGCCGCCTTTATCAACGACAAGTACTGGCTTCTGGCTCCCGTCAATATCACATGGGACAAGGATAATATCACCTACACCCTTGAGGAGAACGCCATTGCCCCCATCAGCAATGACTCCCTTTCTAAACTCACTGTTGTCTACGGAAGTGAAGGAGGGTATACCCCCGGGGACGCCTATGATTTCTATTTGGGTGATGATTTTCTTGTAAAGGAATGGGTGTTCCGGAAAGGCAATTCCCCTGAGCCCTCAAGCACGACCACCTGGGAAAACTACGAGGATCTCAATGGCCTTAGGATCTCAAAAATGCACAGGAATAAAGAAGGTAATTTTTCACTCTATTTCACTGACGTAGAAGTGATCCCTTGAGATCAGATTTTCCGGATCCGGCCTTTTCGGATTAGCAAGGTGGTGACTAAGACAACGATCACCCCGGTCAGCAATACCATAAAACTGGTATTCAGGGAATAGGTTTCTGCGAGGAACCCGAGGATGACCGGGCCCAGTAAAAACCCGGAATACCCGGAACCGGCTATAAAGGCGACACCCTGAGAGGACTCTACCCCTTTTACATTACCACCTATCCTGAAAAGTTCCGGAATGATGACCGAAAAACCCAGTCCGGTAAGGGCGAATCCTGCAATCGCCAGGTAGGTGTTAGCCAATAGGACACAGATGTAACCTGCGATGGCGATAGAGGCTCCCAGGGTGACAATTTTTACGGATCCGATACGGGCGCTGATGGCATCGCCCAGGAACCTTCCGAGGGTCATTGTGATCTGAAACCCCAGGAAACCCGCTCCCCAGAGCGTTTCGGGGGCCAGTGTTACTTCCTTGAGGAACAGGCCACTCCAATCGACAATCGCCCCTTCGCTGCCCATGACGACAAAGGAGATTACCCCGAGCAAAAGCAGGGGCCGGAAATTCCTGAACCTGAAGGGTTCCTTTTCGATGTGGGCGGCCTTGATGTGCAGGTATCTTTTTGAAAAGATCAGGTTCACAGAGAAAACCAGGAGGACTGCGACCAGCATGTGCAGTATGCGGCTTTCGAATACCAGGATTAGAAAACTACCCAGCCCAGCCAGGACACCGCCCAGGCTGAAAAACCCGTGAGAGGCCGACATAAAATTCTGCTTGTCTTCTTTTTCGATCTCAGTGACCAGTGTGTTCATGGAGATATCCAGGATGCCGTTGGCCGAGCCAAAAAAGAACAGGGCCAGGGCGAGGGTTACAAAACTATTGGCCATCAAAGGAAAGAGGGCCGTGATACACAACCCGATGATACCGAACCATGTAGCCCTCCCCACCCCCAGGTAATTCACGATACGGGAGGCAACAGGAAACACGGTGAAAACGCCGAAGGAAAGAAAGAACAACGCAATGCCCAGGGTGGCCTTGTCTATCCCCAGATCTTCCTTGACGGCCGGGATATAGATGGCCCAGGTGCCAAATAGGATGTTCAGGCTGGCAAAGGCCCAGGCCGGACCAAAATACCTTGGATTGGAAATGATGAGTCGAAGTGACTTCATAGGCAGTGGCTCGTACTAGAATGTTCAGGTGTTTTGGATACCCGTTTTGAGGATCTGGCCAAATCGATACATATCTTCAAAGGAGCAATAAAAGGGTGCCGGTGCCAGGCGTATGACATTGGGTTCCCTCCAGTCTGTGATCACCCCGTTTTCCATGAGGTAATCAAAGATCGGCCTCCCTTCCCCATGCAAAAATACGGATAACTGAGTGCCTCTGGACTTTGGCGTGATGATCTCAAAGGTGCTGTCCACCTCTTTGTCGATCTCCCTGAGGACAAATTCCAGGTAGGACACAATAAGGTCCCTCTTTTCGAACAGCGCCGACATGCCCACCTCCTCGAACATCTCCAAAGAGGCCAGGTAAGGAGCCAGGGCAAGTATCGGGGCATTGCTGATCTGCCAGGCATCTGCATTCTCCATAGGATCGAATTCAGGTTGCATCAGGAATCGAGTCTCTTTTTTCGTCCCCCACCATCCCTCAAACCTGGGGATATCATTCCGACCGTGATGGCGTTCATGTATAAAGACGCCTGAAGCATTTCCGGGCCCGCTGTTCATGTATTTGTAACTGCACCATGCGGCAAAGTCGGCCCCCCACTCGTGCAATTGGAGTTCCACATTCCCGACGGCATGGGCGAGGTCCCAGCCCACATTAGCCCCGACAGCCTTCCCCTCTCGTGTAATAGCTTCCATGTCGAACACCTGACCGTTGTAGTAGTTAACGCCTCCTAAGAGCACCAAAGCCAGCTCGTCCCCAACTTCCTGTATCTTTGCCAGAACATCTTCGGTACGCCAGTGATGTTCTCCTTCCCGCTTTTTTACCTCCACAAGCGTATCAGATACTTCCAGGCCGTGGTACCTGATCTGGCTCTGAAACATATATTGGTCTGAAGGAAATGCCTTTTCCTCGCAGAGGATCTTAAAGCGCTTTTTAGTCGGACGATAAAATGAGACCATCAGCAGGTGCAGGTTCACGGTGAGGGTGTTCATGACCGTGATTTCCGCAGGTTTGGCTCCGACAACCCGAGCAAGGGGGGCTGCCAACCGCTCGTGATAATCCCACCAGGGTTTATCCGCGTAAAAATGACCTTCCACAGCCAGTTCCCTCCAATCTTTCATGATCTCCTCAACGAAGGAGGCCGTTCGTTTGGGTTGCAAGCCCAGGGAATTACCTGTAAAGTAGATCACCTCTTTGCCATTCAGCTTCGGGAAGTGAAATTGATCTCTGTACGAAGCGAGGGGATCACGGGCATCCATTTCCCTGGCAAAATCAGGAGTATTTCTGAAGGTCATAGACATCTTTTGCGCAAAAATACGACAAGACCGATTAACCCCCTACTGCTAATCCTCATTCCTCTCCGGGACGGGGCATTCTCATCTCGATCAGGTGTTTGCGAAAGCCTGCCTTTTCATAGGCGGCAATGGCCGGGTCGTTCCGCTGATACACCGTAAGGCGAATCTCATGCAGACCCCTGTCATAGGCCCAGGCAGTGAGATCTTCCACGATCATTCGGTTGATCTCCCTGCCTCGGAACTCCGGGAGTGTATACATAAAGCCCAGGTGGGCGTAATCTTGGTGATCGAGATATGCTCTGGCCGTTTTTGGCTTGCAGTACCCTGAACTAATCACCTGCCCATCTGCTTCGGCCACCACCACGCGCACTTCCGGATCCTTAATATATTCGCCAATATCGTAGTAGTGCAGATCGCCCTTACGAATGGTGGGATCCATGGGCCTTTCGGTTTCGATCAGGCGCCTTTCAAATTCCAGGAGGACTGGCAGGTCTTCCAAAACTGCTTCCCTGATGGTGATTTTTTTCATCCCCGAGTGTTGTGGTTGTGCGGTTGAAAGTAGACCAAAAAGCCTATTTTTACAAAAAGTTCGGCATGCATTTTCTTTCGGACACCCTCCAGGGATACATTGAGGATCATTCGGAAAACGAACCGGAATACCTCAAGGATCTCAGCCGGGAAACTCACCTGAAAGTCCTGCAGCCCAGGATGATCACGGGCCATTACCAGGGTAGGGTACTCAGCATGCTGTCAAAGATCATTGCTCCTGCACGTATCCTGGAAATCGGGACATATACAGGATATTCTGCACTGTGCCTCGCAGAAGGACTGCAGGCCGGAGGGGAGTTGCACACGGTGGATATAAACGAAGAACTGGAGGAGATCCAGCGGAGGTATTTTGACCGTTCAGGGTTCGGAAAGCAAATTCATCAACATATCGGTGATGCCCTGCGGATCGTTCCAACCTTGGAAATGGAATTCGACCTGGTATTTATCGATGCCGAAAAAAAAGAATACGTAAAGTATTTTGAAGCGGTATTACCTAAGACCCGTAAGGGCGGTATCATCCTAACTGACAATGTACTGTGGAGTGGGAAGGTCATTGAGCCCCTGGCGCCCTCGGACAAAGCCACACGAGCCCTGCTCAACTACAACGCTATGCTGAAAACCGATCCCAGGGTAGAGACGGTCATGCTCCCGATCCGGGATGGTCTGACCCTAAGCCGGGTGCGATAAGCCGTTTATAGCCCAGGTAAAAGATGAGGGCCATGAACAGGCCTACGAATGCCCCTGCGATCAGGTCCAGCGGATAGTGAACCCCTACGTAGATCCTGCTGGTGGAGAACAACAAGGGCCAGATAAAAAACACCCATACCCAGGATACCTTATGGCGCAGAAATAGGACGACCAGGGTTGTGATCGCAAAAGAGTTGGCCGCATGTCCGGAAAAAAAACTGAAGTCCTCCGGCCTGAGCAGTACCCGGATGAGTCCTCTGAGTTCATGAGCATTGTTAGGGCGCAACCTGGCCGTAAATTCCTTGGTGAGATACATCAGGCCCATAACACATCCAAAGAGTAAAATCGTGGTCAGGATATTGGCTATCGCCTCCTTCCTGGGAAACTTAAGAAAAAATAAAAGGGCAAAAAGGATATAGAGGGGAATCCAGGAGGAGGTATGGGTCACATAAGACCAGAAGGCATCGTATTCTTCTATTCCCAGGCTGTTTAGAAAGATGAACGTATTGCGATCCCATTCTATCAACCTGTCCCACATCCGGTCTGCTACTTACGTTTGATGGTTCCGGAGACGTCCTCTATGTTCTTCTTAACCTGGTTCATCTCCTTCTTGATGTCTTCGGTAATACTGGTATCTATGCCTTGCTTTTCTGCGCTTCTCTGGATCTCCTGTTTGATATCCTCCGTGGCGTCTTTCAACTGCCGCATTCCCTTGCCTAGGCCTTTGGCAATTCCGGGGATTTTGTCTGCACCAAATACCATCACCACGATGAACATGATGAAGAAGATCTCAGCTCCACTGATAAATAAGACAACTAATGATTGCATGGTACAAATATAATCAAGTTTAGAACCCTTTGGTAAAATAAAAAGGCCCCGTCGAAAAAGTCGGGGCCTTATCATTTTTTAGGATAGAGTTCTAATCTCCTTTGATTCCTTCCTTGAACTGGTTGAATTCGGAAGGGGATTCCTGTTTAGGCCAGCTATTGTTGCTGACGTCGATATCTGCTGTTTCAGCCTTTGGATCCACGGTAATGGCGACGAGCTCTGCCTGAGAGGAGATCACCCTTTTGACCTCCTTGTCATTCCGCCTCCAGATCTCGGGTGGGTAGGTCACCTCTTCGGTACTCCCGTCTGCATAGGCGTATTCCACGATCAAAGGCATGGGAATACCTCCTGGCTTGTCAAAGGTCACCTCGTAAAAATACTTGGGTTCCTTTACCCTCGCCCTTTCTTCCGGGGTGAGGTTGTCCATCATAAATTCCTTCAGAGGGGCCGAGATCTCACTGGGGGATTTTCCTTTGAGGTCCGGATCGGCTTCCTCGCTATCCTCATCCACCAGATAGACCAGGGGAGGAAGGTCTGATTCCGTCATATTGCGAGCCGCCATATACTCCCTCATTTCTTTCCCGGGTTTGTCACTCACCATATATTTTTTAACCTCTTTAACCCCTATATCCACATAGTCTGTGGTATAGAACCAACTCCTCCAGAACCAGTCCAGGTCTACCGCAGAAGCGTCTTCCATGGTACGGAAAAAATCCTCAGGAGTCGGGTGCTTGAACATCCAGCGCTGGGCATAGGTCTTGAAGGCGTGATCAAAGAGTTCCCTGCCCATCACGGTCTCCCTGAGGATGTTCAGGGCCGTGGCCGGTTTAGCATAAGCGTTAGGCCCAAGCTGGTATACATTTTCAGGGTTAGACATGATAGGAGCTATTGTACTCTGATCCCCGCTCATGTATGGGACGATCTTGGAGGGATCTCCCCTTCTTGACGGATATTTTTCATTCGGAGCAATGACCTCGGGGAAAGACTCCCCGAATTCCTGCTCGGCCAGGTACTGCATAAAAGTATCAAGCCCTTCATCCATCCAGCCCCACTGGCGTTCATCAGAATTGACGATCATGGGGAAAAAGTTGTGACCAACCTCGTGAATAATCACGCTGATCATCCCGTACTTGGTCCTGTCGGAATACGATCCGTCCTCATTGGGGCGACCGTAATTCCAGCAGATCATGGGATACTCCATCCCCTGGTTCTTGGCATGGACAGAGATAGCCTTGTGGTAAGGGTAATCAAATGTGTGGGCCGAATAGGATTTCAGGGTACTGGCCACCGCTTTGGTGGAGAGTTCTTCCCACAGCGGATTCCCTTCCTTGGGATAGAGGGAAACAGCCATCACATCCTTGTCGCCTATCCTCACGGCCTGCATGTCCCAGATGAATTTTCTCGAAGTGGCGAAGCCGTAATCCCTTACGTTTTCCGCCCTGAACTTCCAGGTCTTCTTCTCTTCAGAAAAACCTTTTTCGGCAGCCTCAGCTTCTTCCTGAGTTACGATCAGGACCGGTTTGTCATAGGATTTCTGAGCTTCCTCGTATCGCCTCATCATGTCTCTGGAAAACACTTCTTTGCGATTCAGCAACTTTCCGGTAGCATCCAGTACGTGGTCTGCAGGCACAGTGATGTTGACATCGTAGTTACCGAAAGGAAGTGCAAATTCTCCACTCCCCCAGAACTGATGGTTCTGCCAGCCTTCTACATCGCTGTAGACGGCCATGCGGGGAAAGAACTGGGCGATGACATATGCCCTGTTGCCATCTTTCTCAAAGTACTCATATCCAGACCTGGCCCGATCGACGGTGTGGTCAGGAATGTTATACCACCATTTTACTGAAAAGGAAACCTTTTCTCCGGATTTCAGAGGTTCCGGAAGGTCTACTCGCATCATGGTTTGATTGATGGTATAGGGCAGTGGACTGCCGCCGGCATCCCTTACGTATTCAATGTTGAACCCACCATCAAACCCGTCAGTAACATAGGTTTTGGCAAAGGTGCCTGTCGTGTAGGCCACATTGACCCCGTTGCCGTTCCTCAGGGGGGACTTAGAATCCCTGGACCTCACGTTCTGGTCTAGTTGCAGCCACAAGAATTCCAGAGCTTCAGGAGCGTTGTTGTGGTACGTAATGGTCTCCTGCCCATAGATCCTGGCATTTTTATCATCGAGTTCGATGTCCATTTTGTAGTCAGCCTGCTGCTGGTAGTAATTCGGACCCGGGGTCCCGGACGCAGACCGGTACATGTTGGGAGTAGCGAACTCCTGATACATTTGTCTGAACTTGTTTTGGTTTACATGCCCGGGTTCCCGCTCCTTAGTTGTTTCTTCCTGGGCAAATACGATTGCCGTGACAAGAACAAAGACTGCGGAGGTAAAAAGTTTTAATTTATCCATAAAATTTGATGAAAATTTTGGTTTTCCGGCGCGGAAAATAGGACTTTCCGGGGAATTGAGGAGCCTCCTTTTTAAAAGTTTAACATTCCCGAATTCCGCTCCCGAAGAAGAACAAAACTCTTCTTTCGGTCACCGAACTTAAAGTGGACGATATTCTTTTGCTCCTCGAAGACATCCATGAGTACTTCGTTCTGTATTTCAACGGTTCTGAGGTTCTCCAAATTAATATCCGGCACTTCCAAAAAGAGCACGATCATATCGCCGTCGATCTTCTTACCGAGAAAATACCAGGCCGCCGGCTCACCGTCTATTCGCACGGCAAACTTGGCCTGCAGATACTTCTCGATGTAGGCATCAGCCTGCGGACTCTCCTTTGCTGTAGCCAGCAAGAGATCAACTCCGTAACGCTCTTCCAGGGCCTTTTCCATGTCATCGATAAACACCCGGCTCGTGATTTGTACAGCCTTGTCCGGGGCGTAGTACTCAACCTGGGTGACGCTTACGTAGAACTTGTGTACCCCCATGGAGAGGCAGAGGGGAACGCAGAGGATCAGAAGGGATTTTAGAAACGGGTTCATTCTTCCTTTTACAGCTTCAGGTACAATTCTCATGCCAATTAAACTCATTCGATATGGTTGTTTTCACGGTACGATTTGCTCTTTTTCAGGAGGAAGTTCAGGATGGCGATACGGTCCTCTGTCGAGACGATGGAATCGAATGCCTCATCAACTTCGCAATAGTACATAAAATCGTCGATACGGACCGCAGGTATCCCCAGCCGGTTGATAAACAGGCTGTCCGGGTAATAGTTTCTGACTTCTTGCGTGAGCAGGTATTTCCGGTCGCGCGCCACCCGTTGTTTTAGCATTTTGGTCCTCCCGGTAATCATATTGATCAGGGGATTGAAGGGAACAGCCGTGAGCATTCCAAGGTGAAAGGGGCCCATGGAGGATTCTTTGAGAAGGCGTTCACTCTGCATCAGTGGCTTGACATACGCGTTGGGTAGACCCAGGGTAGAGGCCGTGACCACGGGCTCTGTCTTGATCTGCTGCATATCCCTGACGAGGTCCCCTGTAAGGTTATAGGGCCGTACGATCACTTCATCCAACTCATTGACAAATTCCTCCAGGGTGAGATAGATAAATTTACTCTCCAGGACTGAAGAGTTGATCACCAGTTGCCTTCTCCTGTACTGCACAGCCGAGAATAACAGGGTGTCACCAAGGGAGACATCAATGGAAAAGCGGCCGTCCTGATCCGATATGGTCGCCTGGCCGGCGGAAGTATTCATGATGTGCACATCGGGTACCCCGACGCCTTCAAAGAGTACCTGTCCGCCCAGCTCGGTATTGAAAAAGGATTGCCCGCTCAGGGCAAAGCAGGATAATATGGAGAAGGCCAGCAGCCATTTACTCTTCCACATCGAGGCCTTTTCTGAATTCCTTGCTTTGGTTGACCAGGAATTCTATCAATTGAAATTCATTGTCCTTCCTGAGCAGGGACTGGGCGGGTAGCCTGCTGTCGCAGTAGAGCAGAAAGGCGTCAATCTTGTCCTGAGGTAATTGCAGATCCCGCACGAAGAAATCATCTTCGTACACCTGTCTCAGTACCTCACTAACCTTAAGAGGTTCCCGTTCTTGACCGACATCATTCTTCCCCGAGAGGAAAAGTGCCTTAAAAATATTGACGAAATTGAGCCCGTCCCTCAATTGCACATCAGGATCCAGGGCGATATTTCTGAACTCTGAAGTCGCATCGGTCTCGTATTCGTATCCCTTGAACTCTTCATTCTGCAGCTGGAGGAATTTTTTTTGATTTTCAGGGCTGACGGTGACCTCATCGAGTTCAGTCACTTTTTCATTGACCTCTACCACGAGTCGGTTCCTCTTCAGGATTTCAGAAGACACTTTCAGGATCTCTATTTGGTAGTTGACAGCAGTAAATACAAGCTCGTCCCCTTCTTTGACGTAAATCAGAAATTCCCCTTTGTCGTTCGTGATGGTAGCCCTTTCGGCAGTGGTGTTGATAACGTTCTCATTCGCAACCGGGACGTTTCTGTAGATTACCTGGCCCCGAAGAGGCCGGCGGTCGTCTGTCTGGGAGAAACCGTTGAACAGGAGGAAAAAAGCAGGTATGAGGAGCAGTATTTTTTTCATATATATTTATGATGGTCCCGCAGAAATACGAAGTTCGAAACCTCTGAGAAACCACATCTCAGTAAAGAAAAAGCATGTTGGGTTCATTAGAAAATAAAATGCCATTAAACTTATGTTAAAAGAATAGAAAAGTCTAATTAAAAGGCCTCTCTACCTCCTTAAAATACGAAAATCGAACGGGAAGTCCGCCATGTACGCATTTCCGGGTGATTTACCCCAGAAATCGGTATTTGGGGGTATATCTTTAGTTCAAATGCTTTATAATTTTACATTTGTAGTCGCCCTTTTTTGGCGGTAAACCCTATGAAAATGAAACTGAGAATAACGCTGTTCGCGCTTCTGGTGACCGTGTCTGTCTGTCTTCAAGCCCAGATCAAGATAGGCGACAATCCGCAGAACCTGAATCCGGCTTCCATCCTGGAACTTGAAAGCACAAACAGGGCCTTTGTCATCAACAGGGTCAATACGGCACAGATGAATGCCATTGTGCCCCTGGAAGGAGCCATGGTCTACAATACGGATATTCAGTGCCTTCACTATTACGATGGAGATACCTGGCTGAACCTCTGTGAAGCTCTGGGCCTGACCATCACCAATAACCCTATCGTACATCAGGATACGACCATTGCCATCACCCGTACAGACAACAATATCAATATCGAAGTCGATTCCATCACAGGGTTGCAGATCGTTGACAGAAGTATTCGAAGGGAGGATATCGCCCTGAATACCATTTCAAATGGCAACATCCAAAACGCCACCATCCAAAATACCAAGATTGCACCGGGGCCAAATAACACCCAACTCGTCACCAATAACGGAGGCACGGTGGTCTGGGCGCCCAGAACATCTCCCATTGCCTTTGGTAAGGCAGATGCAGGGAATGCACTGAAATTGTTCGGGGCGACATCCATAGCCGGTTCCGGGGGTGTTTACACGGTAACCTTATCTGCGGCCCGACCCGATACCAACTATACTATTCAATTAACAGCCTCCGACGGATACACCATATCTGTTTTTGGACAGACAACCACCTCGTTTATCGTTCAGGTCACTGATGCAACCGGAGCACTTGTTCCCAATGGACAATGGTATTTTACTGTATTTGACTTTTAAAAGTGAGGATTTCGGTCTACATAGTACTTTTTTTCAGCTTTGTTTTGCATGGCCAAACCGCCCTTTACAATGGAGGCAACCTCAGAATACATGAGGATGGACAAATCGGGTTTCACACTGACCTGATCAATGACGGGCCCTTCGACGAAAACCGGGGCCTTGCCGGGTTTTACGGAACCGATCCGATCACCCTTTCCGGGGCTCTGATGCCTGTCTTGTTTGATATTGAGCTCATGAATCCCTCGGGAGTGCTGCTGGAGACTCCGCTTTCTGTCAGTAACAACACCAACTTTATGGTGGGGGATATCGTTACCCCCAGGAATGAACCATCCGTTTTCCACGGTTTTTTACAGGATGCCTTTTTTGTAGGTCAGAGCAACACATCCAAGGTAGACGGGTACGTCCGGCTTTCCGGACAGCAGGATTTTTCCTTTCCCGTAGGTGACGCCTCACAGCTCAGACCCCTGGTCATCAATTCCAATGGGGTAAACAGCATTGCCTTATGCGCCTATTTCTTTGAGGATCCGAATAATCCGTCCACTTTCCCCCCTTTCAATACAGCCATTAAACCCAGGAATATTTTCGAGATCAGCACCACGGAATTCTGGCGTCTGGAGGGAAGTGTTTTATCGAGGGTTACCCTGAGCTGGAATGCTAGAAGCAACCTGGCAGCGCTTACCCCAGATGTCAACTCCATAACGGTCATGGGCTGGAGTAAATCGGGAAATCAGTGGGTGAACCTCGGGAGGGAAAGTATAGCCGGGGACCTCAACCAGGGCATCGTGAGCTCTGCCCCCTTTGTTCCGGACGATTTTGAGATCCTGACCTTTGGTAGTGCCGATGAACCTGAGGAATTGCTATCGCTGGACGACTATTACCTCTCGCCCAACGGAGACGGGGTCAACGATTTTCTCTTTATCCCGGAACTGGCTCAATCCCCCAACAACCGCCTGGAGATCTACGATCGGCGTGGTTTGAAGGTCTACCAGAAGGATAATTATCAGAATGAATTCG
>CBDTYM010000002.1:0-74397 GCA_965364605.1 uncultured Muriicola sp.
TCCCTCGCCCATCTGCAAATACCGAAAGTGGTCATGCCAAGATATGGAGCCTGGGGAGATCTGCTGCTCTGGAGTTTGCAGGAGAATGTGCCTGGCAGTTTTCCCTATACGGCAGGCTTGTATCCCTTTAAGCGGACCGAAGAAGATCCCACCCGTATGTTTGCGGGAGAAGGAGGTCCAGAACGGACCAACAGAAGGTTTCATTATGTGAGTCTCGACATGAAGGCCAAGCGACTCTCCACGGCCTTTGATTCGGTCACCCTCTACGGCAGCGATCCGGGTAAACGCCCTGATATTTATGGAAAAATCGGAAATGCGGGGGTTTCCATTTGTTGTCTTGACGACGCCAAGAAACTCTATTCCGGCTTTGATCTCACCGATCCCATGACCTCGGTGAGTATGACGATCAACGGGCCCGCACCCATGCTGCTCGCTTTTTTCCTCAATGCAGCCATCGACCAAAACTGTGAAAAGTATATTCGGGAGAACGGACTGGAAAAAGAAACTGAACAGAAGATCAAAGCCCTGTATAAGGAACAGCAAGGCAGCAGACCGGTTTATGCCGGGAGCCTGCCGGAGGGAAATGACGGCTTGGGACTCATGCTGTTAGGCGTTACCGGGGATGAGGTCCTTCCAGCCGACGTCTACCAGGAGATCAAAGCCAGGACCCTGCAGGAGGTCAGAGGAACGGTTCAGGCAGATATCCTCAAGGAAGACCAGGCACAGAATACCTGTATTTTTTCCACCGAATTTGCACTGCGACTCATGGGTGATGTTCAGGAATATTTCATAGAGAAAAAGGTGAGGAATTTTTATTCGGTATCTATTTCGGGGTATCATATCGCCGAGGCCGGAGCCAATCCCATCACCCAGCTGGCCTTTACCTTATCCAATGGATTCACCTATGTCGAATACTATCTCAGCAGGGGCATGGATATCAATAAGTTTGGCCCCAACCTTTCCTTTTTCTTCTCCAACGGCATCGATCCGGAATATGCCGTCATCGGTCGGGTAGCCAGGAGGATCTGGGCAAAGGCCATGAAGGATAAATACGGAGCTGATCCCAGGGCACAAATGCTCAAGTACCACATTCAGACATCGGGCAGGAGCCTCCACGCACAGGAGATCGACTTCAATGATATCCGGACTACGTTACAGGCACTGTATGCGATCTATGACAATTGCAATTCCTTGCATACCAATGCCTATGACGAGGCCATCACTACTCCTACAGAAGAATCAGTGAGAAGGGCCATGGCTATACAACTAATCATCAATAAGGAGCTCGGTCTGGCCAAGAATGAAAACCCGCTGCAGGGTTCGTTTATCATCGAAGAACTCACGGATCTGGTGGAAGAGGCTGTGTTGATGGAGTTTGACAGGATCACCGAAAGGGGAGGGGTCCTGGGGGCTATGGAAACTATGTACCAGCGTTCCAAGATCCAGGAAGAAAGTCTGCACTATGAAACCCTCAAGCACAATGGGGAATATCCCATCATTGGTGTAAATACCTTTCTGAGCTCCAAAGGTTCGCCCACCATCCTTCCCAAGGAGGTCATCCGGGCTACTGAGGAGGAAAAGGAGCGGCAGTTGCTAACCCTTGAAGGTCTAAAGAAGAGGAACCAGAAGCGGGCTGAAAAGGGGCTGAGGGAACTTCAGGAAGTCGCCGTCCATAATGAAAACATCTTCGAAAAACTCATGGAGGTGGCCAAATATTCTTCCCTGGGTCAGATCACCCAGGCGTTGTTCGAGGTTGGGGGGCAGTACAGACGAAATATGTAAGGCAACCTTATCCCAGGTATTCCCTGAAATTCCAGGTTTCCCTGGATGCGGTATAGTGCCCGATGGACTTACGCCATTGTTTAAAGGATTTCCGGAACAGGCGGATCTCCCTTCTGAGAAGATTCAGGTATTCTTTTTCCCGCAAACCGTCCTGCTCCAGGCCGTTACAATACGAATTGATATTGCGCAGCATGATCCCGATGAAGGTAGCGCTCTTGAGGCGGTCCCCGGGGGATGAAGAAGTTTCAGCCCTGGCGATCTGCTGGGGGATCAATATGGCATCTGTGATCAGTGAATCCGCGATGTGGTCCCTGTGGCTTTTCGATTGATACAGGGTCAGCATGTTTTTATTGTAGGAGACAAAGGAGGCCAGCTCCCTGCTCAGGGTGCAGAGGTCAACTGCTTTTTTGTAGATCGGAAGGGATCCGAGGTGATTTTGGGACATCTTTCTCTTTCATTGCATTAGACACTTAAAATTACATGCTATTTGAGTGGAAACGCTTTGTAAAATAAAGTTAATATGTTATTTTGCCTAATATTTAAAAATTTACAACGTTAAAAAATTTGAAATCACAGATAGATCATCTCAACTGGGGAATACTACAATCCCTTCAGGCCAATTCCCGGGAATCCTTTGCCAGTATTGGCCGGAAGGTCGGCCTTACTCCTCCCGCTGTGGCTGAACGAGTAAAAAAGATGGAAGACCTCGGGATCATAGAGGGATACTACGCCCGGGTTTCCCACGCCATGGCAGGATATCAGTTAAAGGCTATTATTACGCTCAAGGCATTCATGGGTAAGTTGAAACCCTTTCTGGAGATGGTGGTCACCTTAGACGAGGTGGTCAATTGCTACAGGATCACGGGGAATGAAAATATCATCATGGAAGTAGTGTTGAGAGATCAGTTTCACCTCGAAAAATTCATAGACAAACTTATCCTTTACGGGGAGACACGTACCCATATCATTTTGTCGGATGTCGTCGCCGATGCTCCCATAAAAAAGAGGAAAGGATAAAAATTATTGTGTATTTTTAAGAAAGTATGGCCGGGAATGCATTCATCTTCTGGATTGCAGAAGAGCAACACCATGTTTCAGAGTTCCTCACTGAAATTTGGCCGGATTTTTGAGGAATATATTGCTATGAAAATCAAGCTTTTTATCTTCTTCGCGTCAGTGGTAGCAGGCCTGTCCGTCTTGCATGCCCAGGAGGTTGTCCTCAAAAGGGGGTTTGTTCAGGATTCCATCAAAGTGAATGACTCTATTCCGGACACTTTTGCGGTTTACCTGCCTTCTTATTATGAACCTAGCGGAAAATGGCCTGTTCTTTTTGCAGTCGATATGGAAGGGCGGGCCAAACAGATCGTGCAGTTCTTTCAGTCGGTTGCGGAGAAAGAGGGCTTTATCATAGCAGCCTCCCACAACATCCACGATAGCCTTTCTATAGTTCAGAACACCCTGGTGATGAACCGTATGTTCAATAAGGTATTCACCCTTTTCCCTATTCATAAAAAACGAACCTATACGGCAGGCCTGGGGGAGGGAGCGCAGTTCGCAACTATCATTGCCTCCCTGATCCGACCCGTTGAGGGTGTCATCTCCTGCGGAGCCGGGATTCCATACAAAGAGCTTTTAGATCCAAGGAACCCTTTTCAATTCATAGGCGTAGTGGGAAGGTCCGATTACAACTTTAACTCCCTTTTTGAAGATTTTGATGCGACCCCGGCCAGGAAGAGAGGTGAGGGTAAAGCGCAATTGGTAGATTATCTCATGGTATTTAAAGGAGGGGAGGAATGGCCACCGCCTTCCTATTTGGAGAGGGCTTTCGAGATCCTGAATCTAAAAAGCATGAGCAATGGCGATATCCGGAGAGATTCTTCCTATGTACAAGGCATTTACAACCGAAACTCTGCTAAGGTGACTGAATTGGTCGACGGGGGTGATTTCCTGGGTGCGAGCTTCCTTTTAGACGAAATGCAAACCAAATTCAGGAACCTCCTGGATCTGGAAGAACTTAAAAAACGGGAACAGCTGCTCTTGAGGGAAAGGGAGTACAAGAACCAGCTGCGACAGCTGAAGCGCTTCTTCCAAAAGGAGTATTTTATCCGAGAAGAATACGATTATAATCTGAACGATGACGTGCTGACCCTCAACTACAACAACCTGGGATGGTGGAATTATCAGATGGGGGAGATCGAGAAATTCAAGGAGAGTTCGGATCCCCTTGAAAAAGAAATGGGTGAGCGATTAGATGGATTTCTCAACGCCCTGGTCGAGGATAATATCGAACTGGAGCGCGCTCAGAATCCCGTTAATGAGGAGGCTCTGAGTTATTTGTGGATGGTCAAGACCATTACCGCACCTATGGAATTCGACAATTACCTGAATATTATCTCAGACAGTTCCAAATACGAGGATTTTGGAACGGCTCTTTTTTATCTGGAGGAGCTACTCAAGAGGGGCTTTAAGGACAAGGCAAAACTGTATGCTTTGAAAAATACAGCGCTTTTGCGCATCACACCTGAGTTCAATCAGATCATTGAGAAGTACTTCGAAGACGCCCGGTACGATCTTCCTGACGAATAATTCCCTTTTTTTAGATTTTTATTCACCGATACAAGCAGGTTGTCTTGGCTTTTTTACTCCAAACTAGGTCATCCGCCCTTTCTTCAAACGGGAGCGGAGCAAAAGCAGGAGAAGAATGCCCATTCCTCCGATAAGGATAGCCAAATACCAGGTAGACCTGTAACCGAGATGGGCGATGGATACCATGCCCCCGTTGTGTGCGAAGATGTGGGAAACGGAGAAGGCAATATTATAGAGGGCCATATATTCCCCTTGCCTGCCTTTTCGGGAGCGGTCCATGGCAAAGGCACTGGCAAAGGGAAATGTGATCATCTCTCCTAGGGTCATAAAGATCATTCCGATCACCAGCAATCCTATCCAGTTTCCAAAGATGAGGAAGAGATAACTGAGGGTGGTGAACACAAGACCCAGGATCATCAGGCCTATCCGGGTTTGGGCGGTAGTTTCCAGATACTTGATCAGCGGCATTTCAAAGGCAAAGATGATAAAGCCGTTCATAGCGAGTAAAAGTCCGATCTCCACCTCACTCATTGACCTCATTTGGTTGTAAAACAGAGGTATGGTGGAGAAATACTGAACAAAGATCACCCCGAGCAGTACCATGGCTGCTATGAACAGGAGATAAGACATGTCTGTGTAGGCAGAACGGGGAGAGGCACTTTTATAACTGTCGAGTTCACGGGCTTTCCTGGGATTCAGAACAAGCAGGAGTAGAACCCCGGCCAGAAAACAGGTGATACCGTCTACCCAGAAAAGACCGAAATAGCCCATGCCCGCAATGATGGCACCCCCGGCAGCCGGACCGGCGGAGAACCCCAGATTAATAGCCAGGCGTATCAGGGTCACGGACCGTGTCTTGTTTTCCGGTTTACTATAGGCACTCATGGCCACGTAGGTTGCAGGCCTGAAGGAGTCGGCCACCACCATCAGCAGGAAGACCCCTGCACAAATAGCGTAAAAGGACTCAAGGACCTGTATCCAGATAAACAGGCATCCGGAGAGGAGCAGGCTGCCAGCCATGACCTTGTAATATCCAAAGACGTCAGTCAGTTTCCCGCCCAGCCAAGTTCCTGCCAGGGACCCCAAACCAAAGCAACTCATGATCACGCCGACACTTTCAAGGGAAAAGCCCCTCTCCTGTGTGAGATAGAGGGAAAGAAAAGGGATCACCATGGTCCCTGCCCGGTTGATCAGTGTTACCAGGGCAAGCCACCAAACCTCTCTGGAAAGCCCTTTGAAAGAATTCAGGTAGGAGAGGTAGAGCAACTTCATGGGATGGGATTTAAGAGCTGCGGGCTATTTTGTGGTCGTTCAGTATTTTGTAAAGTCAAAGCTAGCCAAAAAATGAGCTATTCCTTATTTTTGAGTATAAATCAAAAGTGTGATGAAGATCTTTGTGATACGGACCGTTTTGCTGCTCTTTCTGGGGTTTCTCAGCAGTTGTGGGGATGGAAAGAAATACCACGATGAGATAACTCCCAAGGCAGTTCCGGCAGACAGCACATTGGCGTCCATCATCACCTTTCAGAATGAACTCAACAGGGAATTCTCAGACCCGGAAACCTCTCCTTTGCCAGACCGGTACCGAAAGGATTTTGAAGGTCTGGAGTTCTTCGACCCGGATACCTCTTATGCGGTGGTAGCGCAACTCACCAGGACTCCGGAAGCTGTTCCTTTCCTCATGCCTACCAATACGGACAGGCAATCCAGAGAAGTGGTCTACGGCCTGCTCAACTTCGAATTGAAGGGTCAGAACTTTCAGCTTGAGGTATATCGAAACGAAGAACTGAAATCAGAAGAGGGCTACGAAGACTATCTGTTCCTTCCCTTTACCGATGAGACCAATGGGAAAGAGACCTATGAAGGAGGCCGGTATATCGATCTGCAGATCCCGGAGGGAGACAGCATCGAGCTCGATTTCAACAAGGCGTATAATCCGTATTGCGTCTACAATAAGAAATATTCCTGTCCGCTGGTACCTCCTCAGAATCACATCTCCACAGCTGTGTTGGCAGGAGTAAAGGCCTTCAAGTGATCTAAAAATAAACCCCGACAAGATTGCCGGGGCTTATCAACGAACTAAACAAAACTAAAAAGACTCCGGTTAAAAAGAGTATACTGCTGCCAGGAGGAAGGACGATAAACTCCTTATGGGTGCGCCATCTGTATCGAGAAAGGCGTCATCCGAGGCGTTGTCCAACCTGAGTTCCGGTTTGAGGACCAGGTCGCCTATCACTGCACTTCCGGTCAGGGTCAGGGCCAGGACGCTGCTATCCTCCAGACCGGTTCCGATGGCCCCAAAATCTCCTGTTTCCTGAAAATACTCCCCCCTCAGACCGAGGGTGAAGGTGTCTGAGGTCTTGTATTGGGGATAAAGGGCAACGCCAGCGAAGCCAGTGTCGTCTGCCCCGTCAAAATAGGCGGCATTGATCCCGAGGTAAAAGTCCTTATCAATATCGAATCCACCTGTATAGTCGATCTCAAAATTGCCGTCATCGGCTATGAGGTTCAGATATTGTCCGCTGTATCCGATCTGGGCACCATAGGCGTACTTGCCATTGGGGTTGAATTCGGTGATATCCGTAGGATTCATTACGGCCAGCATCAGGGACCAGTCGCTTCCCAGATCAAAGTCGGCTCTCAATCCGGTATGACTGAAGGGGCCGTAGGAGAACAAGTAGGAAGTGCTGTAATTGAAATTACCCGCGGGGGAGATAACCTCGTACCCCAGGAAGGTATTGAAATTTCCGAAGGTCAAGGTGATCGCTTCACTCACGTTCCAATAGACATAAAGCTGGTTAACGATGTTGCCGGTAGCCGAATACAGGGGAGAGGCAAAAATAGCATCTGTCCCCCTGGGTCCGAAGACCAGGTCTGCCACGAATCCCACCTCTTCTCCTTCATAATTGGCGATAACGTTGGCCATGCCCAGGGCAAAGCCCGGCAGGTTTGCAAATGAGCTTCCGGGGGCCGAGTAGTTGGGTCCGGAATTGGCTGAGTTCAGGTTGGCCCGGTAATAGGCATCCACGGTACCACTGAGGCTGAATTTTTTGGCTTCGGCGGTCTCGTCCTCTTGTGCCCAGGCCGAAAAAGATGCACTCAGAAGAAAAAGGAATACTATTTTTTTTCCGAAATTTGTAGATATAATCGTTTTCATATTTCTGTGTTTGTGTATCCTCCCATGAGGATGTTAAGACTGTTTTAAGTTGAAATTTTGAAAAAGGTTATGAACGGAGCGTTTGGCAGAACGCTCCGTTCGCTTTTTTTTCATCAATGCTGGTTCATCCTGAAGTCGGCATAGGCATCCATCCCATGCTCGTGAAGGTCGAGGCCATCCACTTCTTCCTCTTTAGACACACGGATCCCCACGGTTTTCTTGAGTGTAAAGAAGATGATAAAAGCGGTAAGTGAACAGAAGGTCGCCGCAGCACCCACGCCGGCCAGTTGATATAGAAACTGGTCTCCTCCGGCCTTGGAACCAAAAATACCTACGGCCAGGGTACCCCAGATTCCACAGATCAGGTGAACGGTCACGGCGCCCACAGGATCATCCAGACTTATTTTATCTATAAAGGATACCCCCAGAGGGATGATCAATCCAGCGATGAATCCGATGGCTACTGCTTCATTTGGAGACATGAGATCTGCTCCTGCAGTGATGCCTACCAAACCGCCCAGAATACCGTTCAGGAACATGGTGAGGTCCAGGTTTTTATAGAGCACAGTAGATAGGATCAGGGCGCCAACGCCTCCCGCGGCTGCCGCAAGGCTGGTGGTCACCAGTACCAGGGAAGTGAGTTGGGGATCCCCGGAGAGCACAGAGCCCCCGTTAAATCCAAACCATCCGAGCCAGAGGATCAGCACCCCGGCAGTGGCCAGTGGAATATTGTGCCCGGGGATGGCCTTTGGTTTGCCGTCCTCTCCGAACTTCCCTATCCTCGCTCCGAGGAGGTAGATTCCGATCAGTGCGCCCCAACCCCCGACTGAATGTACAAGGGTGGACCCGGCAAAATCGTAGAATCCGGCATCAGCCCCACCCAGGGTAGAGAGGAAACCGCCTCCCCATTGCCAGGAGCCCACTATGGGATATACGAGGCCTACGTAAAAGATCGTAAAGATCATAAAAGGTCCGATCTTGATCCTTTCCGCGACAGCTCCGGAAACAATGGTGGCTGCCGTAGCGGCAAACATCCCCTGAAAGAGAAAGTCCGTCCACCAGGTATAACCGCCGTCGGCATACTCGGGAGTCATCCCATTATCCGGAGGGGCGATACCGAAACCGGCAAAGTCGAGTATACCTAAAGAGCTATCCTCAAAACCGGGATACATAAGATTGAATCCACCGATATAGTACATCAACAAGCCTACGGTGATGATAAAGATGTTCTTAAAGAGTATGTTGATGGTGTTCTTTTGTCTGGTTAGACCTATTTCCAAAAAGGCAAAACCCGAATGCATGAAAAATACCAGGGCGGTACAGATCATCATCCATATATTGTTAGCTGTAAATAATCCTGCTTCCATATTCTATTAATTGTTAGTTAGTTAGTAATAGATTTTAGTTTATCCCTTCGAACCCATTTTCCCGGGTCCTGATCCTGTAGGCATCCGTGACTTCGGACACGAAGATCTTACCATCACCTACGTTGCCTGTATAGGCTGCATCCAGAACGGTGCTGATAGTCTTATCCAGGAAATCATCAGAGACTACGATCACCAGGTATCTCCTCTGTATATCTGAAGTACTGTAGGAGATTCCCCTGTAGACGTGTCCTTGTTTTTCGTTCCCAACTCCGGTCACATCCCAGTAGCTGAAGAAGTTCACTTCGATCTCGTGAAGTGCTTTTTTCACATCATCAAATTTTGATTTGCGAATGATCGCTTCTACTTTTTTCATCAGTTTTAGTTTATTGTTGATTAGGCCAAAATTAATGGAAATGAAATAACCCCCTAAAAAATAGGGGGTTATTCAATTATTTTTATTAATATCTAAAAATATACCCTCATTTTATAGGGGTATCTGATTCTGAAATAAGATAATTATGGAATTGGTTTTTTAGTAGGGCTAATTTAACATCTGATGTAGGATTCTCCGGTATTTTTCTGCAATAGATAATGTAAATATCAGTAAATCAATAATTTATGCCGACACCTTTGCCAGCCAGAGCCCGGCGGCTACTCCCAGTATACCAAGAACCACACTGCCCAGGACATACCATAAAAAGGTGAAGAGCTGCCCTTCCTTTAACATGCCGTAGTTTTCAAGGGCAAAAGAGGAGAATGTTGTGAACCCCCCGCAAAAACCAACTGTCAGAAAGAGGACCGATGCATTATTTAAGGTGCTGTTTTTAGCCGAAAGGCCTAGGATGAAGCCGATTAGGAGGCATCCCAGAATATTCACGCCAAACGTTCCCAGGAAAAAAGAGGAAGTATAAGGGTTCAGGGCTTTGCTGATCAAGAAGCGAAGGGCACTGCCGATGCCTCCCCCGAGAAAGACCAGAAGGACGTGTTTCATTACCTAAAGATAGGAATCTAAATGGCTTTCCGGTATTCTGAAGAAGATAAATCCAGAGGATAGACCTTTTCCCCTGCCGCGTTTGATCTTTCGCGGGATGTACTCTCCTGACTGCGATTGTTCATCAATATGCTGAAGGTCAGCAGGGCTGCATTGATGAGGATCAAAACAAAGAAAATGGTAAAAAAGATGGTCATTTATCGGTTTTCTTTGATGGTATAACGCAAAAGTACGCCTTTTCTTATAGTATACGCACGAAATCCGGATTTTGTTGTCAGGGAGGGGATTTTTGTGGTGTAAAGAAAATACCTGTTAATTTTTTAGCAGATATTTAAGACCGAACAAGATAATTACGAATAATACAAATACAATTCCCACCCACTTAACGCCTTTGTAGTTCTTTTTGTGAAGATTCTTGTCTTTCTTGTAGGAAAGTACCAGGACAATGCTAAAAGCGATGATGAAAAAGACGGCAAAAATGAGTTGTCCGGTGCTGAACATAATTTCTATTTTAGTGCAAAATTACTTCAAAATCACATAGAATGAAAAGCAAGATCGATGCCGTAGCCCTTTTTCATCGTTCCTTTGGCCTGGGGATCTCGGAAAGACCAAAGGCCGATTTGGGAGAAGCAAAAAATAACCTGCGCTTCAATCTGATGGATGAAGAGAACCGGGAATATTTTGAAGCAGCCCGGAAGGACGATCTGGTGGAGGTGGCGGACGCCCTCGGAGACATGCTTTACATCCTTTGCGGGACCATCCTGGAGCACGGCATGCAGCATATTATCGAAGAGGTTTTCGATGAGATCCAGCGAAGCAATATGAGCAAACTGGGGGAAGACGGCAGGCCAATTTACCGGGAGGACGGCAAGGTGCTTAAAGGGCCTTCCTACTTTAAACCGGATATCAAGGGCATCCTGGACCGATGAATGTAGTAAAAACGGCTTTGAAACCAGGTTCTCATTAAGAGGTTCTAGGTTACCTTGAATCGCCAGCCGAATGGATCCTCTGCCTTGTTGTACTGAATATCAGTGATTCGTTTCTTCAAACGCGAAGCGTAGCTGTCCTTGACCTCAGGGAGTTCGTAATCCTTTTCCCTGTAGCCAAAACCCGAGATAGGGGAGATCACAGCGGCAGTTCCGGCGCCGAACATCTCTTTTAGGCTTCCATTCCTGGCGGCTGCTACCAATTCCTCTACCCTCACTTTCCTGATATCCACAGGAATGCCTTCTGACCGCGCGATATCGATGACGCTTTTTCGGGTCACCCCATCCAGAATCCGATCGCTGACCGGACTCGTGAGAAGCGTGTCACCAATCCTGATAAAAATGTTCATGGCCCCGGCCTCTTCAATGTATTCATGGGTATTGTCATCGGTCCAGATCACTTGCTGGTATCCCTTCTGCATAGCGAGCTGTGTGGGATAGAACTGTCCTGCGTAGTTTCCACCTGCCTTGGCAAAACCCACTCCCCCGTTGGCTGCCCGTGAGTATTTTTCTTCGATCAGCACCTTTATCTTACCCGCAAAGTAGGGGCCTGATGGGGCACAGACGATAAAGAATTTGTACTGGTCTGCAGGAGAGGCGTGAAGTCCCGTCCCCGAAGCAAAAACAAAGGGCCTGATATAGAGGGAACTCCCCGGGGCCGTGGGTACCCAGTCCTTTTCGAGTTCTATTAAGGCCTTGAGTCCCTCCATAAAGATCTCCCTCGGGAGTTCAGGTATGGCGATCCTTTTGGAAGAAATATTCAGTCGTTTCTGGTTCTCATCGGGCCTGAAAAGCCAGACATCCCCTTCCTTGTCCTTGTAGGCCTTCATCCCTTCAAAAACGGA
Organism: uncultured Muriicola sp.; assembly: GCA_965364605.1. Classification (GTDB taxonomy): domain Bacteria; phylum Bacteroidota; class Bacteroidia; order Flavobacteriales; family Flavobacteriaceae; genus Muriicola. Next base: position 11,715 of record CBDTYM010000002.1, read on the forward strand.
TTGACCGTAGTGAAAGATCTTGGCTGAGGGATCCAGGGTTATGCTCTGATACGGCATGATGTGCGGCGTTTGCCAGGCACCATCCTTATAATCGCAGACCAGCATATGGTCTGAATGAACCTTTCCGAAGGGCAGGTTGGAAAAATCGACCTCTGAAAGACGGGAGGTCGTTACTTTTTCAATGATTATTTGATTTGTTCGGGTCTCCATCCTCAATTATTTTCGAATCAAAATTAGTGATTTATACCCTCTTCGGACTTCTTTTTTGACTGAAAAATCCCCAACTTTGCTGGGAAAATTCAAATCCTGAATAAAATGAAACGATTTAACATATTCCTTGTGGTCTTGCTTGTGATCTACGCCTGCAAGGAAAAAGATTCTCAAAGCCAGACTGCCGCTGAGGAGACCATTCCAAAGGAAACACAGGTTTTTGGTGCTTCTTTTGATCCGGAAGGATCAAAATCCGGAACTGACATGCTGTTGGCCTTCAATGATCTCAGTCAGTCCGACAGCCTCGACATTTCATTCAGTGGAGAGGTGACTGATGTCTGCAAGATGAAGGGATGCTGGATCAAGGTTGCCCTGGACGGAGAGCAGGAGATACGTGTTACCTTTAAGGATTACGGATTTTTCGTGCCCAAGGACATCACAGGGAAACAGGTCACCCTTCGAGGAAAAGGTTTTATCGAAGAAATGAGCGTGGAAGACCAGAGGCATTTCGCCGAGGATGGTGGTGCCACAGAAGAGGAAATAGCAAAAATTACAGAACCTAAGGTCACCTACAGTTTTGTCGCAGACGGGGTCTTGCTGAACGATTGAAGTGAAGCGGACCATCATCACCACCGCCGATGGTTCCAAAACCATATCGCTCAACGAATGGAAGGAACATTATCACTCCACCCATGGTGCCGTAAATGAGGCTTACCACGTTTTTATCGACCATGGACTGGCGCAAATGACCCATCGGGATGTCTCCATCCTGGAAGTGGGGTTCGGCACGGGGCTCAATGCCCTGATCACTCTTTACGAGGCTGGAAAGCGGAATTTAAGAATACGGTACACGGGAGTGGAAGCCTATCCTGTTTCCATGGAGGAAGTGTATCAGCTCAACTATGCGGAAGACTTAGAAATACCTCATCTGAAAGGGTATTATGAGGCCATGCACCTTTGTCCTTGGGAGTCAGGGAGTGAAATAACTTCGCTCTTCCAGCTGATCAAACAGAAAAAAGATTTCAGGGAGATTCGTGATCGAGGCGTTTACGATCTGGTCTATTTTGATGCCTTCGGCCCCCGGGTACAGCCAGAGCTTTGGACCTCAGATATTTTTCTTCAAATGTTTAATGCTTTGAAAGAGAATGGCCTGCTGGTCACCTACTCTGCCAAGGGAAGCGTGAGGAGGGCGATGCAGGAGGTGGGTTTTACAGTGGAGAGATTGGCGGGCCCCCCGGGGAAACGAGAGATGCTCAGAGCCCGTAAACCCCTGGGCGTGGACAACTAGTCTCAGGGAAAACAGACCTTAAACAAGACTGTTAAACCTTAATTAAACAGGAATCGATTCCCCTGTAAATCAAATATCTTTACCAAAAAAGGTAAAATGCGCATTTTGATCACGGGGGCGACTGGGTTGATTGGCAATGAAATCGTTCATAAGTGCCGCGAGAGTCAGATAGGAGTCAACTACCTCACCACCCGGAAAAGCAAACTCAAAAGGGAAGAAGATCTCAGGGGATACTATTGGAATCCCAGTAATGGAGAAATAGACGAACAATGTCTTGACGGGGTCACGGCCATCATCAATCTGGCCGGATCTAGCATTTCTCAGCGCTGGACAAGTTCCAATAAGAAGGAGATCCTCAATAGTCGTTTGGACAGCCTGCGGACACTGAGGTCTGCCCTTGAAAAAAGGGACACTTCAAATATCACCTCTTTCGTTTCAGCATCGGCAATCGGGATATATCCCCATTCCTTTGATCGCTACTACACCGAGGAGGAAGAAGAGGTAGACCCCAGTTTTCTCGGAGAGGTGGTAACGAGTTGGGAAGCTGAGATACGTAACTTTTCTAAGTTTTCCTTTCCGGTGGCGACCCTTCGAGTAGGCCTTGTACTTTCTATGGACGGGGGAGCACTTCCTGCTATGGTCAGGCCAGTTAAAGCTTATCTCGGTGCGGCCTTTGGCAGCGGGGAACAGTGGCAATCCTGGATCCATATTGACGATCTGGCCAGGCAATTTCTTTTTGCCGTGGAACACGGTTTAGATGGCGTCTTTAACGGGGTAGCCCCTAATCCCGTAACCAATGCCAAACTGACCAAGGAAATAGCTGCCGTCTTAAACAGGCCCATCATACTGCCCAATATTCCTAGAGGCCTTATGCAACTCGTCTTGGGGGAGATGTCTTACCTCCTATTTGCAAGTCAGCGCGTAAGCAGCAGAAAGATCGAGGAGGAAGGGTTTGAATTCCATTTTAAGAACATATGCAATGCTCTCAGAGATATCTTAATATCGGAGGAAACGCCCAGCGATATCTTTCAAAAGGAATTCGTTTAACTTTTAATGGTATAACACATTCACTTAAAACATCCTTCAGGGGGTGTTTTTTTGTGACATTTTGACATTTTAGAATAATTGGCAGTACTTTTGCCGTCTTCAACCGACATAGTGAAAAAGTGAAATCCAATGAGTGATAAAGATAGTATAGAAGAAATGGAAGAGAGGGAGGAAGCCCTTGCATCCGAGGATTCTCAGATAGAAGAACAAACGGAAAACCCCGAGGAGGAAGAAACTGGGGAGGGGACCAAATTGTCCAGGGAAGAAGAATTGGAGAATGAACTGGAGAAAGAGAAGGATAAATTCCTGAGGCTTTTTGCTGAATTTGAGAATTTCAAAAGAAGAACCTCCAAAGAACGTATGGAGCTTTTCAAGACTGCCGGCCAGGAGATCATGGTGTCCATGCTTCCCGTCCTGGACGATTTTGAAAGGGCCCTTAAGGAAATTGGTAAGTCTACGGATAAAGAGCTCTTCAAAGGCGTGGAACTCATTCACCATAAATTTAAGGATACCCTTAAAGCCAAGGGTCTGGAAGAAATTGCGATCAAAGAGGGGGATGCTTTTGACGCTGAGGTGCACGATGCTATCACCCAGATCCCTGCGCCAAACAAGAAACTCAAGGGAAAGATCATAGACGTGGTGGAAAAGGGATACCGTCTGGGCGACAAGATCATCAGACATCCCAAAGTCGTCGTTGGAAACTAATTGCGGGATATGAAGCAGGACTATTACGAAATACTAGGCATCAGCAAATCGGCCTCGGCCGCGGAAATCAAAAAGGCTTACCGGAAAAAGGCACTGGAATACCACCCGGATAAGAACCCCGGAGATGCCAAGGCAGAGGAAATGTTCAAGAAATCTGCAGAGGCCTACGAAGTACTGAGTAATCCAGACAAGAGAGCCAGATACGACCAATATGGCCACGCCGCCTTTGAAGGTGGCGGATTCGGTGGAGGTGGTATGAACATGGAGGATATCTTCAGTCAGTTCGGTGATATTTTTGGAAGTGCCTTTGGCGGAAGCTTTGGCGGCTTCGGTGGCTTCGGAGGCGGACAAAGACGGGTTAAGGGCAGCAACCTACGTATCCGCGTAAAACTCACCCTTGATGAAGTGGCCCATGGGGTTGAGAAAAAAGTAAAGGTGAAGCGGAAAGTTCAGGCCGAAGGGGTCACCTACAAAAATTGTCCCAACTGCAATGGTTCCGGGCAGGTGACCAAGATCACCAATACTATCCTGGGACGTATGCAAACGGCCACCACCTGTGGCAACTGCGGGGGAAGCGGGCAGGTGATTGATCACCGTCCTTCCAACGCCGATGCCCAGGGCCTGCAACTGGTTGAAGAAACGGTGTCCATAAAGATCCCAGCCGGTGTAGAGGAAGGAATGCAGCTGAAGGTCAGCGGTAAAGGGAACGAAGCTCCGGGGAATAGTGTCCCGGGAGACCTGCTTGTCGCCATTGAGACAAAGGAGCACGAGACCTTAAAAAGGGAGGGTGACAATCTGCACTACGACCTGTATATCAGTATCTCAGATGCCGTTCTCGGAACTTCCAAGGAAATCGATACGGTAGGAGGTAAAGTGAGGATCAAATTAGAACCCGGAATACAGTCAGGTAAAATCCTCCGTCTCAGAGGAAAGGGTATCAATAATCTCAACGGGTATGGCAGCGGGGATCTCCTCGTACATGTCAACGTGTGGACTCCCAAGGAGTTGACCAAAGAACAGCGAGAGTTTTTTGAGAAGATGAGCAATCATGAAAATTTTGAGCCCAGGCCAGAGAAATCCGACAAATCCTTTTTTGAGAAGGTAAAAGACATGTTTTCTTAAACCATTTTATAGTCGGTTTAAATAAAAAACGTATATTTGATCCGATATTGGTTAACCAATATTAATTTTCTTTTTCATAGCAATTTTTTTCCCATCCTCGATCTTTCGGGGATGGGTTTTGCTTTTTTTGGGCCCCTTTAAGAGCATTCCTCTGAGGCCAAGAAGTTGAATACCTTCCGATCTGCGCGTTTCCTTTTTTCCGCTCTTTTTCTCTCCTGTTTCGCATGCAGTCAAACGGGCTTTAGAAGAGGTGTCATATTCGTTCATAAACCCTCATCGAATTTCCTTCAATTCTATATCTTTGGAAAAATTGCATGCATGAGTCCCATCCTGGTAGCCGATCGGATCACCAAACGCTACGGAACACATTTTGCCCTTAACAATGTCTCCCTGGAAATACCTGCTCATAGCATTTATGGGTTGCTGGGCCCGAACGGGGCGGGAAAGACCACACTGATCCGTATCATAAACCAGATCACCTATCCCGACAGCGGCAGCATACTTTTTGACGGCAAACCCTTAAAGCCCCACCATGTGTCTAGCATTGGCTATTTGCCGGAGGAACGCGGTCTTTACAAAAGCATGAAGGTGGGGGAACAGGCCCTGTACCTGGCCCAGTTAAAGGGTCTTTCCAAAACAGAGGCTAAAAAGCGACTGCTCTACTGGTTCGACAGGCTGGAAATAGGAGACTGGTGGAATAAAAAGATACAGGAACTCTCAAAGGGAATGGCCCAAAAGATACAGTTCATCGTTACGGTGCTGCACGAACCCAAACTGCTGATATTCGATGAACCTTTTAGCGGTTTTGATCCCATCAACGCCAACATCATTAAGGAAGAGATCCTTCACTTAAAGGAGAAAGGAACCTCTATCATTTTTTCCACTCACCGCATGGAATCCGTGGAGGAAATCTGTGAATATATCGCCTTGTTGCACAATGCTGAGAAGATTCTGGACGGGAAATTATCGGAGATCAAAAAACAGTATAAGAACAACATTTTTACCGTGGGCATGGCTGTGCAAAAAGGAGATGAGATCCTCAGGGAACTCTCTGAGGTCTTTAATATCACTGCCTCCACTTTCGATCCTGGGGAGGCCCAGGTGAAATTCGAGGTGCAATTGCCTTCTTCTGATACAAGAGCCCTGCTCGAACACCTTTCCTCAAAAGGAACGGTCAACAGTTTTGTGGAAACCATCCCATCTGCCAATGATATTTTTATCAAAACCGTGAAAAGCAAATCGAACCATGAGTAAGCTCGGCCTGATCATCAAGCGGGAATACCTGGCCAAGGTCCGTAACAAATCTTTTGTTATCATGACCTTCCTGAGCCCTGTACTCATGGTAGGCATGGTCGTCCTGATCGCGTATTTGACCAAGATCAACGACAGCGAGACCAGGGTGATCGGCATTCTGAACGAGAGTCCGTATTACTCGAGCGATTTTGGAACTTCGAGTGCTGTCTCCTTCGTGACTTTCAGGGGATTGAGCCTGGAGGAAGCCAAGGATTCTGTCCTGGCTCAGAACTTCTACGGTTTGCTTTACCTGCCGGATGGCACTTCTGCGGAGCAGGTGGCGAAAAGCGCTTTTTTCTACACCAAGGAGGCTCCAAATTCCGGGGTTGTGGACCGGCTGGACGGTGTTTTTAGAGAACGACTTAGACAGCAGCGACTCCTGGAATTGGGGGTGACACCGGAGGAATATGCCTCCATAGATTCTGAATTCCAGCTGAAGACGGAAACCTTTGAAGGACAACGGAATCTCAAGGGACTCAATGAGTTAAAGGCGTTTATCGGGGGTGGCTTTGGCTACCTGATCATGATGTTCATCATTATTTATGGGGGATTTGTGATGCGGAGCGTGATCGAGGAGAAAACCAGCAGAATCATCGAAGTGATCATCTCCTCTGTAAAACCCTTCCAACTCATGATGGGTAAGATCATAGGTACTTCCCTGGCGGGGTTGACCCAATTCGCCATCTGGATCTTCTCTGCCACCCTGTTATTGTTTGCCATCATGTCTTTTCTCGGTCTGGAGACCTCCGCTTTTCAGACTGCAGGTGTAATGCCCGGGGCGGGAGTAAGTGAATTGAATGCGATGAATCCGGCCGACAATGAGATGCAGTTGTATGCCAATGAACTGTTCCGTATTCCCTGGGGGATGCTGATCTTCTTTTTCATGATCTATTTTGTGCTTGGGTACCTGATCTACAGCTCGATCTACGCTGCGATCGGAGCAGCAGTGGACAACGAGACCGATACCCAGCAATTTATTTTTCCCATCATCCTGCCCCTGATGCTGGCGATCTATGTGGGTTTCTTTTCGGTTTTCGGCAATCCGCACGGACCTATAGCTGTGGGATTCTCCCTTTTTCCCCTTACCTCACCGATCGTGATGCTTATGAGACTGCCGGGGGGACTGGGCGAAGGAGGCGTACCCATATGGCAACTCGTCCTGTCTATCGCTTTCCTGTTGCTTACCTTTGTGGGCATCGTCTGGCTGGCCGCCAAGATCTACAGGGTTGGGATCCTGATGTACGGCAAAAAACCCAGTTACCGCGAATTGTTTAAATGGTTAAAATATTAGGATGGAAAAACTGAAGACACTCTGGACCAAATTCAATGAACTGCTGACCTATCAGATCTACGATAGCGAAAACATCCATATTACCGTGGGTACGTTCCTGTCCATCATCATAGGTGTGGTTTTAGTCACCTACATTCTGCGTATCATTCGCAATGTGGTCGTCAGAAAATTACCTGAATCAGACAAGAACAAATTCGTCAGTATTTTCTCCTTTTTAAAATACCTCTCCTATGTGCTGGTGATTACTATTATTCTGCACTCTTCAGGAGTAAATCTCACCGTACTGCTCACAGCATCTGCAGCCCTGTTTGTCGGACTAGGATTTGCCCTCCAGACCCTTTTCCAGGATATCATTTCGGGGATCCTGATGATCCTGGACCAGTCCATACACGTAGGGGATATCATAGAAGTAGAGGGAAAGGTGGGAAAGGTTTTCGAAATACGCCTGAGAAGTACCAGGGCTATCACCCGTGATGACAAGGTGCTTATCATCCCAAACCATATTTTTCTCACCAATACCATATACAATTTTACCCAGAACCACAACCTCACGCGTGAATCCCTTTATGTCGGGGTGGCCTATGGCAGTGAAGTCTCCCTTGTTACAAATATTCTCGAAGGCATCGCGAAGGAGCAGAGTGGCATCCTCAAGAGCCCGGCTCCTTTTGTGCATTTTGATGATTTCGGGGATTCTGCCCTGATGTTCTCCCTGAACTTCTTTGTAGAGGATGGTTTTGGCGTTCCCAGGATCAGGAGCGAAATGCGATACAAGATCGATGCCCAATTCAGAGAGCAGGGAGTTACTATACCGTTTCCTCAAAGGGATGTTCATTTTTTTCAGCACGGGCCGATTTCCCTCAAAAAGGACTAAAGCGTATGGTATACCAAAAGGGCCCTGGCACCGTTTTTGAACAGGAAGAGAAGAATTCCTGCAGGATGGTGGGATAAACCGTTTATAAAATAGCAGACATGCCAAAAATATTAGTGATAGAAGACGAGGCGGCCATCCGCCGTGTATTGGTAAAGATCCTTTCGGAGGAAAATGACCAGTATGAACTGGAGGAGGCCGAAGACGGCCAGAAAGGTCTTGACCTGATCAAAAAGAATGATTATGACCTGGCCCTTTGTGATATCAAAATGCCGAAGATGGACGGGGTGGAGGTCCTTGAGGCTTCGCGTAAGATCAAACCGGAGGTCCCTTTTATAATGATCTCGGGGCATGGGGATCTGGATACGGCCGTCAATACAATGCGTCTCGGAGCGTTCGACTACATCTCAAAACCACCGGATCTGAACCGCCTGCTCACCACGGTGAGGAATGCCCTGGACCGCAAGGAACTGGTCGTGGAGAATAAGATCCTTAAGAAAAAGGTGAGCAAGAATTACGAAATGATAGGTGATAGTCCGGAAATAACCAATATCAAAGAGATCATTGATAAGGTTGCTCCTACTGATGCCAGGGTCCTCATCACGGGTTCCAACGGTACGGGTAAGGAACTGGTGGCGCATTGGATTCACCAGAAAAGCGAAAGGAGCAATGCCCCCTTTGTAGAGGTCAATTGTGCTGCCATTCCCTCAGAACTCATTGAGAGTGAGCTGTTCGGCCATGTAAAAGGGGCATTTACATCAGCCATAAAAGACAGGGCGGGGAAGTTTGAAACAGCCAATAAGGGTACGATTTTCCTCGATGAGATAGGAGATATGAGCCTTTCTGCCCAGGCTAAGGTGCTAAGGGCCCTGCAGGAGAACAAGATCTCCAGGGTGGGATCAGATAAGGACATCAATGTGGATGTGAGGGTGGTCGCCGCTACCAACAAAGACCTGAAAAAAGAGATCGAGGAAGGTCGGTTCAGGGAAGATCTGTATCACCGCCTCGCCGTGATCCTGATCAGAGTGCCTTCTTTAAATGAAAGGAGGGAGGACATTCCCCTCCTCATAGAACACTTTTCTGAAAAGATTGCCGGGGAACAGGGTGCGGCCCCCAAAAAGTTTGCTCCCAAGGCGGTGGCCCTTCTCAAGGAATACGATTGGACAGGAAATATACGGGAGTTGCGCAATGTGGTGGAAAGACTCACCATTCTAGGCGATCAGGAGATCACAGAGCAAGATGTAAAACTATTCGCAAGTAAGTAAGAAATCCTCCCTCTCAATCCGTAGTGCAGCGATCCTCCAACTTAGTCAGGGCCCTGGAGGCAATTTCCTTCGTCCGGAGATTATAGTAACGCTTACCTTCCGTAAGATGGGGTTTTAAGAGCTCCAGTTCACAGTGTTCATATACACCATTCACGTAGTCCCTTGCCTCTTTGCAAGGGAGGGTGCTGATGACCTCGTCCAGGGAGACCCTGAACTTTATAAGAGAGGAATCTACCTTTACCTCAAGCGCTTTGCCGCCGATCGGCCTGAACCTGTTGCGGGCCGGGGAGCTTTCTGTCGTATTCACAGCAAGGTCATTCCCGTATTCACTAACATGGATCTCCGCGTGGTCTTCAAGGGCTTCCAGGCTTCCGAGCGTATGTTCCAGGGACTTTTCAAGCAGCATGCGGGAACTGAGGAGGCTTGAGGCCCGTATCGACTGTTTGAGGTAGCGTTCGCTTTCTGTTATGCTCTGCTGGGCGTACTCACAACCGCAGGCCTCGAATTGTCCTTTACTCTTGTCAATTGCACTCAGGGCCTTGTAAGCGTAATAGTGAGACATGTTCATCTTATCCGCTTGCATGGCCTTCTCGGTATTCGCTCTGATATAGCTGATATTGGAGCCGGCGTATTCACAAGCATTGGAATGACCTGTATACACTGAAAGAGGAAACAGGGCAAGCCAAAGGATATGCTTGATTATTTGCAATGGCATTTCGGTCTTTATTTCAGATTTGGGTCTCTAAAAATAGGGATGTGCCTCCCGGATGACCTCATTTATTCGTCAAAAGGAAAAAAACAGACGACTTTCGATAGATTACGGATGTTTCTGAACTGCCGCCTCATTTATTTCGCAGGGTCATGGTCAGGACAGAGAAATATTTTTATCTTCCGCCTATGAAGAAGATAGAAAGCGAGAGATACCGGGTGGAGACGAAGGTCAAGCTCGCCGATCTGCCCACTTATGAGGATTTTGGCAAATCCGACAAGAAACTTGAGAAATACCTGGAAAAGATCCGTGTAAAACTCGGCAAGTTCCAGGACGTGATGTACGCCCACGACAAGTACAGCGTCCTGATATGTCTTCAGGGGATGGACACGGCCGGGAAGGACAGCCTGATCCGGGAGGTGTTCAAGGACTTCAATGTAAGGGGCGTACAGGTCCACAGTTTCAAGGTTCCCACTGAACTTGAGCGGAGTCATGACTACCTCTGGAGACACTACCTGGCCCTGCCACCCAAGGGAAAGTTTGGTGTATTCAACCGAACCCATTACGAAAATGTCCTGGTGACCCGGGTCCATCCCCATTATATCCTCGGTGAGCATATTCCGGGCATCCATTCCGTTGCAGATATAGATGAGGCTTTTTGGGAAAAACGGTTCAGGCAGATCGGAGATTTTGAAAAGCACCTGGCCGAGAACGGGACCATTATATTTAAGTTCTTCCTTCACCTCTCCAAAGAGGAACAGCGACAACGCTTGCTGCGACGGCTCGAACTAAAGGAAAAGAACTGGAAGTTTTCTGCCGGCGACCTAAAGGAAAGAGCCCTGTGGGACAAATACCAGTGGTGCTACGAGGAGGCTATCAACAAGACTTCCAGCGGTCACGCTCCCTGGTATGTGATCCCTGCAGACAACAAAGACGCAGCCCGTGTCATTGTGGCGAAGATCCTTCTTCAGGAACTTGGCAAATACGATGATGTGGTAGAACCAGAACTGGACGAAGAGACCCGTGCCAACATCGAAGAATACCAAAGACAACTTGAAAACGAATGAAAAGAATACTGATCACATGCCTTTTGTTAATGTCTTTGACAGCCCTGAAGGCGCAGACCGAGGACGAAAGGCGAATAAGGGAGTTTTACGACCTCGCATTAACTGAGGGCAAGGCCTATGACTGGCTCAACTATCTCTCCAATCAGATTGGGGGCCGACTCTCTGGTTCCGTACAGGCAGAGCAGGCCGTGACCTTCACAAAAGCAGAACTGGACTCCCTCGGACTCGATAGGGTTTGGCTGCAACCCGTAATGGTTCCCAAATGGGTCAGGGGTACCCCCGAGTTCGCCTATCTGGAAAGCAAACCCGGATATACCAGTAACGTCCCTATTTGTGCCCTGGGAGGCTCAGTGCCTACTCCCCCAGGAGGGGTCAAGGCTGAGGTGGTTGAAGTCCAAAGTTTGGACGACCTGCCCAAGCTCGGGAGGGGAAAGATCGCAGGGAAGATCGTCTTTTTCAACCGGCCTATGGACCCTGCGTTGATCAACACCTTCCAGGCCTATGGAGGTGCAGTGGACCAGAGGTCTTCCGGGGCTGCAGAAGCCGCCAGATACGGGGCCGTAGGAGTGATAGTAAGATCGATGAACCTACGCCTGGATGATTACCCACATACGGGTTCAACCAATTACGGCGATCTTCCGGAGAAGGATCGCATTCCTGCTGCCGCCATCAGTACCAACGGTGCGGAATTCCTGAGTACGACACTCAGGCTCAATCCTGAGATCCAGTTTTATTTCAAACTGAATTGCAAACAGCTTGAGGATGTGCAGTCCTTCAACGTCATAGGTGAGATCCAAGGAAGTACAAAGTCTGATGAGATCATGGTCGTAGGCGGACATCTCGATTCCTGGGACCTGGGAGATGGGGCGCATGATGACGGGGCGGGATGTGTCCAGAGTATGGAAGTGCTGAGGTTGCTAAAAAAAAGCGGGTATAAACCCAAACGCACCATAAGGGTGGTATTGTTCATGAATGAGGAGAATGGCCTGCGCGGCGGGAGGAAATACGCAGCAGAGGCAGGTGAAAAAGGAGAAAAACATGTTTTTGCCCTGGAGAGTGATGCCGGAGGCTTTACTCCCAGGGGCTTTGGCTTTGATTGTGCCGATGCCGATTTTGAAGTGATAAGCGGTTGGCGATCCCTGTTTGAACCTTACCAGTCTTCCGCACTGACCAGAGGAGGCGGGGGAGCCGATATCAGACCCTTGAAGAAGGAGGGGATGGTGCTGGCGGGCCTGAGGCCGGATTCCCAACGCTATTTTGCCCATCACCATGCCCAGAATGACACCTTTGAACACATCAACAAAAGGGAACTGGAGTTGGGAGCGGCTGCGATGACTTCGCTGATCTATCTCGCTGATAAATACGAACTGGGCACGTGGCGAAACTGAACCATTTTATCTAAGGGATTCTCCTTGCGGTGGCCCCTGTTTTAGGGAAGTATTTCTTATCTTTGCCGCCTAAAAATGATATCCATGGAAGACGGTATTTACGCAAAATTCAATACCACAAAAGGTGAGATCCTCGTAAAACTGACCTATGAAAAGACCCCGGGAACGGTGGGAAATTTTGTATCCCTGGCTGAGGGCAAACAGAAGAATTCGGCCAAACCAGAAGGCGAGCCTTATTACGATGGCCTGAACTTTCACAGGGTGATTCCTGACTTCATGATTCAGGGGGGATGTCCGCTCGGTACAGGAACAGGTGACCCCGGATATAAGTTTGACGATGAGTTCCACCCCGAACTCAAACACGACGCTCCGGGCGTGCTTTCAATGGCCAATGCCGGACCCGGAACCAACGGCAGCCAGTTTTTTATCACTCATACAGCTACCCCTTGGCTCGACAATAAACATACGGTCTTTGGGCATGTAGCCCAGGGACAGGAAGTAGTAGATGCCATCGAACAGGGAGACACCATGGAATCCGTGGAAATTCTGAGGGTTGGCAAAGCTTCGGAAAATTGGGATGCCCTGCAGGCATTCAGATCCTTTGAGAAGAACAAAGAAGAGCGAATAGCCAAACAGAGAGAGAAAGCAGAGGCTGAGATTGAGAAGATCGCGTCTGGTTTTGAAAAAACCCCAAGTGGCCTCCGTTATAAGTTGATTCAGAAAGGATCGGGCAAAAAACCTGAAAAAGGACAGCAGGTATCTGTTCACTATGAGGGCTCACTGGCAAATGGCCAGGTATTCGACTCTTCGTACAGGCGAAAGGAGCCAATCTCCTTCTTGCTGGGAAATGGTCAGGTCATCCCGGGATGGGATGAGGGCATTGGACTCTTAAAGGTGGGAGACAAGGCCAGATTCGTCATACCTTCTCATCTGGCATACGGTAGTGCCGGTGCTGGAGGGGTTATCCCCCCGAATGCAACCCTGATCTTTGACGTGGAGTTGATGGCCGTAAAGTAGGCAGCTGTCACGAATAACTACTCCCTATTTTCTGTTTGCCAATTGTATGGAAAAGAGGAGGAGGCCCAGGTTAAGGACAACCAGAAATCCCATGATGGTGATGAAGACAGACATAGCTTTTATGTAATAACAGCTATCTGCCTCACTGACCCTACCCCAGGCAGCGGTTTTTTATGTTTTGGTCTTGCTGAAGGTACTCAAAAGCAACAGCACGATATTGATGGCGATCAAAACAAGTAAGATCCAGAAAAAAGAATACATGGGTGATGGTTATTTATCCGGCGTATACCATTAAGACGTGAAAACTGTTCGGATGTTGTGTTTTTAGCGTTGGAAGTTAATAACAACTTATCAACAGGGTCTGAAAATAAAAACCCCGGCCATTTGGCCGGGGTTATTTAGAAAATGGGATTTTTACCTAGTCAATTACTTTCACATTAACGGCGTTCAGTCCTTTTTTTCCTTGTTGCAGTTCAAATTCTACAACATCACCCTCACGTACTTCGTCAATTAAGCCGGAAATGTGCACAAAGTGATCTTCTGATGAACCATCTTCAGTGATAAAGCCATAGCCTTTAGAATCATTGAAGAATTTTACTGTTCCTTTACTCATAATAAAAAAAATAATTTGTTAAGGGGCCAAAGGTACGCTTAAATAATTAAAATCTCTGCCTTTGAGCCTTTTATATTTTTTCGTGACAAAGGAGAGACCTTTGTAGCTCTCATGAGATTATGCCGTGGGATCCGGGGTAAGCCTCAGGTATGGCCTTATCTCCTCGACACCTTTGGGGAACATTTCCCGGGCCTCAGCTGTAGGTATTGACGGACTCACCACTACTTTTTCTCCCTGTTTCCAGTTGGCCGGGGTAGCTACCTTCCGGTAAGCGGTCAGTTGCAGGGAGTCGATCACCCTTAACAACTCGAAAAAATTCCTGCCGGTGGAAGCGGGATAGGTAAGGATGAGTTTGATGGTCTTATCCGGCGCAATGATAAAGACAGACCTAACCGTCAGGGTGTCATTGGCCTTGGGATGTATCATGTCATAGGCGTCTGAGACCTTGCGGTCTTCGTCTGCAATGATGGGAAAATTAACCTCTGTGGCCTGGGTGTCATTGATGTCTTTGATCCATTCGTCATGGGAAGCCCTGCCGTCTACACTCAAGGCCAGCATCTTCACGTTCCTCTTGTCAAATTCCTTTTTGAATTTGGCCGCTGTGCCCAGTTCGGTAGTACAAACAGGAGTGAAATCTGCAGGATGAGAGAATAAAATCCCCCAGCTGTCACCGAGATAATCGTAGAGATTGAGCCTGCCAAAAGTGCTCTCTGCAGTAAAATCAGGGGCGGTATCGCCCAGTCTTAATGTTGCCATGGTTTTTGTTTTTCGTTTAATACCTATAAGTCCTACAAAATTAATAGGATAATATATAAATGCAGATTTTGGTGCGTTAATTTTTCATTAAACCATGGATGTGATGAGAGATGGACTAAAGTTTTTTACTTTGCTATGACTGAATTTGGACTTTTATACCTTTGTGACATGGAAGATGCCAACCTCGAAACATTGAGATATCCCATAGGTCATTTTACAAGACCTGCGAAGATCACAAGCCTGCTGCTCAAAGACTGGATCGCCCAGATCGAAGCCCTCCCGGTAAACCTTAGAGACCTGGTGGCCCCTTTTAATGATGAGCAGCTCGAGACACCCTATCGACCTGATGGCTGGACAGTGAGACAAGTAGTTCACCATCTGGCTGACAGCCATCACAACAGCTATATCAGATTTAAATGGGCTCTGACAGAAGACCGTCCCCTCATCAAACCTTACCTGGAAAAGGAATGGGCAAATCTCTTTGATTCCAGACAGGCGCCTGTTGAGCTTTCTCTGAACCACCTGGAGGCGGTGCATGCCAAGCTGGTCTTTTTGCTCAACGGGTTGACCCGTGAACAGTGGTCGCGCACCTTCATTCACCCAGACGGGAATAAGGAATCTACTCTGGAGGAGAATGCTGGCAGATATGCCTGGCACGGCAACCACCACCTGGCTCATATTCAGAGTCTGGCAAACCGAATGAACTGGTAAATCTTAAGGCAATGATCTGGCAAGGAGGTACATACCCCTCTCTTCCTGGATCGCATTTTCAAAAGGAAGCATTTCCTCCCTGAGGATGTGGTATCCGATTTCCTGATAAAATGTCAAAGCCTTTCCCTTTCGCATGGTCAGCAGGTAGATAGATTCTCCTCCCTTCTTGTGGGAGAGCGCGTGCAAGGCAGTGAGAACCTGTCGTCCGAAGCCTCTTCCGGTGTGTTCTTTCAACAGATAGATCTTCTCCAGATAAACCGGAGCCGGTAGTTCTATTTGAGCCGGAGGTCGGTTCAGGACCAACTTGGCGATACCTATACCTTCCCCCGCAAGCCTGATGATAAAGAGGAGGTTATCCTTACTACTCAATTCATTCTGGACCACCTCTTTTGTAAAACTTTTTTGGAGATAGGGCGAGGGGTCCTGTCCGGGCCACAGGTGCAGATAGTGTTCCCTATAGGCATTCTCCCCCAAACGGCAGTAGTCAGACCAGGTTTCTGAATGGACCGGTTCCAGGACAATACCAGGCAGTTTTTCTCGCCTCAGTTCACCCGCCATTTGATGTTGCATCCGATACTGGGTTTTTGTTCAGTGGCCTGTGGCCTGCCCGAGAGCAAGTTGTCCATGGCCGATCTCAGGTCCGACCCTGTTAGCGGTAAATCGTTACCCGGCCTGGAATCATCCAGTTGCCCCCTGTAGACCAGCTGGAGATCAGCATCGAAAAGGTAAAAATCCGGCGTGCAAGCTGCGTCATATGCCCGGGCGACTTCCTGGGTTTCGTCATATAGATAGGGAAAAGGGTACCCCTCTTCCGCAGCGGTTTTCTTCATCAGATGTGGAGCGTCCTGAGGGTAGTTCTCCACATCGTTACTCGAGATCGCCGCAAAGCCAATGCCTTTTGACATATAGTCCTTACCTATGCGAGTGAGTTCCGAATTGACGTGTTTTACAAAAGGGCAATGGTTACATATGAACATGACTACAGTTCCTTTATCGCCCCGTACGTCTTCCAGGGACATATTGCCGCCGGATATCGTGTCTGGAAGTTTAAACTGGGGTGCCCTGGTGCCTAAAGGTAGCATGTTGCTCGGAGTTCTTGCCATGATAATCTTTTTCCATACAAAAGTAACAAGTGATTCCTAAACATAGGTGGTTTCCTTGGAATTCCCCCCTCCCGGTCTCTATGGAAGGAAATATTTCCCCAATCCTATCTATCCGTGAACTTGGTTATCTTTGGTCAGGGTTGCCACGCCTGCTAACCGATTTGACAAACCGATGAACATAGACGAGGTTCGCATCGACTTTTCAACTGAGACCTTGTGGATCCTGAATGTGGTCCTGGCACTTATCATGTTTGGCGTGGCGTTGCATATCAGGGTTGCAGATTTCAGGGAATTGTTCAGGAATCCGCGCCCTGTAGTGGTAGGAGTGCTATGCCAGTTTGTGGCCCTTCCTTTGCTCACTTTTCTGATGGTACTCCTGCTCCGGCCCGACCCGAGCCTGGCTTTGGGGATGATCCTGGTCGCCGCCTGCCCAGGCGGGAATTTTTCCAACTTCATCACTTCCTTTGCCGGGGGCAACCGGGCCCTTTCTGTGGCACTGACGGCAAATGCCACCCTGCTGGCCATCCTGCTCACCCCCGTAAACTTCAGTTTCTGGGGTTCCCTTTATCCTCCTGCCCGTGAACTCCTCCGGGAGATCTCTATAGATCCCCTGGAGATGATAGAAATCGTGAGCCTGATCCTGGGTATCCCTTTGATAGCCGGGGTGTGGATAAAGGAACGCTATCCCGGAGGGGCCCGAAAACTAGGTAAAGTTCTGAGTATAGTCTCTTTGATTTTCCTGGTTTGTCTGATCCTGGTGGTGATCTACAACAACCGAATGATGATTCAGGATTACCTGTACCTGGTCTTTTGGCTGGTCCTCTTGCAAAACACTCTGGCCTACCTCACCGGGTACAGCGCGTCCCGACTCGCCGGACTTTCTGCAAGGGATGTCCGCTGCGTTACTGTGGAAACAGGGATACAGAATTCCGGCCTCGGGCTGGTTCTTATCTTTACTTTTTTTGATGGTCTTGGAGGAATGGCAGTTGTTGCTGCTTTTTGGGGGGTCTGGCATCTGATCTCAGGACTTTTTCTCGGTGCTTTCTGGGCTCTAAAACCTATAGGAAAGGAGGTAAGAGGATGAACAGGCTGTTATACGATCTCACCCAGAAAGTGGCTGCATTTGGACTCTTCTGTTACTATCGGGAAATCCAATTCCACGGTGTGCAGCAGGTTCCCACGGATCGGCCTGTGATGTTTTTGGCCAACCATCAAAATGCCCTCATGGATCCCCTGGTGATCGCGGCATACACCTCTTTTCGGACCTATTTCCTGACGCGGTCGGATGTCTTTATCAATCCTCTGGTGAACAGGATATTCCGCTTCCTGAGGATGTTGCCGGTATATCGCATGCGGGACGGGAGAGATACCCTTGAACGTAACCTGGAAATCTTTGAGAACTGTACCCGGATCCTGGAGGAAGGAGGTCGAATTTTGATCTTTCCCGAAGCCAACCACAATATCATGAGGCGGGTAAGGCCCCTCAGCAAGGGATTTACCCGTATCCTCTTTGCCACCCTGGACAAGGACGAACAACTGGATGTCCTTCTCGTCCCCGTGGGGATCAACTACGAAAAAGCAGACGCCTTCCCGGACAGGGTTTCCTTTTATTTTGGTCAGCCTATCTCTTCCCGGGAACATTATGACAAAACGGATACCCAGGGCGCAGTGGTACGACTCAGGGAAGAGGTTTCTTCGGCCCTGAGACGCCAAACTACGCATATCGATCCGGCACTCCCATACGAGGAGGCAGAGAACTACCTGAACAGCCTCCATGTAGACTTTTTGGACCCCAGGACAACCAATGAGGCTCTCAGTCAATTCCCGGAAAAATCCCAGGAATTTCACAAAAGGCGCCCCGCGTTCAGTTCTTTTGTGTTGAGGGCTGTTTTCATTTTGATCAATGCCCCGGTGATCTTTTTCTGGCGAATTTTTCTGAAACCGAGGATCCTCGAAGTGGAATTTGTGAGTACGTTCCGCTTCGCCTATGTCCTGGTGGCACAACCGAGCTTTTACGCCTTGTTGTGGTGGGCCTGTTACGTGCTGAGCAACGCTTCCCTGGCGACAGTCGTGTTATTGGGCCATTTCCTGTTCAACCTGCTTTTCGTCAAATGGGGTCGGACCAGGACAGGTTTGAGGTAAAATGATTTCCGGATATTGTCTACATCATACTTCCGAAAAAGATGGCGTTCATCAGTAATTTATTGGTCCCGTACCAGAATGCTCTGAAGTTGGTGTTATCCGTAAAGAGTATGATCCTTCCTCTTCCCATCCTTTCAACCTTAAAAGGGGTACTGTTAGAGATCAGGGCAGCGTTCTCTTCGGAGATATAACCGCTCAACAGAGGAGATGCAGTGTATTGTATGGGATTGTCATAACTGTCCTTTTCGGGTTCCAGGTAGATGTTGCTGTTTCTGAAAAGTGGGAGCGTATAGTTCTTGTAGCCAAAATTGATCGGGTGCGACCTGTCTATCCGCGCCTCAAAAATAGCACCTCCCGTCACCTGGGCACCTCGAAAATCCTCCCGTTCGCCGAAAGTGATATTTTTGGCAACCAGGGTATCCTTCCTGAATTTCAGGTCGAGGAATTCGTGTTGCTCAAACCAGTTGGCCGTGGTGCGGTACCCGATCAGGGTGCCTCCGTCTTTAACCCACTCCTTCAATTTTTCTGCATGGGATTTACTCAATCCACCACTACCCCACGAACCGGGAATGATGATGTCTGTGTAGGAGCTCAAGTCGGCCCTTCCCAGGTATTCCGTGTCTATTTTGGTGAGTTTAATATCATAACGAGTATCGAATAGGTGCCAGATCTCCCCGGCGTCGTATGAACGGATCCCTTCTCCCACGATAAGGGCGACATTCTGCTTTTCCACTGGTTCGAAATCCCCGCTTCCGAGGTCTATTCCCTGGGTCAGCCCGGTGCTCACAGCGGTAATTTGCAGATGACTGTCCTCAGCGACCTCCTTCAAAAAGGCAAAGAGCGCCTTTTGGTCCAGGGACTGATTCTGGACCGGGATCATCACAGTCCCGTAGTCGTAATTGACCCCGTTCATGCTGAAGGGATACTGGGCGATCTTAGCCCTCAACCCTTTTTCCAGGATCTGGTTCAGGGCTTTGGGAGTATAGTATTCGTGCCATTCGAAGAGATAAGCATAGGCGCTTTCCCCGCTGACAGAACCCGGTAAGTTCTTGAGTTCCGTTATCTGTGGTCCTGCGCTGGATAAGGAGGTGAGTTCGGCATAATCCAGGTTGAAGGCCAATGGGAATGTCCAGGCAGAAATATCGTAGAACAGGCTATCGGTAAAGGTCGTCCTTTTCTCGAACATGGCCTGTATCAGCCTGTGGTTCTTCTGCTCCAGGGGCACTACATAACTATTGCCTTTTTTATAGCGCCTGCCACCCAGGGTGATGTCCTGGCCTACCTCGTGGAACTTGATATTCTGTCTTTCCAGGATCTCCGCCAGGTGCCAGGCCCGGGCAGCGTCCTTTTCATCCCCGAAAATATACCCCTTTGTCCTGTTTCTCGAAGCCTCGCTGCGCTGGTTCGCAAAGAAATCACGCATATAGGTCAGCAGTTTAGGCCTCATGTTCTGAGCAGCCTCCACCGTGGAGAGGGCGGTGGTGAATTGGTTGCGGATCGTAAAGGGAAAGGTAAGGACCCCATTTTCACTTTCCTGTATGTGACCCCGGGAACTCGCCTGTTCGAAAAGGATACCGATGCTTCCCACGACATCGGGGAAGGTGGAGCCCTTACCGTAATAATAATCGTCGTAGTTCTCTTCCGAGTAATAGAGGGATCCTATTTTATCCAGGGCTTTGGCGTGGTAGGTCCCGATCTCTGCTGTGAGTTCCTGATTGTCTTTCGGAGTGAGGGGATGGACACGGGAAGGCTCCCCAGGCTGAAAGAAAAAGGTGGAGTTGGTGCCCATTTCGTGATGATCAGTCAGGATGTTGGGCAACCATCGGTGAAAGGTCTTTATGCGCGCCCTGCTCTCGGGAAGCTGGACGGGTAGCCAGTCCCTGTTGATGTCGAACCAATAGTGGTTTGTCCTTCCCCCCGGCCAAACCTCGTGGTATTCCCGATCGTTGTTGTCGGCAGTGAGGTTCATATTCCTGTTGGTATTGGCCCAGTACGCAAAACGCTGCAACCCGTCCGGGTTGAAGGAGGGGTCCATCAGAATGATGGTATTTTTCAGCATCTCATCGATCTTTGGCCCCTGGGCAGCTGCCAGATAATAAGCGTAAGCCAGGCCTGCATTTGCACCGCTGGGCTCATTGCCGTGAACGGAAAAACCCTGGTAAACGACTACGGGCATCTCTCCTACAGAAAGGTTACCGCCTCCGCTCTCCGTCAGTTCCAGGTGCTTTTGCCTAATCTCTTCCAGATTGTTGTGGTTTTCAGGGGAGGTCACGGTCAGCAGCAAGATCGGCCTGCCTTCAAAGGTGGTGCCTCTGTTCTCGATGGTGATCCGGTCACTGGCCTCAGCCAGGGCCTGCATGTAGAACACGAGTTTGTCATGGGTCACATGCCATTCGCCCACTTCGTGCCCGATGATGTCAGCCGGTTTGGGAATGGCAGGATCGTAGGTATATTCCGTCGGCAGGTAATAATCGAGGGAAAGATCGTCTTGAGCAAAAAGGAATGCAGCAGTCAGGAGACAAGCGAGGAGTAGTGTTTTTTTCATTATAAGCGAAGTTTTTTGAGCTTGCTAAAGGTAAACAATCCCTTGTCTAAGCACAAGAGGGTTATGTTGTAAAAAGGCTGGATACATACAAAAAAGACCTCTTTACAGAGGCCTCTAATTTTCTTTTACACCAATTTCTCAAATGTCATCGAAATCGACATCCGTGAAGTTGTCAAGGGACTGTCCATCCCCATTTTTTTCCGTTTCTTCCTTCTTGAAGTCCTTTTGATGGCGCTCGGATATGACCTCATGACCCTTTTCCGAGATGATGTAATCCATCATTTCTTCCATATTATCCCTGAAGGATTGGAAGTCTTCCTTATAAAGATAGATCTTGTGTTTTTTATAGTGGAAAGAACCGTCGTCGTGGGTGAATTTCTTGCTTTCTGTGATGGTGAGGTAATAGTCTCCGGCCTTGGTACTTCTGACGTCAAAAAAGTATGTTCTCCTGCCGGCCCTTAAAACTTTGGAGAAAATTTCCTCCTGATCCATTAAATCTTTTTCTCCCATATGTGCCGTAATTGTTAAGTTTTTTCGAATAAGGTCATCAAAAATGTAAAAAAAAACCTAATTCAGCAACAATTTTCTAGTTTTCTTTCTCGCTTAACTGATGGGCGTAAAGCTCCTTGTAATACCCCTCCTGAGCCACGAGTTCCTCGTGGGTCCCCTCCTGCAGAATCTGCCCTTCATCCAGCACGATGATCTTGTCTGCGTTCTTTGCCGAAGACACCCTGTGACTCACGATAAGGGTGGTGCGGTTACGCGATGCTTTTTTGAGATTGTTGAGGATCGCTTCCTCCGTCTCCGTGTCCACTGCAGAGAGGCAATCGTCAAAGAGGTAGATCTCGGGGTCTTTTAAGAGCGCCCTGGCGATGGACACCCGCTGTTTCTGACCTCCGCTCAGGGTAATGCCGCGCTCCCCCAGTACCGTCTCGTATTTCTTGGAAAAGCCCATGATATTCTCGTGGACCACAGCCATCCTTGCCACTTCCTGTATTTCTTCATCTGAGGCATTTTCCTTCCCGAAGCGGATATTGTTGGAGATGGTATCCGAGAAGAGGAAGGCATCCTGGGGGACTGCCCCAATGGAACTCCTGAGGCTGTGCAGGTTCAATTGCCTGATGGGAGTCCCATCTATCCTGATCTCTCCTGAACTGACATCGTATAGCCGTGCCACCAGATCGAGGATGGTAGACTTTCCGGATCCCGTCTGCCCCAGTATGGCTACGGTCTGTCCGTCCTCTACCCGGAAAGAAATGTCCTTGAGGGCTGTGATGTTCGTGTCCTCATAGGTGAAAGTCACCTTGTCAAAGACGATCTCGCCCCGGATCGGGGTTTGCTCCTCAACCTCGTTCCGCAGTTCGGGTTGCACCTTGAGAAATTCATTGATCCTTTTCTGGGAGGCTTCGGCCCTTTGAACCAGGGATGTAAGCCATCCCACGATGGCCACTGGCCAGGTGAGCATATTCACATAAAGGATGAATTCGGCGATGGTCCCAATGGTTTCTATATTTCCGTCGATATACTGTTTACCACCTACATAAATCACGAAGATGTTACTGATACCAATGAGCAGGATCATCAGGGGAAAGAACCAGGCGTCGACCTTGGCCAGGTCCATACTCCGGTTCTTGCCCTCCAGGGCAAGGGAGGCACCCTCCGTGTTGATCTTGGGCTCCAGGTTATAGGCCTTGATCACCGAGATACCCGAAAATGTTTCCTGAGCAAAGGTGGAAAGCGTTGAAAGGAATTCCTGTACCCGGGTGCTCCTCTTGTGGATGATCTTGCTGATCTTGTAGATCAGAACAGAGAGGACCGGCAAGGGCAGGAGGGCGTAGAATGCGATGGTCGGGGCCTTGATAAACATCAGCGGAATGAGGCATACGAACAGGGTCAGGGTTTGCATCCCGTACATGATGGCGGGGCCGGCATATAGCCTGACCTGACTCACATCTTCGCTGATCCGGTTCATAAGATCACCGGTGCGGTTCTTCTTGTAGAAATTCAGGTTGAGCAACTGGTAGTGGTCGAAAACCTCATTCTTGAGGTCGTATTCGATATAGCGACTGACGTTGATGATGGTCTGTCGCATCAGGAAGGTGAAAAACCCCGAGAGCAGGGCAGCCCCGATGATGATCAGAATGTATTCCAGGAGCAGGGAGGTCGCCTCTGGCTTGGCAACGGTACCGGCAAAATATTTTTCTACCACTTCTATAGAGTTCTTCACATAGGAGGGCATGACGAGTTGGAAGACCCTGGCGATGATAGTGATGATAATGCCCAGAAACAGTTTGAACCAGTATTTCCTGAAGTATTTGTTGAGGTGTTTTAGTTCTTTCATAAAATCGGTAAGCCCCGGTAGAATTGCCGAGCGAGGCAAAGATAGGGGATTCTTTACTTTGGAAATGTTATAGAAGCGATAAGATATGCAGGGTTGCCTACGATCATTTCAGGGGAATTCTTATTTTTGACACCGATTAACGATCCCTAAAGTTCTTAGACATGCTTACTAGAAGGCAGCTACGGGTGAAGGTTATGCAGTGCATTTACGCCCTCATCCAATCCAAGGATGACTCCCTGGACAAACAGGAGAAATTCCTCCGTGTAAGCATTGAGAACACCTATACGCTCTACCTTTTGATCCTTTGCCTGTTGCGGGAGATCCATGCCCTTGCAGAGCATCGCGTCCTCCAGGAATCAAAAAAATACCTCGCCTCCGCCAGCGACGAATTTCCCGACAAGGAAAAATTCGTGAAGAATGGCCTCCTGCTTCACCTGGTGGAGAATCCACCCCTGGATCAAGAGCTAAAAAAACGCAAGATCAAGGGATGGTACCTCAATGAAGACTATGTAAAGATCATCTTTAAGGAGATCGTCTCTCACCCCTTGTATCTGGAGTATATGAATAAAGAAGGCAGGTCTTTTGCGGAGGACAAAAGCCTGATCATTGATCTCTTCCGGGAAGTAATTGCACCTAACGAAAAACTGTACGAGTTCTTTGAGGACGACAAATTGACCTGGGTGGACGATATCCCCCTGGTGAACACCTTTATCCTCAAGCAACTAAAAGCTGCCAGGGAAAATTCTCCTTCGAGATACTTCCTCCCCAGGCTCCTGAAGGACGAAGAAGATATGGACTTCGCCAGGAAACTGCTGACCAAGACCCTGCTGCAAAACAGTGCTCTCGAAAAGGAGATCCAGGGCAAAACCCCCAACTGGGACAAAGACCGCATTGCGGATATCGATGCTATCTTGCTCAAGATGGCTATCTGCGAGCTGCTGAATTTCCCTTCCATCCCCGAGCGCGTGTCCATCAACGAGTACCTGGAGATCGCCAAGGAGTATTCCACGCCCAAAAGCAGCATCTTTATCAACGGTGTTCTCGATAAACTGGTCAGGGAATACAAGGCTGATGGAAAACTTAAAAAGAGTGGGAGGGGACTTCTGTAAGCAATTATTCCTTAATTTTGCACCCAAATAGTAAAATATAAACCTATGAAAAGAGTATTTGTCGCCCTGTGTGTGATCAGCATGATGGGTTTTGTTTCCTGCAAGGAAAAGGCCTCCAACAAAATCGAAACAGCCAACGTTGAAGTGGCAGCAGAAAGGGATGCCGCTGCGAAGAACCTGCCGGTGATGACCTTCGAAAAGTCTGAGCATGACTTTGGTACCATCGAGCAAGGCACTCCTCAGGAAACTACCTTTACCTTTACCAATACGGGAAACGCCCCCCTCATCATTACCAATGCTACCAGTAGCTGTGGATGTACGGTTCCCGAGTATCCAAAGAACAAGCCTATAGCTCCCGGTGAGACAGGGCAATTATTGGTAAAATTCAACGGTTCCGGCCAGAATCAGGTGACCAAGACGATCACGGTAACGGCCAACACTGCCAAGGGATCGGAATTACTGCGCATCAAAGCCTTCGTGAACCCGAAGAACGCAGCATCCGCTAACACTCTCGGTCCTGTAAAATAAGGCATAAAACAATTTATCAGGTATGAATGAAATAGGGAATTTCCTGCCCATGATCCTCATCTTTGTGGTGGCGTATTTTTTTATGATCCGTCCCCAGATGAAAAGGCAGAAAGATGAGAAGAAATTTGCGGCAGCTCTCAAGAAAGGAGATAAGATCGTCACCAAGAGCGGTATGCACGGCAAGATCGTAGATCTGAATGACAAGGATTTTTCCTGTATCATTGAGACGATGGCCGGCAGGTTGAAATTCGACCGATCTGCTATCTCCATGGAGATGAGCAACAAACTGAATGCTCCCAGCAAATAAGAGAATGCCTCAAGAATTCAAAAACCGGAGCTGCAAGCACCGGTTTTTTTTGTTTTGTATATGGGGTTATCCCTAACGGTATTGGTCGTTAAGGCTGATCCCATCCCTGATCATAGGTAGGATCTTTTCCAGTCGTCTCAACTTGGTGGCCTCCTGCTTGGCTGATGCAATATACTCGCAGAATTCCCGTCGCTTATAAGGAGATAATTCTTTAAATGCCCTATTGAGAGCGGAGTCCACCTCGAGTTTTGCTTTCAATAATTCAGGCACTTCGACGGTCTTTTTCTTATTTGGGGTCCAAACCTTACCCTTCTTCTGGTTTTCCACGGCCTCTCGCATATAGGCGAGCACGGATTCCGATCCTATTTCGTCCATGTCCGTAAACTTCCAGTGCCGCATCGCCTTGGTTTTTCCCTCCTGAGCATTCTCAAGGACTTTCTGAGGGTCCTTGAGGTAAACCCCGTTAAAGAACCAGATGCCAAAATGGGATGAGAATGCCGTGATCCCAAAAACGTTTTTCCCTTCCAGAGTATAGACGGGGGAATTCCACTTGTAGTCTTCCTCCAGACCGGTCTGGAGGGCCAATTGCCTTAGCAGGGACAACCCTTCCCTGAAGGGCCCTTCTTTCGCATAGAAGGCTTCTACCTCAGTGTTTTTCATTGGGATTTGGATTGTTTCTGAGCAGTAAGTTCGCAAATTTTAACGATTACTTCCACTGCTTTCTCCATACTTTGTATTGGCACATATTCGTATTTCCCGTGAAAATTGTGGCCCCCGGCGAAGATATTGGGGCAGGGCAGACCCTTAAAGCTCAGCTGAGAGCCATCGGTGCCTCCGCGAATCGGTTTGATGATAGGTTTTATCCCCAGTGATTCCATCGCTTCTTTGGCGACCTCCACGATATGGTAGACCGGTTCTACTTTTTCTTTCATGTTATAATACTGGTCTTTGATCTCCAGGTCTATGGCCCCGGGGTATTTCAGGTTGTATTCTTCCACCAGTTCATGCAGTAATCGCTTCCTCTTCTCAAATTTTTCCCTGTCGTGATCCCGGACGATCATTTCCATAGTAGCCAATTCTATGTTGCCCTCAAGGTGGTGGACATGGAAGAATCCTTCCCTGCCGGATGTCTTCTCAGGAACTTCCTGGCGCGGTAGTCGGGCGGCAATATCCGTGATGATACCTGTGGCATTTACCATCTTGTCCTTGGCATAACCCGGATGAACGCTCTTGCCTCTGACGGAGATCTTGGCACTGGCCGCATTGAAGTTCTCGTACTCCAACTCCCCGATCTGGCTCCCGTCCAAGGTATAGGCCCATTGCGCCCCAAAGGCATCCACATCAAAACGGTGTGCCCCCCTCCCGATTTCTTCATCAGGAGTGAAGCCTACACGGATCTTTCCATGCTCTATTTCCGGATGGGCGATCAGATATTCCATGGCTGTGACGATCTCGGCCACACCGGCTTTGTCATCGGCTCCCAGAAGTGTTGTGCCATCAGTAACGATGAGATCCTGCCCTCTGTACAGCAGCAGGTCCTCGAAGTAGTCCGGAGACAGGACGATGTTTTTTTCCGGGCTGAGCACGATGTCTTTCCCGTCATAATTCTCAACAATGCGTGGATTTACTCCCGCGGCTGTAAAATCCGGAGAAGTATCGTAATGGGAAATAAAACCAATGACGGGGACCTCTTTTTTAGTGTTTGAAGGTAGGGTAGCCATGATATAGCCGTTATCATCCATGCTCACCTCTTCGAGTCCTAGAGATTTTAGCTCTTCGAAAAGCTTTCTGGCAAGGACCCATTGTTTTTCAGTGCTGGGGGTGGTTTCAGACTTTGGGTCGCTTTGGGTATCGATCCGAACATAGGAAAGAAAACGCTCCGTTAATGATGCCATGCTTGTTGTTTTTTCGCAAATGTAGGCCTTCCAAACATAAGTGGCAATCGCATCCTAAGGCTTCCCTGGGTTCATTTTACCAGGGTATCACTTATTTTTACGCTCCTTCTTCACCGGGATTAAAATCAATGGAATTATACTAAAGGGCCCTTATCTTTGTTAAGGGAGTATAACCAGCCCAAGAGCCTTTCACTCATGAGAAAATATATTCTTGTCCTCTTCCTGATCATCAATTATGCATCTATACATGCCCAGAACGCGGAATGTATGCTTGGGATCGGCGGGAAAAATACGGAAACCATTGTACAGGTATTTCAGCTCAATGAGGAGCAGATCCGGAAAATGGAAGAATGGCGGGCCGAACTGGCCGTGGCGAACAAGGCCTATCAGGAAGAGATTGACATCCTGTTCGATACCCATCCCCAGGGCACTATGGAGGAACTGGAGGCCTTGGCCACTAAATACCGGAAATTGAAGGATATGGTCATGGAAAATGCCAGGGCTTATGATATCCGGATGCTGAAGATCTTCAATCCCAGGCAATATGAGCGTTACCTGGAACTTTGTGCCAGTGCGCAGCGTGCCCCGTATCAGGTTATTCCGAAGGTTTATTCCAAATCGGACCCCGAATAATTCCCTTAATTTGGCTGGGATTATATGTCTCCTGACGGATGAACTTCGTATTTTTGCCAATCAAAATGCGGTATGTATACGTTCCTGATCAGACCCATCCTCTTTTTATTCGATCCCGAAAAAGTCCACCATTTTTCATTCCTTTCCATCAGATGTATGTCCAGGCTCGGTATATCCGGTCTATTCAGACGCATCTTCACTCTGGAGGATCCCGCCCTGGAAAAGGAGGTTTTCGGGCTGAAATTCAGGAATCCCGTCGGCCTGGCTGCAGGGTTTGACAAGAATGCAGAGCTGTATAATGAACTCTCCGACCTGGGTTTTGGCTTTGTGGAGATCGGTACCCTGACTCCTAAGCCCCAGAAGGGAAATCCCAAGAAAAGACTTTTCAGGCTTAAGGCAGACCAAGCGATCATCAACCGTATGGGCTTTAACAATGAAGGGGTGTCTGCGGCTGTGGAGCGTCTTAAAAAAGAGCACAGAGTGCTCATCGGTGGTAATATCGGGAAGAACAAAGTCACTCCGAACGAGGATGCCGTCTCTGATTACCTGATCTGCATGCGCTCGCTTTACATGCATGTGGATTATTTTGTGGTCAACGTGAGCTCCCCAAATACGCCCGGACTCAGGGAATTGCAGGAAAAAGAACCACTGACCGCCCTCCTGCAAGCCCTGCAAAAGGAAAACGATGCCCTTGCAGAAGACCATAAGGTCGGTAGAAAACCTATCCTCCTGAAGATCGCTCCTGACCTCACTGAGGAACAACTACTCGATATCATCGGAATCGTCCGAAGTACTGCCATAGACGGCGTGATCGCTACCAATACGACTCTGGGCCGCGAGGGCCTGACGTCCCCGCTTTCACTGACTGAGGAGAAAGGCGGATTGAGTGGCAAGCCCCTGAAAGACCGAAGCACAGAGGTCATCCGCTTCCTGCATGAAAAAAGTGAGGGATCTTTTCCGATCATTGGAGTAGGGGGAATTCATTCCCCGGAAGACGCCCTTGAAAAATTAGAAGCTGGTGCAAGCCTTGTACAATTGTGGACGGGTTTTGTATACGAGGGCCCGGCCCTTGTCAAGAGGATCAATAGAGCACTGCTCAATAGGAAAGCTCAACGGGTCCAGTAATCCACTACCAGAACGTCATCGAGTATAGGGCTCAACAGATCACCAAAGGCTTTGTGATCCGGGTGAGGCAGGTAGGCATCCCTGTCCCTCTCGCTTAAAAAGGTCAGGAAAAAGCAGTGAGTAAAGCCCTTTTCCAGGCCCTCGGGACTGTTGTTAACTCCCCATTCCAGTGAGTGAATCTCCGAAATCTTAGATTGTAAGGCAACGAAGGCTTCCTGCACCTTATCAATTTCTCCGGACGGGGTGCCAGCTTTGAATTTAAAGAGGACCACATGCCGCAACACACTGTCCTGGAGCATTGTTTTTTCAATGGCAGTGGTGTTGGGTTTTTCAGTCATGGCAGTGGAATGAAGCGGTAGAAAGGCCAGAGCGAAAGGTAGCCAAAGGACGAGAATTTTCATGGATTAAATTTTTGTAAGATATAAAAAAGTCCGTTTGTTTGCCTTGAGCATAAAGCAGACCAGGAAGTGAATTACGAGATCCTTTGGGCATTTTCCCTGGCCACGGCCTCCCTGGCCATCTTTCCGGGTCCGGACAATATCTACGTGCTCACCCAGAGCATCGTCCATGGAAAGAAATTCGGCCTGGCGACCACAGCGGGACTCATCTCGGGCTGCCTGGTACACACAACCCTGCTCGCCTTTGGCGTTTCGGCGGTGATCAGTGTCAAACCTGTGCTATTTTACGGTATCAAGATTTTCGGGGCCCTGTATTTGTTCTACCTGGCTTTCAGGGTATGGCGTTCTCCTGCTGGGATAGATCTGGATACAGGCAGTCTGCCTCGGAAATCTCTGGGGCAACTTTTCAGACAGGGCTTCATCATGAATGTGCTCAATCCCAAGGTGACCGTATTCTTCCTGGCATTCTTTCCCGGTTTCCTCTTTAGCGACTTTTTGAGCACGACCGTGCAGTTCTACATTCTCGGTTTGCTTTTTATGGTCATCTCCTTTTCCATTTTCGCATGTATCGCCCTGCTGGCGGGTTCCATTTCGGGTTACCTCCAGCGCCATCCCGGGGCACCGAGAGTATTGAAATGGTTGCAGTTACTGGTGTTCGTCGGTATTGGGCTCTACCTCTTATTATCCTATAAATAGTGGTATTTTTGGAGAACAGAATGCAACATGGAAAACACCGCAGACAGGGTCAGAATTATTGAATGCCCGAGGGATGCCATGCAGGGGATCAAAACCTTTATCCCGACGGAGGAGAAGATCAGGTATATACAGGCGCTGCTGGGCTGTGGTTTCCACACCGTGGATTTTGGCAGTTTTGTCTCACCCAGGGCTATCCCCCAGATGGCTGATACCGCGGCCGTTTTAGAGGGGCTCGACCTCAGCAAGAACAAGTCAAAATTACTGGCCATTGTCGCCAATGTTCGAGGTGCAAAGGACGCATCGGCGTTCGAAGCCATTGATTTTCTGGGCTATCCTTTCTCCATCTCCGAGAACTTTCAGATGCGGAATACCCATAAGACCATAGCCCAGTCGACGGAGATCCTTGAAGAGATACTGGAGATCGCATCCATTTCCGGAAAAGAGGTGGTGGTTTATATTTCCATGGGCTTTGGGAATCCATACGGAGATCCGTGGGATGTTGACATCGTAGGGGAGTGGACGGAGAAGCTCATCGCCATGGGGGTGCGCATTCTATCCCTTTCGGATACTGTCGGTACCTCTACCCCCGAGACCATTTCTTATCTGTTCTCAGAACTCATTCCAAAATATAATCAGGTGGAATTTGGAGCCCATCTCCATACCACTCCCGGCAGCTGGCACGAGAAGATCGATGCGGCCTTTAAAGCCGGATGCAGGCGGTATGACGGAGCTATTAAAGGCTTCGGCGGCTGCCCTATGGCCAAGGACGAACTTACCGGGAATATGCCCACCGAAAAGATGATGTCTTATTTTACCTCGAAAAAGGTACAGACCGGAGTGAGCTGGACCGCCTTTGAGGCGGCCCATAATCACGCTACCCGTCTATTTTCTGCCTACGCCTAAAGGTTTTCAATATTGCAATCGCACTCCCAGATAGGCTCCGAGTGGGTGTCCGGGTCGGAGTCCGGCAGGTACTCTGGACACAGCGTACTGCTCGTCCAGCATATTGATGAAATTCAAGGTCAGGCTCGCATTGGGGTTGATGTGGTAAGCCCCTGCCAGGTCGAGTATGAAACTCGATGGCACCTTTTCATTTGCAGGGATACTGCCGACTCCGGCCCGTGTTCTGAATTCGCCGTTATAGCGTCCGCTCAGATTGATCTCAAAGGTTTTGTGTTCCAGCGATAGGGTGGTGTTAAACTGGTGCTTGGAAATGTATGGCAATTCGTCCCCGGCGGTGACCTCTCCCCAAATATCCTCAGCACTGTCGAAACTATTTTGAAACTCAGTATCCGTAAGGGTATAGGCAAAGGTCAGCGGGAGGTTAAGGTTCTCATTAGATTGCAGGAAATTGTAGTTGAGCAGAAGCTCCACTCCTCTGACGTCCACTTCCCCGGCGTTGAACTGATCCAGACTTCCTGTTCCCCCTGTGGCCGCGAGATCGCTTCCCAGCAGATTGCTGTAATCATTATAGAACCCGATGATCTCCCCGGAAAGTCCCATGAAGCTGAAACGTGTACCCAGTTCAAGATTGATGCTTTCCTCGGCCTTTTCACCTTCCCTGCTGGTGGGAGGGGAAAAACCCTTATGTACGCCTCCGAAGAGGGAAAAGGTGTCGAAGTTGTAATTAAAGCCTACTCCGGGAATCCAGACATCTGTTCTGTTTTCTCTGAGAGACAGGGCGGTACCAAGTCGGTCTATGTCCGCTGTGCCGTAGTCTGTCCTGCCTTGCCGTATACTCTCATAGCGCAGTCCAGGGGTCAGGGTGAGTTCCTTGTATTTAAATTTATACAGGGCGAAGGTAGCCAGAGCTGTAGCATCACTGATCCTGTTCGCATCTGTGCCGGGTACGCCTGAAGAAGTCCTTATCATATCCCCGTCCGTGATTCGGTATCCGTCGATGAACTGGAAGCGGTCTTCTTCGTCATAGTGATAGCGAAGACCTACTTCAATGTCGTGAAATGTTTCTTCTCCGGACCAATGATAATCAAATTTGGTCTGGATTCCCTTGGAGATATAACCCCTGGC
This sequence comes from uncultured Muriicola sp., assembly GCA_965364605.1. Taxonomy (GTDB): domain Bacteria; phylum Bacteroidota; class Bacteroidia; order Flavobacteriales; family Flavobacteriaceae; genus Muriicola. The sequence goes on from CBDTYM010000002.1 coordinate 43,915, forward strand.
ATTCGCCTTGACCAAAAGGGCGTCTGCCGGACTGTCGGCAGCCCCGGTGATGACATCCAGGTACTCGCTGTTTCCGGCAGGGTCTGCCAGGATACTTGAGACACCTCTTCTCTCTCCATTCAGGGTTACGCCGTCCAGTTTATACCAGTTCCTGGTAAAGCCATTGTAATAGGCATTGGTCGTGATATGGAACCGGTCACTGAAGGCCAGGACATGAGTGAGCAGGAATTGTTTGTGGTCGTTGATCATTTCATCCTGGGCCGTACCAGCATATCGCCGGAAAGGTGTGGAAGCAAAATCGGCATCAGAGAGCCCGACATAGGTTTCGTTGGAATCTTCGTCTGAATACTGGAATTTGAATTCCAGTGATTGTTGGATGCTAGCCTCAGGGGAGGTATTTACCCTGAATTTCGCAACCAGGTCATTCTTGTCAAAACCGGTATTTTCCCCTGTGTCCAGATTCTTAAAGCCATCTGAATTGAAGTTGAGGTATTCCACCATATATCCGAAGCGCTCTCTGGAATCCCCCAGACGGGCGTGAAGCCTACCGCTGTTGTAGTTTCCGTAAGAAGCTTCGAGGAAGGCCTTGAAATCATCGGGTATCTGGCTCGAGATCATGTTGATGGCACCCCCTGTGGTATAGGGTCCGTACTGTACCTGACTACTTCCTTTGAGGATCTCCACGGCCTGCATGCGGGCGACGGAAGGGAAGTAATAGGCTGCCGGGGCACTGTAGGGCGCCGGGGCGATCAGGACTCCGTCCTCCATCAGGGTGATCTTGGCACTGCGCTCGGGAGAAGTTCCCCTCAGACTGATATTGGGCCGGAGTCCGAAGCCGTCTTCTTCGTAGAATGAGACGCCGGGTACGGAGCGGAGAACACGGTTAATATCGGTATAGTTGAAAGTGGCGAGTTCCTGGGGCGAAATGTAATAGGCAGAACCCGTACGGTTCTTAGCCTGGTATTTACTACCGAGAATGACACTGGCTGAGAGCACCACCTCATCGAGACGGATGAGATTGGAATCTTTTGATTGTGTTATCAGTCGGGTGTTCTGGGCCAGGATGGAACAAGAGAAAAATAAGGCTGCTAGGGTAATGAAGTGTTTGCTCATGTTATTTAGACTAAGTAAATATAAGTTGTTCTCGAAGAACAAAATTAGGTAGCAAACTCCGTTTCTCAAAATTTATTTAGACTTTTTCTAAATAAAAAATTCAACTGAATTCAGGATCAGAATGATGACCGGGATTACCCTTTCAATCAGTTTGTAAAAAGGCAGTTATAGAATCTCGTGCCAGCTAAAAAAATGCGTATATTTGCACGCAATTAATCGGTAATTGCATGGAAGCCCACCTCAGTAAGATTTTAGGAGAAGGTCTCACCTATGACGACGTACTCCTTGTCCCCGCTTTTTCAGAAGTTCTGCCCCGCGATGTGAATATTCAGTCGCGCTTTACCCGTAATATCCAGATCAATATCCCGATCGTCTCAGCAGCCATGGACACCGTCACGGAATCCAAGATGGCCATTGCGATGGCCAGAGAAGGGGGAATCGGCGTACTCCACAAGAACATGACTGCGGAGGAACAGGCCATGAAGGTCAGAAAAGTTAAACGGGCCGAAAGCGGGATGATCCTCGACCCAGTGACCCTGCCAAAGGATGCCCTGGTCAGGGATGCCAAGGCGAATATGAAAGAACACAGCATAGGGGGGATCCCTATCGTGGACAAGGACCAGAAACTCATCGGGATCGTCACCAACAGGGACCTTCGCTTTGAAAAGAACAATGACAGGCCGATCGCTGAGGTCATGACCTCGAAGAACCTGGTGACCGTAGGGGAAGGCACATCCATGGCCGAGGCGGAAGACATCCTCCAGGCCAACAAGATCGAAAAGCTCCCCGTGGTGAATAAGGACTACAAGCTGGTCGGATTGATCACGTTCCGGGACATCACCAAACTCACCCAAAAGCCCATAGCCAACAAAGATCAGTACGGCAGGCTGCGTGTCGCAGCTGCCATTGGTGTCACCGCCGATGCCCTTGAGCGTACTTCAGCCTTGGTAAAGGCCGGCGTGGACGCTGTGGTCATCGATACTGCCCACGGCCATTCCAGGGGGGTGGTCGCAGTCCTTAAGGAAGTGAAGAAAAAGTTCCCTACCCTGGATGTGATCGTCGGGAACATAGCGACAGGCGAAGCGGCCAAATATTTGGTAGAAGCGGGTGCTGACGCCGTAAAAGTAGGGATCGGTCCGGGATCTATCTGTACTACCCGGGTGATAGCCGGAGTGGGCTTTCCACAGTTTTCAGCCGTTCTCGAGGTATCTGCTGCCATAAAGGGGAGCGGAGTCCCTGTGATCGCCGATGGGGGAATTCGATATACGGGTGATATCCCTAAAGCTCTGGCAGCCGGAGCAGATACGGTCATGCTGGGTTCCCTCCTGGCCGGGACCAAAGAATCTCCGGGTGAGACCATCATCTATGAGGGCCGTAAATTTAAATCATACCGCGGTATGGGCTCGGTTGAGGCCATGAAACAGGGAAGCAAGGACCGTTATTTCCAGGACGTGGAGGACGATATTAAAAAACTGGTGCCTGAAGGAATTGTTGGAAGAGTGCCTTACAAGGGTGACCTCTTTGAGAGCATTCACCAGTTTGTGGGTGGACTGCGGGCCGGGATGGGGTATTGCGGAGCCAAGGATATACCCGCCCTTCAGGAAAAAGGTCGTTTTGTCAAGATCACCAGCAGCGGGATCACCGAAAGTCACCCACATCACGTAACCATCACCAAAGAATCTCCTAACTACAGCAGGTAGGCCCAGTTATTTACTCTGTCCGCTATAGGTCTTCCAGTCTATTTCCTTATAGATATCTTCGCCAAAGTATCGGGCGATATTGAGAAAAGGACCGGGTTTCTGGTATCCCGGAACAGGGGAGAGCATATTTAACTGCTCGTCCAGAAAAACCACGGTGGGATAGCTGAGTCGGCCTTGCAGCAGGGCCGCCGCAAACTGGTGGTAGCCCCTCTTGCCGGATGGAACGTAAGTATAGGTCTTACCTTTAAATTCTATGGGTTCTTTCCCTTCCCCATCCAACTTGACCATATAGAAATTCTCAGACATATATTGGGCCACCTGGGGGTTTTGAAAGGTGTCCTTGTCCATGCGTTTGCACCAGCCACACCAGTCAGTATAGACATCGATAAAGATCTTCTTAGGGTTGGCATCCGTTCTGGCAAGTTCAGTGGCCTGTTGCCAGGTGAGCCATTCTACCTCCTGGGCGTGGGCCCGGTAATGACTTACTCCTGAAAAGAGGAGCAGGAACAGGAAGATAGGGGAGTACAGATGTTTCATAGCTGTTATTTTTGAGATAGTCGTATTTCTGTACCTAAAATAACGAAATATAAGGAGCTTTATTTTAAGGGATCTCCTTTACCCCCAGGCCTACTGGTCAGCCTGTAACAGCTTTAGCCTTTTCTGTGCGGAACAGGTCTTTATGGTCGACCTGATTCCTGAGGATATCCTCAAAGGTCTCCCGTTCTCGGATAAGATAGGCCTTGCCTTTGTGCCACATGACCTCAGCGGGCCTGTACCTGGAGTTGTAATTGCTGGCCATGGTAAAGCAATAGGCCCCTGCGTTGCGAAAACACAGGATGTCCCCTTCGCTGATCTCTGCTATCCTCCGGTTGCTGCCAAATGTATCGGTCTCACATATATATCCGACCACTGAATAGTAGCGCTCCCGGCCTTCCGGATTGGAAATATTGAGGATCTCATGAGAGGCCCCGTAAAGCATGGGACGGATCAGGTGGTTAAAGCCCGAATCCACGCTGGCAAAAACTGTGGATGTGGTTTGTTTGACCACATTGACCTTTGCCAGGAAGTACCCTGCCTCGCTCACCAGGAATTTTCCGGGTTCAAAGGCCAGGGTGAGATCTTTCCCGTATTCCTTGCAGAATTCGTTAAACCGACTGCCCAGTTTTTGGCCCAGCTCTTCTATATTGGTCTGAATGTCCCCTTCCTTGTACGGCACCTTAAAACCACTGCCGAAATCGATGAATTCAAGGTCGTTAAAGTTTCTGGCAGTCTCGAAAAGGATCTCTGAGGCGTATAGGAAGACCTCTATATCCAGGATGTCACTGCCGGTATGCATATGGATACCGTTGATGTTCATTTTGGTGAGCTCCACGATCCTGAGCAAGTGTGGGATCTGGTGGATACTGATCCCGAACTTGGAATCGATGTGCCCTACGGAGATCTTTGAATTCCCCCCGGCCATCACGTGGGGATTGATGCGGATACACACGGGGACATGGGGGTGTTTGTTCCCGAATTGCTCCAGGATAGACAGGTTGTCTATATTGATCCGGACCCCCAGGGCCGTTGCCTGTTCGATCTCTTCCAGGGAAACCCCGTTAGGGGTATAGATGATGTCTTCGGGGGTGAAACCCGCCTGCAACCCCAGCCTGACCTCCTGTATGGAAACCGTATCCAAACCGCTGCCCAGGCTGTTCATAAGCCTCAGAATACTGAGGTTAGACAACGCCTTGGCTGCATAATTGAGTTTTAGATTTGGTACACTACCAAAGGCCTTGGTCAGTCTGTTGAACTGGGAAATGATCTTTTCCGTATCATAGACGTATACCGGGGCCCCGAATTCCTCGGTAATCTTCAGAAGATCTGCGTGTTTCATTTTTCACGTATTTCCCACAAAACTACGCCACTCAGGCAGTTCGCCCAAAAGAAAAAATGATTTACAAATAAATACAACAAAAAGTTACATATATAACAATATTCAGGTCAAGTTGGATTTGCGACCCAGCATCCGACTTTGTATTTTTACTAAAATTCCACAGTGAAATTACCCTTCTTCCCATTACAAACGGTCTTTTTTCCGGGTGAAACCGTGCCCCTGCACATTTTTGAGGAACGCTACAAAGAGCTGATCCACGATTGCCGGAAGGAGGCTATTACCTTTGGTATCCCGGTTTATATCAATGATCGTATTGCCTATGGGACGGAAGTGCAGCTTGTGGAGGTAGTGACTACCTATGAGAACGGTTCCATGGATGTGGTCTGTGTGGCCCGGCAGGTTTTCCAGGTGATGACGTTTGACAATGAGATGGAAGGGAAACTGTATGCCGGCGGCGTGGTTAAATTCCTGGAGGCGATCAATGACGGGGACCTGGAGACCAAAAGAGTCGTCCTGGAAGGCATACGGGAGCTCTACGATCTGATGGGCGTTCCCTTCGACCCTATCGCGCCGGAAAAATTCAACACCTATATGCTGGCCCACAAAATGGGCCTCTCCTTCGAACAGGAACACGAACTGCTGCAGCTCACCAGGGAGAGCGAGCGACTGGCGTGCATTAAAAGGCACCTTGATCAGACCATCAACGTCCTCAAACAAATAGACCGCACCAAGGCCCTTATCGAGATGAACGGGCACTTCAGAAATTTCGATCCACTTGATTTCAAGGATTTCAAAGTGTGAGAAGCGGCTAAATTTATAGGGTAACTCCACGATCTTTTCTATTTTTGCAATTGACTAACGAAAATCAACCGTATGAATCTTCACGAATATCAGGGAAAGGAAATCTTAGCCAGTTTTGGCGTTCGCATCCAAAGGGGAATCGTAGCACACAATGCCAAAGAAGCCGTGGATGCGGCTAAACAACTCACTCAGGAAACCGGTACCTCATGGCACGTGATCAAGGCACAGGTACACGCCGGGGGCCGCGGTAAGGGAGGTGGTGTAAAACTGGCCAAAAACCTGAAGGAAGTGGAAGAGATAGCCGGAAAGATCATCGGAATGAATCTGGTCACCCCCCAGACCTCTGCCCAGGGGAAAAAGGTCCACCAGGTCCTGATCGCCGAGGATGTTTATTATCCGGGCCCCAGTGAGACCAGTGAATTCTATGTGTCCGTCCTCCTGAACAGGGCAAAGGGAAGAAATATGATCATGTACTCCACTGAAGGCGGTATGGATATCGAAGAGGTAGCCGACAAGACCCCCCACCTGATCTTTAACGAGGAGGTGGACCCTGCCACCGGGTTGCTCCCTTTCCAGGCCAGGAAGATCGCCTTTAACCTGGGATTGTCCGGAACGGCCTTCAAGGAGATGACCAAATTCATAACTTCCCTCTACAAGGCATACGAACAAAGCGACGCCAGCCTGTTTGAGATCAATCCTGTCCTGAAGACCTCAGATGACAAGATCATGGCTGTGGATGCCAAGGTATCCATAGATGATAACGCCTTGTTCCGCAGGAAGCAATACGCCGAAATGCGGGATCTCCGGGAAGAAAATCCCATTGAGGTGGAAGCTCGGGCTGTAGGTCTCAATTATGTAGACCTCGACGGCAATGTGGGCTGTATGGTCAATGGGGCCGGCTTGGCGATGGCCACCATGGACCTCATCAAGATGGCCGGTGGAGAACCTGCCAATTTCCTCGACGTGGGAGGTACGGCAGATGCCAAAAGGGTGGAGGAGGCCTTCAGGATCATTCTGAAGGACCCGAATGTAAAAGCTATCCTTATCAACATCTTTGGAGGAATCGTAAGATGCGACCGTGTAGCGCAAGGAGTGGTGGACGCCTATAAAAATATGGGAGATGCCATACAGGTGCCCATCATCGTTCGGCTGCAGGGGACCAATGCCGAACTTGCAAAGGAGATCATCGACAATTCAGGCCTGGCGGTTCACTCGGCCGTGCAGTTCCAGGAAGCCGCAGATAAGGTCAAGGAAGTCCTGGCATAAAACTTTTTTAAAGTACGTTGCATACGGAGATGTTTCACAACATCTCCTTTTTTTTTGTCCTAATGCGGGGGTTCAGGGGAGAAGTTTAAGTTGGCGTTATCCAGCGTATCAAACACTTATCCTGTGTTGCGATATTGTGGTTTTTAAATCATAAAGTTTGCTTAAAAATATGTTAAGCTTGCAAAATCGTGTAACATCCGTAAAATTGAATCGTCTTTTATTACAAATCATCAATCTATTCATCAATTAAAAAACAAACAAGTCATGAGAAAATTACCAGTAGTACTAGCAGCGGCTTTGCTTTTTGCAGCCGGGAATCTCTTTGCAAATGATTCCAAGACCACCGACCCCAACAAAGAACTCACGGTTCAGATTGGAGACCTTTTGAAAGACAATAATTTTGTTATTGAAAAGGAAGACCTTACGGCTGAGGTGTTGTTCACACTCAACCACAAAAAGGAGATCGTCGTTATCTCCGTGGATACGGAGAATGAGGTTTTTGAGAAGTTTGTCAAGAGTCGCCTCAACTATCAGTCCATCGAAGGAACTGCTCTAAAAGAGGGAAATATGTATTCCGTGCCTGTTAGGATTACTGATTAGTACTGAAGTTATCAAATATTAGGGTCCTGGGTCTTCCCAGGGCCTTTTTTGTTTTTATAAGGCACAGACCCCAGGCCGGTGTATTTTCCTTTTCTGGGTTTTGAAGGACCCGGGGAACCTGCCTTTTTTTTCGGGGAGGGGCGTTTGGCCTCTTTGGGTCCGCGCAGGTGGATCACCAGTCCGTTGAGGAAATTTCGCAAGACCTGGTCTCCGCATTCCCGGTATTTGGGATGCCCTTCTTTCCGGCAAAACGCGCCGATCTCACTCTTGGAGATCCTGAAATCCACCAAGGCCAAAATATCGACGATCTCATCATCCCTTAATTGCAGGGCTACCCTGAGTTTCTTTAAAATATCGTTGTTCGTCATCCGGCGTACTCTTTTTTGGAAAGGTAGGGAAAGATTTGTTGACATGCCTCATTTCCCTATATCTCAGTTTATGGAGCCCCCCATAAAAGACCCCCACTTGAAACCCTTTATATCTGCCATAAAGGCAGTTTAAATTGATCGATTTATGACATAAAGACATGAATATTCACTTGGTATATCCTTTGTTCCTTACTAGGTGAAAATTGAAGTTTAACATAAAATCTATACATCATGAGCATCGTAACGCGTAACACAGGTATGTTTCCTACCCTGATGAACGAATTCTTTAAGCCCGACTGGTTCGGGGGCAGTGAAAATTATGTATCCACCCTCCCGGCAGTCAATATTTCGGAAGACGACATGGGATTCAATTTAGAATTGGCGATTCCTGGAAAGAACAAGAATGATTTCAATATTGAGGTAGATAAGGATGTGCTGACCATTTCCATGGAAAGCAAGGTCGAGGACGAAAAGAAAGAAGAAAATTATACCAGAAAAGAATTTTCGTACTCCTCATTCAGAAGGTCCTTCACCTTACCCGATACGGTAAACAGCGATAAGATCAAGGCGAATTATAAGGAGGGAATTCTTTCCCTGCATCTTCCCAAAAAGGAAGAAGCCCTGCCAAAGCCTAAAAGAATGATCGAGATCGGGAAATAAGATTTCATAGAATTATGTTTGACCCGCACTACGGGTTTTCATAATGGTTGGTTTGTTTGGTTAGTTGAGAGGTGCCCCTGTTTCGGGGCACCTTTTATTTTGAATAGGGCTCGTTGAGGATGGCCAGACAGGTCATGATCCCCTCCAGATAATTCCCCAACCTCAGATTTTCGTCAGGGGCGTGGATATTGTTGTCCGGATTGGGTATGCGGACCGATACTGCCGGAAGGTTCAAAATGCCGACAAAAGGGGCGATGGGTTGAGATCCCCCCGTGGTTCTCATATGAACTATTTGGTCGCCGAAGACCGGAGTGAGTGCCCTGGTGAGGAATTGACCGGCCTCAGATTCCATGTCTGTCCGAAAAGGCTGGGAGCCCAGACGGTATTCCAGCCTTGCCAGTTTGGGAAACTTGCTACGCTCCTCGGCCGTTGGCAGGCTGTCAACCAAGTGATAGCCCTCCTGACTCAAATGCTCCTTGAGGAGTCCTATCAAGCGTTTCCCCGGGGTCTCCGGGACGAGGCGCATGTCTATTTCAATGACGGCTTCATCCGGGATCAGGGTACGCACTTCCTTGCCTGTCCATCCCGATTGCAGTCCCCGTATATTGAGAGAGGGATATTGTAAGGATTCCTGGTAGTTGTCCCCTATGGCTTCCCTTTGTGAGATGCCGAGTCTCAGGTTGAGGCTGTCCTCATTTTCCTGAAGGGTGCGTAGCGCTCTTTTGTCCCTTTCAGAGAGGTTTACTCCTTCGTAAAACCCTTTGACTTTAACCCTTCCTTTTTCGTCCTTGAGACTGGAGATCAGGTGGGCTGCCGAGAATGCCGGATTAGGTGCATAATTGCCGTATTGTCCGCTGTGCAAGGGACTTTTTGGGCCAAAGACGGTGATGGTGGCCGTTGCGATCCCGCGGGCTCCGTAGGTGAGGGTGGGCTGGTTCGACAGGTGGCGGGTACCGTCCATGATCAACAGCATATCGGCTTTAAAGAGGTTGCGGTTCTCCGCCACTGCAGGGGGAAGGGCCGGAGAGCCCAGCTCTTCCTGAAAGTCCATCACTACCTTTATATTAAAGCCCGGCTCGAGTCCGGCCTTCTCAAAATAATCCAGTACGGTGATTAAACACATGGCTGGTCCCTTGGAATCTGAAGCTGACCTGCCGAAGAGTCGCCACTCGGAATCAGGTAGTGATTTGCCGTCCCAGTAAACGGGTTGCCATTTTCCGTCATTTCCTTTTTGTTTGATCACGGGCATATAGGGATTCGGCTGATCCCAGGCCGTTGAATCCACTGGCTGGCCGTCTATCTGCAAATAGAACAGCACAGTCATTTTATCGGGGGAGATAAATTTCTCCGCAAAGAGGAGGGGAGCAGATCTGGTTTTCAGAATTTGCGTTTTGTAGTTCAGGCCGGAAAACCGCTCTTCGCACCAGGCCAGGTTCCGGGCCACCTGGAGGGAATCGCTGCCGAGGTTGGGTATTTTCAGGAATGTAATCAGCTCTGACAAAGCCTCTGGCATCAAGTCTTTCCCTGCCCGCCGAATTTCCGAGCTGTCCATTTGCTGGCCTGCCAGCAGATAGCTGGACAGGATGGACAGTAACAAAAGGTTGAATTTCCTTCCCATCACTCTTTTTAGATTCTATTCCTGGTTCTGAAGCACTTTGATCTCATCCCTAAGCTTGGCAGCCAGCATGAAATCCAATTCCTTGGCCGCCTGTTCCATGGCCTTGCGTTTGCTGCGGATCAACTTTTCCCGTTGATCCGTCGTCAGATACTCCATATCGGGTTCTGCAGCCTTTCGTTCCTCTTTGATAAAGTGGTAGGTCGAGACTGAATTCCTGGCCAGGGCATTGTCCAGGCTTTTATTCAGGGATTTTGGGGTGATATTGTTTTCGAGGTTGTACTGGGTCTGTTTCTCCCTCCTGTATTTCGTCTCATCAATGGTCTTCTGCATGCTCTCCGTGATCTTATCGGCGTACATGATCGCCTTGCCGTTCAAATGTCTTGCCGCCCTGCCCACTGTTTGAGTCAGGGAGCGGTTGCTGCGCAGAAAGCCTTCCTTGTCTGCGTCCACGATGGCGACAAGAGACACTTCCGGCAGGTCGAGGCCCTCCCGCAGTAAATTCACTCCGATCAGGACGTCAAAAAGTCCTTTCCTGAGGTCCTGCATGATCTCCACCCTTTCCAGAGTATCCACATCGCTGTGGATGTAGCGGCAACGGATTTGGATGCGGGTGAGGTATTTCGCCAGCTCTTCAGCCATGCGCTTGGTCAGGGTGGTCACCAGGGTTCGTTCGTCCCTTTCCACCCGTTGCTGGATCTCTTCCACCAGATCATCGATCTGGTTCTTTGTTGGCCGTACTTCGATAATTGGATCCAGGAGTCCTGTGGGACGGATCACCTGTTCCACATATACGCCCTGGCTGTGCTGCAGTTCATAGTCGGCCGGAGTGGCACTGACAAAAATGGTCTGCCCCTGAAGCGCCTCAAATTCCTCGAATTTCAATGGGCGGTTATCCATGGCGGCAGGCAGGCGAAAACCATAGTCTACTAGGTTTTCCTTACGTGACCTGTCTCCCCCGTACATGGCATGTACCTGAGGGATGGTGACATGGCTCTCATCGACAATCATCAGATAATCCTGGGGGAAGTAATCCAGGAGGCAGAATGGCCTTGTGCCTGGTTCCCTACCGTCCAGGTACCTGGAGTAGTTCTCAATCCCGGAACAATAGCCGAGTTCCCGGATCATTTCCAGATCAAAATTCGTGCGTTCCTCCAGGCGTTTTGCTTCCAGGGGCTTGCCGATCTCCTTGAAGTATTCCACTTGCTCCACCAGGTCGTGCTGGATCTGATGGATGGCGTTTTGTAAGACATCCGGAGAGGTCACGAACATATTGGCGGGATATATATTCAGGGTCTCGTATACTTCGATAAGATTATTATTGTATGGATCAAAGGCCTCGATCTCCTCGATCTCATCCCCAAAGAAATGGATCCTGAAGGCGTGATCTGCATAGCTGGGGAAAACATCCACCACATCTCCTTTAACCCTGAAATTCCCGTTCTTAAAATCCGCAGTGGTCCGTGAATACAAGCTCTGTACCAGCTGGTGTAAAAATTTCGTGCGGGAGATCACCTGGTCCTTCCTGATGGTGATCACATTCTTCTGAAATTCCACGGGATTTCCGATACCGTACAGGCAGGACACGGAAGCGACTACCAGGACATCCCGTCTTCCCGATAAAAGGGAGGAGGTCGTACTCAGCCTGAGCTTTTCGATGTCCTCATTGATAGAAAGGTCCTTTTCGATATAGAGTCCGCTGGAAGGGATATAGGCCTCCGGTTGGTAATAGTCGTAATAGGAGACAAAGTACTCCACGGCATTGTTCGGGAAGAATTGCTTGAATTCCGAATACAACTGGGCCGCCAGGGTCTTGTTATGGGCCAGGACCAGGGTGGGTCTCTGCACCTGTTCAATAACATTGGCCACGGTAAATGTCTTTCCCGAACCTGTAACCCCCAAGAGGGTCTGGTAGTGCTCGCCTTCCTCTATCCCTGCTACTAGTTGGGCAATGGCCTGGGGTTGGTCCCCGGTAGGTTCGAATTCAGAAACGACTTTGAATTTCATGGAATAAAATTACGAAAGTTGTTGGGTTATTGATTGCTGACACATCTCATTTTATAGGTCAGCGGGTAAGGGAAAAATGGCCGGTGATCACCCTGTTGGAACTAGACCTGGCCCGGAACCAATAGTCGGCCGCCGGGAGGGAAGAACCGTTGACAGTACCATCCCATCCCCTGGACGTTGGATCTACACTCAGGAGGAGCTGCCCGTACCGGTTGTAAATCTCTATGCTGACCAGGGATGCCTCGCCTGAGGATTCAGGGGGGATATACTGCCACAGGTCGTTGATCCCGTCTCCGTTTGGGGAAAAGAACTTGGGGAATCCTTCTACTGTGAGGTCCTGTACGATCTGTTCCTGGGCGATGCCACACCCGTTCCTGTCCCTGACATAGATGGTTCGTGTACCGTAGGGAATATTGACAAAAAGGTTGCTTTGCTGGTAGGGCCCGTCGATCTGGTCAATGGCGTATTCGTAATCCCCGCTTCCCGAAACACTGATAACGATCCTGAGACCGTTGGCCTGTTCGCTCACATCAATACTGGTGATCTCAGGAGCTTCGGAACTGACTACGCTGAAGTTCTGCGTGCTGGGACATTCAAGATTCCCGCTTTGAGGGATGAGGGTATAGGCCTCGTAACGATACTCCCCGGTTTGCTCCAGGATCACTGTATCCGAATCGGAGATAAGGCTTTCATTTCCATTGGCATCGATCTTGAACCACCGGTAACCATCAGCCATATCCGGACTGGTCAGGACCAGGGGAAATTCCTCTTCACAGGTGGCGATTATGGGCGGGAAATCGATCTCGGGATTCATGGTCATCAATTCTCCCGATACAGGGTCAAAAAATGGACCGCAACCCTGAGAGGTCGTGAAGGATTCCTGACTGCAACCAATGGCCTCTCCTGCTTCGTTGAAGGGGATAATGGTGATGAAGAATGTACGGTTGGCTTCCAGTTCGAGGATCCCGGTCTGTGTCACCGGGGGGAAGGTAACGTTGTCGAGGACATCAGCCGCGAAAGGGGAAGTGCCCAGTGTAATTCGGTAGCCTGTGGCATCGGGTATACCTTCCCACTCCAATATGGGCGTCAGGGGAACATTGGTCTCCCCGTCTGACGGATAGATCATAGAGGTGCAATCCGGCAAAGGAGCAAGTTCACTGGTTGTAAAACTAAACTCTGAACAAGGGGACGCATCACCTAGTCGGTTGTAGGCAGTTAGACTTACATAGATGACGGAATTTGCAGGCAAATCATTTACGGGATTGTAACTCAGGGCGTCTGTAATGGGTTCGTCATTGAGTAGTTCAGTTCCTCCCGGGGTGGTGCCGAGGCTCAGCCGATACCCCGTGGCCCCGGACACATAGTCCCAGCGAATATTGGTGGCCGGGTTGACGTTTGTACCTCCGTCAGCGGGTACCGCAAGTTGTGCACAGTCCGGTGTCTCCGTTAAGGTGCTGGTGGTGAAGGATTCACTTTCACACCTGATCTGATCGTTTCCACTTTGAAAATTAAAAAGGGTAATGGTCACGTAAATAGTGGTGTTTTCAGGTAAGCCCAGGGGTGGATTGTAAGTTGTGGCGCTACCTACAAACCTTTCATTCAGCAGGTCGACCCCACCCGGTGTTGTTCCCAGTGATATAATATATCCGGGGACATTGGCTACCTGATTCCATGAGATATCTGAATCTACGGGTACATTTACAGATCCATTAAGCGGACTCGTCAAGACGGGATTAGGGCACTGCTGGGAGAATCCGTTGATAAAAACTAAAAGGAACACAAGAAATACAGGTATCTCCTTTCCAGCTCTATATGCCTGTCCTATATTTAATCTGTAATCCATTTCTTACAGAATATTTCTTGTCGCTTCCAATCAAAGAAACCACTCCTAAACGGTTCTGACAGGATTATGTGTAAACAGGGACTGAGGCCGGAAAGGCCTTTGGAAGCAATCTTTTTCATAGTGTTTTAGCAAACACTACAATATACTACAAATCCCTCTTTTTAAGCAACAGATAGGACAAAGAAACAAAAATGAACGTCCAGGCAATGACGATGAGGATCTCATACCAGTGCACGTGATAGTTCAGGGAGACTTGTTCCCCTATCTGATTGGCGACTGATTGAACCGCGTTCAAGCGGGTAAAGGGTTCCTTGACCAGATTGTACATGGAATTGAGCGGGAAAAAGGCCATGATGGCATCCGTGGTATCCCCGTCAAAGAGTTTCCAGCGAATCATTCCCCTGACAAATCCTTCAAATACCTGCCATAGGATAAGGAATCCAAGGGCAAAGGCGGAGCGCTTGACCAGGACACCCAGAAAGAGGCAGAAGGAAAAGAAGCCCATCAATTTGACAAAATAGGCCAGCAGGAATTCCAGGTCGGAAAAAATAATGGAAAATTCGTCGTAGTCCGAATAGATGAGCCCCAGGATCATGGAAACCACGAAAACAAAAGCCGTGGAGATCAGGGCAAAGGAGATGACGGTCAGGAATTTGGAAAGCACGAATTCCTTTTTGGAGAGGCCGTCGATCAGGTTCTGTTTAATGGTCTTGTAGCTGTATTCATTAGACATCATAGATACGATGACGATCGCCAGGAACAGCTTGAAAAAGGCCGTGACAAAGGTGTTGAAATGCCAGATGTAGGGAAAGTTGAAGATTCCCTGCTCTGCCAGGTGGAATTGTATGGGGCCAATGTCAAACTTGATGGCGGCCACCAGGGCAATGGAGGTCAGCAGTAGGAAATAAGATATGATCAATATCTTGCTGGAACGGTTGTTCCACAATTTGATAAATTCTATTTGAAGGAGTCTTTTTACGGTTTGCATCGGCAATTAGTTGCTCTGGTTGTTGGTCAGGGTGAGGAATTGTTCTTCAAGGCTCTCTTTTCGCATTACAAGGTGGGTGAGGACGATCCCTTTTTTGAAAAGGAATCCATTCAGTTCACCGGGGTCCATCTTTTCCCGGAGTACCACGGTGATCCATGAATTTTCCTGTTCAATCTTGCCAAATCGGGCATCCTCCTTCAGTATTTGCACCAGGCTATCTGTGTCTTTGCAACCCAGTTCCAGGTAGCCGTGACTTGCCATCATATTATCCACCCTCCCCGAATACAGTTTTTCCCCTTTTCGGAGGATGACCACATGGGTGCATACCTTCTCAACCTCGTCCAGCAGGTGGGAAGCCAGCAGGATGGTTGTCCCCTGGGAGGCGATCTTTTTGATGATCTGACGGATCTGGTGGATCCCCTGTGGATCCAGGCCGTTGGTCGGTTCATCGAGGATCAGGATCTCAGGATCGTTCAGCAAAGCAGAGGCGATGGCCAGCCGCTGTTTCATCCCGAGGGAATAAGTGCGGAACTTGCTGTGCCGCCTTTCCCACAACCCAACCAGTTCCAGGGTCTCTTCTATGCGATCTTCAGGCACTTCCTTGATCTTGCAGACCAGCTTGAGGTTCTGGACAGCAGACATATAGGGGTAGAAATTAGGCCTCTCAATAATGGCACCTACCTTTTTCAGGGCATTGTGCGTAGTGGTATGCCCATCGAACCAGGTAAAGTCACCACTGGTCCTGTTCACTACGTTCAGCACGATCCCCAGAGTGGTAGATTTTCCGCTACCGTTCGGGCCAAGGATTCCATATACATTGCCCTTTTCGATAGAAAAGGACAGATCTTTGACCGCAGTAAGATATCCGAATTTTTTGGTCAGGTTGGAGACCGTAAGAATCGTTTCCAAAAAGTATTCTATTTATACAGTTTATAGTAACTTGACGAAGAAAATACGGATTTGTTACAAAATAATCCCAAATCCCCCAGATGAGATGACGCAGGAGAAGTTAATGTCCAAGAAGAAACCTTCCTTTCCAGTGAGCAAGAAACTGGAGGCCTTCCTCGACCAGTATAATCGCAAAACAGAAATCCCGATCCTGTATACGGATCTGCTTCGGTTTGCCGGCTCGGTTGTGGTCTATGACGAGGACGGTAATGACACCCTATGGGTACGGGTGTATTACACGGATGCGGAACGCATTGAGATCGATCTGAACCTGAAAAAAGTCTACTCCATACTTCACTCCGACGGGACCGACCGTATTTTTCAGTATCTCAACGTCGATGCCGTGGACTATTGCACCTTTGGGAATTCAAAGCCCTTTCGCATCAAGATCAGGAACATCCTCAATGACAACTTCATCTACTTCTACGTGAAGAAGGCCGATGCCTCCCGGATCTACGGCCTGGAACTCGAGCATATGCTCTCTCCCTACAACCTGAATTACCTGGTGTACAAGGACACCCTGATCGAAGAACATATCTCAGGAATCCCGGGCGACATTTTTATCAAGCATATGCTTCCCAATTGTACGGATTCCCAGAAATCTCAATTGGCCAAGGAATTCGTGAAGTTCAACGAGCGCTGCATGATTCAGCTCCTGGGGGATATGCGCTCTTATAATTATGTGATCATCCCCATCCACGATTTTGATCATGTGGTCTTCCGGATCCGGGCGATCGACTTTGACCAGCAGTGTTATGAAGGCAAGCTGAAAGTCTACCGCCCCCAATTCTTCAAGGAGAATCAGAAGATGGTGGCCCTGGTGCAGAAAAGGTTGCTAAACGATTCCGTCGAACAGTATAAGGTAGAAGAAAGGTCCATTATCGCTAAACGGATCATCAGCGCTAACAAACGGATCAAGAGGCTGATCAGTGCCGTAAAGGCAGACAAGATCTCCAGCCCGGAAAACGTACAGCAGCTGAAGATGGAGGTCTTCGCCTTTACCAAGGACATCAAATTTAAAAAGTGCCGGAATATGGGTCAGATCCTCAACCTCACCCTTGATTTTGTCAAGAGGAACTACGAGAATGTCAGCATGCGACAGATCATCGATAAAAGGATCAAGGTACAGTAAACAAAGCAATGACAGTGCCCGGTTAAGAGGCTATCAGCTCTTGGTTTCCCGGTTAAAATATACCAGGTAATAGTACATCTGTTTTTCTTCATCCCAACCCTTTTCCACAAAGCGCTCAGCCGATTCCGGATTGATGAAATCGAGGCGGATCTGCACATGCGTATCGAGGTTGATCACATTTTTTATCTTTTTGCGGGTATCTGAAACCGCCTTGTTGGCAATGGGGAAATTAGAGACGTCTTCAATGCTGTACTTCGGACCTTTTTCCACCTTGTAATGCTTGAATTCTGGGATGAGGTCTGGGTTTTCCATGACCTCGTTCAGGAAACGCGTCTCTTCAAAAGCGTCGTTCTTGGCGAAGTGGTTCACCGCCCTGTTCATAAAAAGTACCTCCTGCTGTTTGTCTTCAGCGGGCAGGACGACGTCTTGCGCAAATTTCTGACAGAATTTCAGGTAATTCTTTGTGTAGAAATTTTCATCGGCCAGGGCCTTCACCCCCAGGAAATTCTCCAGCCAGTACCTTGTGTCATACCGGTTGCTGTCTACTGAGAGTACCTTGTAGCCCTCCTCAGGCAGGACGTTGAGGATCAGGCAGCCCTTGTCGAGCTTGTTGAGATTGACCCCCAGTTCCAGTTTCATTTCCAGGCGGGAAGGGCGTTCTTCGAATTGCAGGAATTCCTGCTTGATCTCGCTTTTAAATATCCCCAGGGCCTCCACTTTTTCATTGTCCAGTAGGATATTGCTGAAACGCACCACAAAGATCTCACCGCTCTTGATGTGGGGGTGGTCCGACTGGTCGTATAGATGCCTCGTGATCTTTTTGGCCTCTCCCTGCAGGCTTTCAGGCTTGCGGAAAATAGTTCCGGCAGCCTTGTATATTTCGTTGAACTCCAGGTCGGCTTCATGGCCCAGGGTGTAGTAATTCTCTTCTTTTTCCCTGAAGGGTTTCAGGAAAAATTCTTTGAGCAGACCGCGGGATTCGTCGTTGAGATCCTGAGGAGATTCCGAAAGGAATATGCCTTCATTGCGATTTTTGTTGCCGATCCGGTGGAGAGATACCTCGTCTATCTGAGCATTGAATAGATTGATCATAAATGAAATTGGGGTTAAGCGATTTAATTTGTTACATAGGGCAGAGGGGACGGGAGACCCGATTTAGTTCCAGTTCTCTTCGAAATCGAGATCATCATAACGGTCGAAGGTCTCGTCGAAATCGAAATTGGGGTCGGCCTCAAAATTCTTCTCCGGGGGTGAGTCAGGAAGCTCCCCGAAACTGAAGAGTACTTTGGGATATTGATGACCTTCTGTCTCTTCTACGATGTCTGCCAATTCCACAAAGAAGGTCCACATACTCAAAAAGTCGTACACGTAGATCATCTTTGGGCTTTGGCGTGTCAGGACGTCTTCAAGGAAGGTTTCGTTCATTAGGCGAACGGAATCCCCGCCTTCTCCCATATCGAAGAGGGCGATCTCTTCCTCCTGGTTCCAGTTGTCATCACAGGTGTAGAAGGAGGCCATCTCGTCCCCGGCAAAACCAAAAGCCTGGGTAATGGCATTGTGAAAGTCCTCCATAGTACTTTCAGCCTCTATCTCCAAATCCCTGAAGATGTCTTCTTTGGCATCTAGGATGACCCTGATCTTGTAAACCATAATCCTACTTTTTTCCGTGTTCAAAGTTACAAAGTTTCCGGTGTTGTCCTGGCCTTTTGACTATCGAGTACCAAATAAAATTGCAGCCCGAATAGCAGGGCGGCCAGTACCAGGTGCAGGGGTTGGGTCCCGAAGGGAAAATCCAGGTAGTACATCGCGATCCCGGTCAGGACTTCGATTCCGATAATGAGGAGGACGCCGTAAATCTTGGTATATCCCAACTGTCTGCTAAAAATCCTGTAAGCGATCCATCCGTTTAGCATTACCACCAGAATGGAGAGAGAGCGATGTATGTAGAACTGGATCTCGGGTTCTGAGAGCCAGAGACTTCTGGCATTTTCTCCGAGCAAGTCGATCTGTGTGTCTATGAATTGCCTCACCTGTGTTCCCAATACGATTTGTACAAGGGTAAGTACCAGGGCAGCCCACAAAAGTCGGTTGACGCCCTGGTCGAAGGCATGCGGTTTCAGTTCGACCTTTGTCCTTTGAAGGAGGTAGATCAGCAGGGCGACAATAACCAAAGCCATGACCATGTGGATGGTGATCCTCACAGGCAGCAGCACAGAATACACCACGGTGGCACCTAGCCAGGCCTGGAATAGCATGCCAAAGACCACCAGCCAGCTAACCAGGGTAATCCTCCTGTCTGATCTCCAGTAACGCACAGAAAGCAAGGCCATAATAAGGGTGGCAAGCCCAGCCAATGCACCCAGAAGGCGGTTGATATACTCTATCCAGGTGTGGGTGGCATTGAAAACGGCGTAATCGTGTTTATCGTAGGGAGCCCACATGGCGGGATCATACTCGTTGCCGGTGGTGAAGTCGGCTTTGGCCACCCAGAGGGATTCCTCGTGTATGATGACCTGCCCTTTTTCAAATTTCCTGCCGGCGTCCCACAGTAATTCCGATTCCTGGGTGGGCGGAATGTAGTACCCAAAACACTTGGGCCAGTCCGGGCAGCCCATGCCACTGCCAGTCATGCGGACCACAGCACCGGCAATGATGACCAGGTAGACCAGTACAAGGGATATTTTAACAAAGGACCGATAGGATTTTTGCATGATTCCGGTTTAAATCAGGATACAAAAATACGACACTTTAGAGTAGTATCTTCTCAGTAATGGGTTGGTTGGATAGATTCTGAAAATAAGGTATAACCTGGCCCTATGGCTCGATACCCAGTTCCTTCGCCTTCTTGATCATGAATGTCCGAGCCGCTTGATATTCGTTGGGGATATCCCCTTCAAGAATAGCTTCCTTGATCGCGTCTTTGATAAGTCCAACTTCACGGGAGGGAGAAAGGCCAAAGGTTTCCATGATCTCTTCTCCGCTGACTGGCGGCTGGAAATTCCGGATATGATCCCTGGCTTCCACTTCTTCGATCTTTTCTCGTACGCGTTTGAAATTGTTGAGGTAGCGCTTCTTTTTTCTGGGGTTCTTTGTGGTGATATCCGCTTCGCAAAGGGTCATGAGGTCTTCTACGTGATCACCGGCGTCGAAGATGAGTCGGCGAACAGCAGAATCCGTCACAAAATCCTCAGCGAGTACAATAGGCCTGGAACTCATAAGGACCATCTTCTGGACGAATTTCATCTTTTCATTCAGGGGCATACGCAGCCTTTTAAAAAGCTTGTAAACCATTTTTGCACCGACGAATTCATGTGTGTGGAAGGTCCAACCCAATTTCTCATCATACCTTTTAGTCGGGGCTTTGCCGATGTCGTGCAATAGAGCAGCCCAGCGAAGCCAGAGATCGTCCGTATGCCGGGCGATATTATCCACTACTTCCAGGGTATGCCAGAAATTGTCTTTGTGTCGCTGTCCTTCTATTTCTTCAATCCCTTGCAGGGCAGTTAGCTCGGGCAGGATCCGTTTCAGGAGTCCGGTCTTGTGCAGTAGTCCAAAGCCCACAGAGGGCTTGTCGGTCATCAGGATCTTGTTGAGTTCGTCGACGATCCTTTCCCTGGAGACGATCTTCAGTCTGGATGCATTTTCCTTAATCGCCTTCAGCGATTTGCTTTCGATCGTGAAACCCAGTTGGGAGGCGAACCGGATGGCACGCAGCATACGAAGGGGATCGTCAGAATAAGTAAGGCCCGGTTCCAGCGGAGTCTTAAGGAGTTTATTCTCCAGGTCCTTTAAGCCGTCAAAGGGATCCAGGAGGGCACCAAAATTTTCTGTATTCAGGGAAAGGGCGAGGGCATTGACCGTGAAATCACGCCGATTCTGGTCGTCTTCCAGAGTGCCGTCCTCAACGACAGGGTTTCGGCTATCCCTGTTATAACTTTCCTTCCGTGCTCCCACAAATTCTACCTCTTTGTCCTCGTATCGAAGCATGGCTGTGCCGAAATTCTTGAAGACCGTGACCTCGGGATGGCCAGGGGCCAGCGAGGCCACCTTTTTGGCAAGGGAAATCCCACTTCCCACGGCTACGATATCGATATCCTTAGGGATATCGCGTTCCAGTAGGAGGTCCCGAACGAATCCCCCGATCACGTAACACTCCAGTGACATTTCCCGGGCCGCCTCTGAAATGGTCTTAAAGACAGGATCCTGGAGAGCCTCTTTGTAGTTCGCCTTCTTCATCTTATTCCCTGATCACTTTAACGCTACCGTCATTTCCCAGTGCTATAATGGAGTAGGGGACGGCACCCCCTCGATCGCGATGCAAATTTACCACATAGTCCATTGCTTTTAAAACCCCCTCTGATATTTCTGAATCTTCCGATAGGCCGGAATCAGAGGATGGGTATGCAGGTATATAGACCAATGGCTTTTTGAAGCGATTGATAAGATTACGGCAGAACGGATCCTTTACCACAGAGGTAGGAAGGGTAAGGTCCCGGTGGCTCAATTGCTCAGCTAGTCCCCGGGGATGGTCGTACACGATCCCGGTGGGTTTTGTACCCAGGTCCATGATATCCCATGCTACTTCAGGCACCCCTGCCACATGGCGCTCTAGCATGGCATCATTCCCCACCAGGCAAAAGATGACTTTTTGATCATTAGGCTTCAGCAGATTGAGGAGTTGCTCTACAGCCTTTTCATTTGTAGCATCGCAGCCAATGCCCCAACCCATTTCCGTGGGATAGGATATAAGTCCGCCTCTCTGAAGAACCTCGGTGCAGAACCCTATTTCTTTCCTGAAATCTTCCACAGCCTATTTGATTTGGAATTTTTCTTTCAGGCTGAAGTGTGTCACCAGGCGTTGCCATTGTACACTGTTAAGGTCTTTCTTGATGTTCTCGTGTTTGAGGGAGAACTTTTGAGATCCCATGATGGGAATGGCTTTTTTACCGCTGTTGGTCGCCCGCCTGCACTGGGTCCCCTTCAGCAAAGACATGGCCTTGAACCAGAGGTCGTCTGCCTTGGGTGAAAGCTCGAGAAAAACCGCTTCTTCGCTATACCTCGTGTCGAGACAAGAAGGAGGATAAAGGACGCCTTCAGCCCCGATCGGTAGGATCCTGGGACCATGTGTCCTCTCCGGTTCATCAACGGGCCAATTCTCGTAGGACAGGAAATTTCCGTTAGCATCTGTTTGTACCGTCCTGGTTTGGTTGGCGATGATATCATTTGGAAAGCGAAGGGACTCTTCGTGAAGGCGATTGAGCCATTGGGGCCTGTACATGAGATCGTCATCACAGGTGACGATCTTTTCTTCGGGGTACGCAGCAAGGGTGTGGATCAGTTTTTTATGGGAACAGTGCAAGTGGGTTGGCCGGATCTCAAAGAGATCGTCCTGCAGTTGGGTCAGTCTGGAAGGCAGATCGACCATAAGTGATTCGTGCACCCACAATAGGATCTTTTTAGGCGTCGCACTTTGCTTTTTGATACTTCGAATGACAAGGTCTACTGATGACAAGCGGGGTTTGATCGTGGTGAGGGAAACGACCACGGGAACTCTCGGAGAGGAGTCCGAAGACCTGTTGGGTCCGAGTCTCAACCTGAGGGACTGAAAGAGTGATATGGGGATTTCTTTGACCTTCATAACGGCGGGTGATAGGGGATCGTTTTCGAGTGCAAAATACGCTATCCTCAGGGGATGCGCCAAATAATAATGACACCGAGGACTTCCAAATGATCCGGATTTCAGAAAGCCGCCTGCCGGAAGTACTGACATTTACCTGTGAAATCTGGAGAAAGGTTTCTATTTTTGTGAGATGCATTCATCAGAACCCAAGATCTCCATCATTGTCAGCACGTACAATTCCGAAGCATGGCTCGAGAAGGTGCTTTGGGGTTTCCAGTTTCAGACCTTTAGAGAATTTGAAGTGGTCATCGCGGATGACGGAAGTGGTCCGGCTACACGGGATTTGATTGGGAAGATGCAGGCTGAGGTCTCCTATCCTATCATCCATGTCTGGCAGGAGGATGACGGATTCCAGAAATCACGCATCCTGAACAAGGCCGTGGTAGCCTGTAATTCCCCATATGTCATTATGACGGACGGGGACTGTATCCCCCGGGAGGATTTTGTCGAAGTGCACTACATCAACAAGGAACCTGGCTATTTTATATCCGGTGGGTACTATATGCTGCCCATGAACATATCCAAGGCGATCACCAGGGAGGATATAGAAAGGCAGAACTGCTTCAACATCCACTGGCTAAAGGAAATGGGAATCCCAAAGACCTTTAAGAACAACAAGCTCACGGCCACCGGTTTTGTCTCCAAGCTCCTAAATACATTTACGCCGACCAATGCGAGCTGGAACGGTCATAACTCCTCAGGTTGGAAAAAGGACATCCTCAACGTGAATGGATTTGATGAGCGCATGCAGTATGGGGGTCAGGATCGGGAACTGGGGGAACGCCTTTTCAATTTTGGGATCAAATCCAAACAATTGCGGTACAGCGCTGTTTGTGTCCACCTGGATCACAAAAGGGGTTATAAAACTCCGGAGTCCATTGAAAAGAACAAAGCGATCAGAAAAGAGACCCGGGATCAGAAGCGGGTCTGGACACACTACGGCATCAGCAAATAATAAGCGAGGGCATTCTTCTTTTCGAGCCGTTTGAGCTCTCTGAAGCGTTCCAAAACCCCAAGGGCGTTGAGGTAGCAGATGGTCACACCCTTTTTTCCGTCCAGGAAGCCCAGGCGGAGGATGTAATGGTTAAAGAATTTCCAGGCCGGTTTCAAAATGTAATAGAAGTAGTTGAAACTCTTTTCCCGATAAAAGTCCTCCTTGGCTTTGAGCTGGCCATAGTTCAGCATCTTGGCCTTGTAATCCTCGTAATTTTTGTAGCAGTAATGGATCAGTTTCTCATTGAGAATACCGGAAGAACCATCTACTTCCAGGGTCTCGTGTACGATCTTCTTATCGGTGAAGCGGGCCTTGGCCTTCTGGAAAAGTCGGTAATTCTTATCGGTCTGCCAGCCACTGTACCTCAAAGGGGTATTGGCAAACATGAATTTGCGGTAAAACCAATAGGCCGCATGGGGCGACTCCAGTTGCACCGTTTCCTGGATCTCCTGCCTTAATGCCTGAGGAATGATCTCATCCGCATCGACGAAAAGGATCCAGGGATGGGAGGCCTGTGACAAGGCGTAGGTCTTCTGTTGTGTGAAATTGGAAAAGGGGTGCTGAATGGCCTTAACCCTTGGGTGAGCCTTCAAATATTCATAGGTGCCGTCCGTACTGTAAGAATCCACAACCACGATCTCGTCAGCAAAGGATACCGAGTCAATACAGTCCTGAATATATCCCATCTCGTTGAAGGTGATGATCAGTGCAGATATTTTATGTTTTTCCGGATTCATTTGTAAATCAGAGTTGATGGCTATCGAATTTAAATCAAAGTAATAACAAAATTTTTACCTTAAAATTGCCTTTTGAGAATAAATTCTTACAAATTTACACAGCCACGTTATACTCCCTTAAGGCGTCGTTCAATGAAGTTTTCAGGTCCGTACTCGGTTTTCTCTTTCCTATGATCAGGGCACAGGGTACTTGATATTCCCCCGCAGAAAACTTCTTTGTGTAACTCCCTGGTATAACAACTGAACGGGCAGGAACCCTACCTTTCATCTCTACGGGTTCCTCTCCGGTGACATCGATGATCTTGGTGGAGGCCGTCAGGACCACGTTGGCACCCAGCACGGCTTCTCTTTCTACCCTGACACCTTCTACGACGATACAGCGGCTGCCAACAAAAGCATTGTCTTCGATGATGACAGGGGATGCCTGAAGAGGCTCCAGAACTCCTCCGATACCGACCCCACCGCTCAAATGCACGTTCTTTCCAATCTGGGCGCAACTGCCAACCGTTGCCCAGGTATCTACCATGGTGCCGGTATCCACATAGGCGCCTATATTGACATAACTCGGCATAAGGATCGTACCCTTGGCTATAAAAGCCCCGTGCCTTGCTACCGCATGGGGCACCACGCGTACGCCTTTTTCCTGATAACCTTTTTTGAGAGGGATTTTGTCGTGGTATTCAAATATTCCGGCCTCGAGGGTCTCCATTTTCTGGATGGGGAAATAGAGGACCACGGCTTTTTTCACCCATTCGTTTATCTGCCATCCTTCTTCTGTGGGTTCCGCACACCTGAGTGCCCCTATGTCGATAAGGTCGATGACCTCACGGATGGCCGACTGGGTTTCATCCTTGCTCAAAAGATTCCTGTCTTCCCAGGCCTTTTCCACCAGTGATCTCAGCTCTTTCATCGGGTATCAAATTTTGTGCAAAGATAGTTGGATAGGGCGGATTAGAAAGGCTGTTTTTACAGGAATAACATTTTATCCTGTACTTTTGCAAAAATTGCAGGAAATGGGGAGGATCATGGCTTTGGATTTTGGGAAGGTTCGTACCGGTGTTGCGGTCACAGACCCCTTGCGACTCATCGCTTCCGGGCTTACCACCGTAGCAACGGCGGACTTATTCCCTTTCCTGAAGGAATACATCGGGTCAGAGGGCATCTCTATCCTCGTGGTCGGCGAACCCAGGCAGATGGACAACAGCCCGTCGGAGGCGGAAAGCCTGATCAGACCGTTTATAGAGCGGTTCGAGAAAACATTTCCGGGAATCCCATTGCATCGTCAGGACGAGCGTTTCACCTCCATGGAAGCTGTAAAAAGTATGGTGGCTGCCGGTGTAAAAAAGAAAGACAGGCGGGATAAGGCACGGGTAGATGAGATAAGTGCCACCCTGATTCTGCAGGGATATCTCGACCGAATAAAGTGATAAAAAGAATCAGAAGAGAAAAACTAGTTTATGATTTTACCCATTGTCGCCTATGGCGATCCGGTATTGAGAAAGGTCGGCACTGAGATCGGTCCCGATTACGAGGGGCTCGAAACCCTTATTGCCAATATGTGGGAGACCATGTACAACGCCAGCGGAGTGGGACTGGCCGCCCCTCAGGTAGGCCTGCCCATACGTCTGTTTCTGGTAGATACCTCACCCTTTGCCGAGGATGAAGAGCTCAGTGAGTCAGACCGCAAACAACTGGAAGGATTTAAAAAGGTATTTATCAACGCCAGAATGGTTGAGGAAACAGGTACACCCTGGGCCTTTAACGAAGGGTGTCTGAGCATTCCGGATATAAGGGAGGACATTACCCGAAAGGATACGATCACCCTCCGTTACCAGGACGAGAATTTTAAGGAACACACTGCTACCTTCGATGGCCTCCTGGCCAGGGTGATCCAACATGAATACGATCATATTGAGGGTGTTCTCTTTACGGACAAAGTGTCAAGCTTAAAGAAAAGACTGTTGAAGGGTAGGCTTACCAACATCTCCAAAGGCAAGATACAGGTAGATTATAAAATGCGTTTCCCCTTGTTAAAAAAAGGGCGCTAGGGCGATGTTTTCGGGCAATTTTTTCATCTTTGTCCACTAATTTATCAGAAGTGTATGAGTTTGGATAAAATCTTATCTATCGGTGGAAAACCGGGCCTCTATAGATTGCTGACCCAAACCCGATCGGGTTTTGTAGCCGAATCCCTCCTGGACGGGAAGAAAGTGACCGTGGGGATCAGTAATAACGTAAGCGTGTTATCTGAAATTGCGATTTTTACCCTGGAGGAGGAATTACCCCTTCGAACCGTCTTTCAGAAGATCAAGGAGAAGGAAAATGGGGGTAAAACGGCTGTCGGACATAAAGAGGACAAACTCAAACTGGAGGAGTACTTTTTTGACGTGGTCCCGAATTACGATGAGGATAGGGTATACCCCAGCGATATCAAAAAAGTGATCCAGTGGTATAACCTGTTACATCAGCACGGGATCACCGACTTTGAGGAAGAATCCGGGGAGGCCTAAATCCCATACCGGTCATCTGCGGGAAGTTTCCCGAATAAATTCCGAGACATCTTTTTTGAATTGCGCCATAGAAGGGGGATGGGTGTACATCATATGACCTGCCTCGTAATACTTCATTGAGATATTGTCCTTGATCTCCGGTGTCAGCCCAAGGTGGTTGATACTGTGTTCCACCCCGTAGAAGACCGTCGCTATGTCATAGATTCCGTTGAGTATGAGCACCTTTACATTCGGATCCCGCGACATGGCTTCTGCCATATCTATTCCCGTATTGATCGCTGCCTGGGCTCCCCACCGATCGTTGCCCTCGTGTTTCCAATCCCATTTAAAGCCTTCCCGCTCGTAGGCAGAGGTTGCGTAGTGCAGTGATTTGTCTACTTTCAAGTCCCGGTGGAGATAATCGAGGAATCCCGCGGTATAGGCAGGTGAGATAGCTGAACTCTGGGGGTCGTGGTTGCCTTCCTGGGCCAGTAGGTCCTGATTGATTCCTGTAAAACGCGAATCCAACCGGCCAACGATCTCTCCCTTGTCTCTCAGGAATTCCGCAAAGAATTCCCCGTTGGTCACCCGGAGGTCTGCCTTTACCCAATAGTCCGGATCAGTACCCGTATACCTGGCCAGTTTCGATGCCATCGCTTCTTTTTCTGTCGGAGTGAGCTGGTCACCCCGGAATAGGGCCGGGGTATATTCTTCCTCCGTGAATTTCCTGACCTCCTCCAAATAGGCATAGATATCTTCTGGCTTGTCTTCGACCATATCGTGATACCAGGCGGTTGCCGCATAGGTAGGAAAATGCACGATGTAGGGCAGGTCATCGTCAGGAGGAAAAAGCAGGGTCCGCAGGTCGAATACCGCCGAAACCATGATTACTCCATTGAGTGCGATCCCATCCTTGAGCAGGCGGTTCATCAGCCCGGCATTGCGAAAGGTGCCGTAACTTTCGCCGAGGAGGTACTTTGGACTGTTCATACGGTCGTGCTCTATCAGGAATTGCCGGATGAAAAGAGAAAGGCTCCTGATGTCCTGGTCGACTCCCCAGAAATCCTTGAACTCCGACTTTCCAACCGGAACACTGAGACCCGTACCCACAGGATCGATCATGACCAGGTCTGCCACGTCCAGGATGGAAAAATTGTTGTTGACGACCTGGTAGGGGGCAGCAGGCGTATATTCTGGATCGTTAACCACGATGCGCTTCGGACCCAGGATACCCATATGCAACCAGTAAGAAGAAGATCCGGGTCCGCCATTGTAGGCAAACACGATGGGCCTACGTCGAGTGGCCGATTCCCTTTTGTCTCCTTTGGTGTAGAAGGTGTGCCCCATCAGGGCAATGGGTTTGTTTTTTTCATCTCTCACTTCAAAAGTCCCTGCCCGGGCGGTGAGGTAAATCGTCCGGCCATCTATATTCACACTCTGCATACTGGTGAAGATCTCTGCTTTGGGTAGGGTGTCGTTATCGCTCTGACTGATGCCCGATTGCAAGGCGATCAGACAGAACAAGAAGAAAATACGTTTGGTCATGGTTTCTCGTTTAGTGTTTGTACTGCGCAAAATGGTCAGTCTTTTTGAATATCTCTCGTTTTTTGAACAGGTTGTACCCAGTCGATTCTCGGTGAGGGATAATACGCCACCTTCATGCGTTCAAGATAGGGAGTCTGGTTCGCGAGCCTGACCCTGAAATCTTCCCAGTCCCGATTTTCCTCCAGGCTCCAGCTGAGTTCCGCATAGCCGATCATCCTCGGGAATGCTAGGTATTCCAGCTCCTCAATGTTGCTGATGGTCTCGGACCAGAGGGGTGCTTCCACTCCAAGGATACGGTCTTTGGGTATCTGGGGTACATAGGTGTCCGGATCCCATACATAAGCGGTGTCTACCGGGATGTAGGCGGCCCAGTGAAGCCCGAATTTCGAAAGGGTATCGTACTGCATATCCAGGTACGCTTTTTTGGCCGGGGACAGGAGGACTTTCATACCTTTTTCAATGGCGGTGATGGCATTTTCTTCACTGGCCCAAAAATGGGCAATAGAAGAGGTATCCACGTCTGCCTGGGCGATCTCATCCCACCCTATCATGGTCTTGCCGTGTTTGCGAACGATCTCCTGTACTTTGTTGACAAAATAGATATAGTCGTCCTTTTTTGTGGAATGGCTCTCGTCCCCTCCAATATGGAAATAAGGCCCGGGGGTAATGGCCGAAAGCTCCCTGACGACATCATCGATAAAGGAATATACCGTGTCCTTGCGGGTATCGAAGGTGCTAAAGCCCACCCGTGTGCCTTCGTACAACTTCAGAGGTTTGCCCGTGCCATCGAGAAAGGGGTAGGATACCGAGGCAGCATTGGTATGCCCGGGCATGTCTATTTCAGGTACGATGGTCATGAAGTGGTCTTCAGCAAAGGCGACGATCTCCTTGTAGTCATCCTGAGTGAAAAAGCCCCCGGCTTCACCCCCGACCTCAGTACTACCCCCGACCTCGGTCAGTTTCGGCCAGGCCTTGATCTCAATACGCCATCCCTGGTCATCGGTCAGGTGAAGGTGAAGTACGTTGATCTTGTAATAGGCCAAGAGTTCTATGTATTTCTTGACATCTTCAACACTGAAGAAATGTCTTGCCACATCGAGCATGGAGCCCCTATAACCGAAATTGGGATAGTCCTCAATGGTTCCTGAGGGCAGGGGCCAGATGGGATGTGCAGCCAGGGTGTCGTTGGAGATCTGTGGTATCAGCTGGCGTATGGTCTGTACCCCTCTGAAGGCAGCTTCCGCGGTTGGGACCTCCAGGATGAGAGAGTCTTCCCTGATCGACATCCGATAGGCCTCCTGATTATTCCAGGATGCATCTGATAGCTGCCGCAGGTAAATCACCGGATCGGATTCATTCCCCTCTGCGGGATTTAGTGAAAGTCTGAGCCCCGTCTGCTCATCGATCTTTTCTGCCAGAAAAGAACCAACCTCTCCCAGACGCTTATCTTCCCCTTCGGTGATGATCCTGGTGAATTGGTCCAGTCGGAAGCTGCTGTTCCCAGGAACCACAGAATTCGGGATGGGAATCAGGTTCTCATTTCCCAGGTCCAGAGAGGGCATGGGAATATTCTCTTCCTTACTGGCACAGGAGCTAAGTGCGATCACACAAATGATCATCAATCCATTCCAAAATGTGTTTTTTGTCAGTTTCATACGGTTTAGTTTAAGTATGTTTTGAGCACTTCGTACCAAAGTGCATATCCTTTTTCGTTCATGTGTAGTCCGTCTTCTGTAAATAAGCTCTCGTCAACCCTGTCTTTCACAAGCATTACTTCCCAAATATCGGCGTAATTTACCAGGGATCTCCTCTCGGCCAGCCTTTTGAATTTGCGGTTTAATCGACGGAAACGCCTCTTGAGATTCCACCGCTCAGGACTGGGTTTCGCAGAAATAAGGACGACCTCTGTGTGTGGGAATTCTACCTGTATCCTGTTTATGATCTTACGGGTGGTCCGGAGGATCCTTGACGGACTCTTACGATAGCTGAGGTCATTATCCCCTTCGTATATAAACACCATTTCGGGTCGGAAATCCAGGACAAGAGGTTCTAAATAATGCAAGAGGTCCGAACTTTCGGAACCTCCAAAACCCGTGTTGATGATGTGGTAGTCCGGGAAGG
>CBDTYM010000003.1:0-64278 GCA_965364605.1 uncultured Muriicola sp.
GTTGAGGGTCACACCTCCGGGGGTTCGAATCCCTCTTCCTCCGCAAAGAAAAGCTTCACAATCTGTGAAGCTTTTTTTATTCCCTGAAGCCTTTGAAGCTCGCTTCATAAAGGCGAAAGGGAATAAAAACAGCAGCCCGTAAGGGATGCTTTTCTTTGTAGGTCTCCCCGCTTGGGATCAGCGTAGCTAATCCCTTTTGAAGCAATGACGCATACCAGGCTTCGCTCGGACCGGGTTTTTCATGCTTGCCCCGGATTCCCTTCTTTGGGATCAAACACAGTCAATATCGTATATATCAATCGATCGATGAGTGCAGGAATCGTAAAAGGACCGAAATGGCTCTCGGAATGAGTCAAATCTAATTTTTAAAAAATCGGATCAATTCTGAATCGATCCATAGGATATCAGTCGACAAAAGACGCTTTTTATCGGTCAAAATACACCCTGTAAAATGCTGCTTGGAGAAAGACCTTTCTATTCCAATTCCTAGGTCGATTTTACATAGCACTTCAGCGAAACTGTGAAAAATTGTTAGCGGCGGCAAAGATTTCTGGCCGTTCATCGAAATTTTCCCGTCAAATCCTGTGAAAAATTAATAATGGGATGGGTGGCACTCTTTAGAAATTTATCCTGATGAACCCCAATATCTTACCCTATGAAGAATTTTACCCTCTGTTTACAAATTGCGCCGGCAACTTTAATGCTGCTCCTTTGCTCCCCTGTGCTGGCCCAGGAAAACACCTTTATTTCCAAGGAGCTCGAAAGAAAGATTGAGGCCGATAAGCGGATCGATGATTATTTGGAACTCTCTCGCCTGGGTTACTCGGAAAAAGAGATCTTTGAAGATCTGGGCAATGCCAATTTTCTCGCCGAGAAGTATGCTACGGCGGCCTTCTGGTATCAGAAACTGATCGATCTAAGTGGATCTGATGCCGTGTCGGATAGCTACATGGAGCGTTACAGGATTGCCATGCACAAGGCCGGGATCGCGGATTACGAGAAGGCAGTGTCTCAAACCGACTGGTACACTGATATAAAACAGGAATACCAGGTGACAGAAAGACCGGGTCGGGCCAATCGGTTAGCCTCCTCAGAAAGAACCCAACGCCCTTCATTTCGGGATCCTGTTCAGTGGGAGCGTTCTATGGACGCACTTCGCCAACTGGCCGGTGTGGGAAAAGCTGATCCCCGGGACCTCTCTTCAGAACAATCGACTCCCATCACTAAGTTTAAGCCTCCGATCGCTGTGTCTTCGGATGGACGGGTGGCCTATTTCAGCAAGGCCGTTTTGATCAAACCCGAATACGGACTCTTTTCCAAAAAAGAGCCTGTTCACAAGATCTATCGAGCCGAGAACATAAATGGGCAGTGGATGAATGTGACCGAGATCGGTGTCTGCCCCAAATACGCTTCGGCCCTACATCCGACGATCTCCCCGGACGGGCAACGCCTGTTCTTTTCCTCTAACATGCCGGGCACTTTTGGGAAATACGACATTTATGTGGCCGACATCCGCAGGGATGGCAGCCTGGGTGTTGCCAAGAATCTGGGTCAGAAGGTAAACACGAAAAAGGATGAAATGTTTCCCAATCTGGTAGGGGAGAACCTCCTCTTTTTTGCCTCTGATGGGCGCAAAGGAATGGGTGGACTCGACCTGTTCGCCGTGCAGGTCGGTACCCGATCTGTCGGTCTGGCTGTAAACCTCGGTGAACCCTTTAACAGCATGCAGGATGATTATGCCTTGAGTCTTAAGGCAGAAGAAGGTCTTGCACTGGTGATGTCCAACAGGGGCGGACTCGATCAGCAGCCGCGGCAGCTGGTATTCTCAGTCAAAGAGAAGGAAACGGATGCGGCTTCCAGGGATCGTAAATACGATTTCCCCGATTTGATTCCCATGGACCCGAACAGCGTATATACCAATATTTACTATCAGGACTAAGCCTGAAATACTGACTTAACAGCCAATCAAACCCGTAGAAGGAATTCGTTCGGGAAATAATGCCCGGGTGACTCGTCCTGAAGACAAAAGGAACTACCATATGTGAAAATGGTTGACAATCGGTCGGATATCATGGGGTTCATCTGCTACTCGCCAGAGTTCCCTATCCCCTGGAACGGCAGGCATCTGGATGCAAGCTTTTACAAAAGCGCGTCGAAGGTGCCGGGCGAGGGTATGACCCGGAGAAAAGGTTGTATTATGCATATCTGACCGATTTTTTCTTTTTATCGCCACCAAATACTCTCCCAATTTCGAAATGATTCAATACTCGAAACAGGGAATAACGTACCTGAATTGAGATAGGGAATACCTCGATTAAAAGGGGAAATTCACAAACCACCAGGTCGGTTTTTGTGGCATTTTTCCGATGAAATACATACTTTTCTTACATTTTATCGAAAAAAACTGCATTTCCTAGGTCAAAAAAAGGGCAATTGGTAATTTTTCTTTCCCAAAAAAAAATACAACCCCAAATCTTGACCCTATGAAACTGAACTCTACCTACCCTTATTTCGAATGGAACATTCGTGCCTTTCACCCGCAATTTGATCAGGTGACCGATCACCTATCCAAAGGCAGAAGATCTGTTGTCTTCACAAGGAGACCTGTGAATCCACCCTCTCATCATCGGGAAAGCGCTTTCATGCACCCCTAAGTGCGTACCAGCTGGAAGATCCCAGGTGATTGAGATCCGAACGTACGGTCTCAAAATACTGACACCCGGTTTTTTCAGCTGATGTTATGGGAAAAAATGGACTTGGTCTTTACCGACTTAAGTCCTGCATTTTCCCTGCCCGTATGCAATCATAGTATTTCCTACAATTAAAATTTGTGAAGATGAACAGCACTCAGTTAAAAGTCATTGTGATAGATGATGATCCCAGAACTCACGACAGGTACAGCTATTACCTGAGTAGTTATGATGATTATAAGCTCGCCGGTCTCTATCGTAGGGTGGAGGATGCCCTGGAAGATATCGGCAGGGTTGGCCCTGACCTTGTGATCTCTGAGGTATCATTTTCAGGTCTATGTGGTATAGAGAGCCTGGCTGAATTTCAGAAGGCCGATAACTCACCTGCGGTGATCGTGATCAGTCGGGAAACCGACTTCGACCGGATCACAAAGGCTTTCCAGTTCGGGGCGGAAGGATACCTGACCAAGCCGGTGGGCAAGAAAAAACTACGACAGGCCCTTAATGCTATCCGAAAGGATGGGGCAGCCCTAAGTGTTGACGTGGCTAAAAAGGTCATCTCTGTCTATCGCAAGAAGACTTATGATTTCTTTTCCGAAAGGGAAAACCAGATCATAGAACACCTGAGCCGGGGTGCCACTTACAAGGAGATCGCAGAGCAGTTATTCGTCACCCCGAGTACGGTAAATTTCCATATACAGAACATCTATCTCAAACTCGATGTGAACTCCAAATCCGAGGCCCTGAAAAAGATCCGGAATATGGATGCAGCCTGAACAGGTCTCACTGCATGGGCTCGATTCGCCTGGAATCTGTGGGTTGACCTCAGATCAATAACACAAACACGAGGGAATGTCGTAACTTTCGTGTGGTTTATACTGTTCTGTTGAAAGCCTATACCTTAAAAAAATACGGCCCCCCGGATGAGGTCCTTCACATGGAGGATGTCGAGCTCCCTGAACCCAAAGACACAGAGGTCCGAATACGTGTTCAGGCCACCGCCATCAACGATTATGACTGGTGTATCACTGTTGGCAAACCCTTGGAGTACCGTCTTATATTCGGTATTTTCAGGCCACGCAAAAAGTTGCGGATACCCGGCATGGAGGTCGCTGGAGTCGTAGATAAAGTTGGAAAGGCGGTTGCCATATTCAAAGAAGGAGATAGGGTTTACGGAGATATATCCGAGCACGGATTCGGTAGTTTTGCTCAGTTCTTATGTATCGGTGAGAAGGGACTTAGGCTTATGCCGGAAGATATGTCTTTTGAGGAAGCTGCCAGTATACCTCATGCCGGCATGCTCGCCATTGGGGGCTTGCGGGACGTCGGGCACTTGAAGGATGGACAGGATTTGCTCATTGTCGGCGGGGGAGGAGGCATGGGCTCCTTTGCACTGCAGATCGCCAAAACTTTTAATGTCCGGGTGACCGGAGTAGACACTGGGGAGAAATTAGAAGCCATGAAAGCTCTGGGGTACGATGCTGTGATCGATTACAAAAAAGAGGATTTCACCAAAAGGACTGAGCGGTACGACCTGATCCTGGACTGCCGGACCAATCGGTCTCTCTGGCATTACTTGCGAGCCCTGAAGCCTCATGGAAAGTACGTGACGGTCGGAGGACGTTCCGCAAAGCTATTGCAGATGCTTTATTTAAAGCCCCTGCTAAGGCTCTTTAGTGCCAAACGCGTGAAGATGGTGATGATTAGGACCAACCGCGACCTGGATTATTTCGAAAAATTATATCAGGACGGGAAGATAACCTGTGTGGTCGATGGACCTTACCCCTTCGAGGATCTGACGCAGGCGGTGCAGCGATTCGGGGATGCCAAACACCATGGGAAAATCGTCGTCACTTTGAAGTCCTGAAAGGGATTAATCCATTTGGCATTTTATAATTCGGTGGGTTAATAAGAGACCTTAATTTAAGGTCAATGTCCAACGCTTGTCCAATTGTTAAACTAATCCAAAAAGTGTAGGATGTATATTGTAAGAATTTTCCATCTTTCTTAAATTAGGAAAAATAAAAATTCTTGCTATGAAAAGAGTACTTCTGGGAATACTTACTATTTGCCTTCTCTCTATGTGTTCGAACGAAGAGGAAATTGTAGATACGAGGACTGATGAGCAAATTGCTCTCGAGTTATTATTCTCTGATGGGTTTGCCCGGAGGGTTAAAAGAGCAAATTCCTACAGATGTGAAAGTTCAGAGCTTTTCACAAGAGGTGCCGACATTGACGATGTCGTTTATCAAATTCAATTCAACAACGACGGCTCATATCTGCTTACCATACTGTATAGTGATCCGGTAATAATTAATGGCAGACTCATTTACAGGGAAAAGGAGGGTGATAACTATAGATTTGAAAATACCTACGAATATGAGAACCCTGCTAACCCAACGACTTCCAGACATCCCATAATTAGCGAAGGTTCCTATGTAGTTTACTTCGATGATCTGCCCAGAAGCAATCGTGGCTATTTTGAAATGATATCTGATGAATGTGTCAATTCAGCGAAACAGGGATTCGAATTTTCCTATCGATAGAAAGGAGATCTTGCAATCGATTACCGTCAATTTCTTCCTTTGAAATTCATCCAAATAATTGGCCCAACCCTACCGGCTGATGGAGCAACCATCCGGTCAGGCTGTATCTGTTCTTATGGGATTCAAGCACCTGATGGGGGACTATCGCGCTTTTGAATAGCACACAACGGGCTGCCAGGGGTTCTACTATGGTCGTTTCCCCATTCCTATGGAACATTTCCAATTCCCCTCCGTCTCCCTTAGACCATCCTTCATTTAAGTACAGCACCACGGTGATCATACGATTTCCCCGGTTGTCGAACTGGTCTACGTGCTTGTCGTACCTGGCCCCGGGGGGATAATTGGCAAAGTGAAATTCATATCCGGACAGGCTAAGGTAACAGTAGCGGTTAAAGATGTGCACAGTCTCATCCACAAGAGCCCAGAAAGTGCTTAGGTCTGTATCCTGTTCCCTGTCCAGCCAGTAGGTATAATCACCTCGTATGTCATGGCGGATCACCTGTTCATGGGTGGCCCCGATGCCTGCTTTGGAAAAAGAAGACAGGTGTTCCAGGAAACTACCCCGGATCTCAGAATAGACATCCTGCCTGACAAACTCGTCGATGACGACGTAGTCTTTGGTGGAGAGCTCGTCCATCCAGGCGAGCCATTGCTCCAGATCGTGATACATGGTCTCAGTAAAAAAAGCTCGCGAAGATAGCGATAATTCACTTTGGACCAACCAATGGCAATAATGCGATTTTAGATTTATAAAGCTGGCAGTCACCTTTTTTAAACCGGGGACCAGAGGTTTATGCTCATCCATTTTTCCTATCTTACCCTAAATTCGGATGGTAGGGCTGAAGCCTGTCATTTGAATATAATTGTTGGAATCCCATCGATAAGAACGAGATGAAATTAAGGACCTATGCCCTTCTTGGGGGAAGCAGTTACCTGGTTATTTTTTTTGCAGCGATATTTGCCAATTTTTTTGTGATCGAAGAAATACTGGCATCCCCATTGGAGATGACCCGGGAAAACCCGATGATGGTGCGGTTCGGCATCCTGGCCTTCCTGATCACAGTGGTTTTTGATGTTGTGGTCGCCTGGGCCCTCTTCGAATTATATCGCAACCACATTTTGACGACCCTTAGCACCCTGTTCCGAATGATGCATGCAGCCATCATGGGGGTAGCCGTATTTGCCCTCCCGGAGGTCCTGCAGGTTGGTACTTCAGAAGAAGTCCTGCATCAGGTGGATGTCTTTAACACGATCTGGTTGATCGGACTCTTCTTTTTTGGGATCCATCTGATCCTACTGGGCAGGATTATCAGGATACCACGTCTTATCTCTTTCCTGCTTTTATTGGCAGGACTGGCCTATATTTTGGATACATGCGCTCATTTTTTGATTTCTGACTACGACTTCTATGCTTCTGTTTTCCTGATGATCGTGGCGATACCTAGCGTATTGGGAGAGATGTCTTTTGCCATCTGGTTGCTTGTGCGAGGCGGCAAAGATGCCGTGGCACTACCAGGATAGAGAGAAGGTACCGGAAAAACGAACTGGAGCCCTAGTGGATTTTAGCGGTTGGTCAACCGAGCACAAAAGACTGCCATGAAAATAATTTTCATCGTCAACAACAAGAACAATCGCCTGAAAAAAAGGCTTCCCGCTTTGAGGTCTCATTTTGAAGCGTGCTTTCCGGGTCAGGCTGAATTTCAATTCACCCTTAGAAAATGGCATGCTGCAGAGCTTGCACGATTGGCGGCAGAAAAAGGATGCGATTTCGTGATCGCTGTAGGGGGAGACGGGACACTTCACGAAGTAATCAACGGCCTCCTCCTGAGTAATATCCCTCCGAATGACCGCCCGGCAGCAGGGCTTTTGCCCCTGGGCTCTGCCAATGATTTTGCCAGGACAGCGGGGATTACTTCTTCTCCCGATGACCTGGAAAAATGGGTTAGTAAGGGATCTACCCGAAAGATAGATGTCGGGATGATCCAACTGGTTGCCTCCGGTGAGACCCGATATTTTATCAATGTGGCCGGGCTGGGCCTGGGGGCGGAAGTGGTACAGCTGATGTCCCGGGCGGAACCCGTCTTCGGTGCTGCTATTTACTATTACCAGGGCATTTTCAGGGGATTCAGAAAATACAGGAAAAAGGAGGTGTCCCTGCGCAGTAACTCCTGGCAATGGAAGGGAAAAATATTGCAAATAGCCGTGGCCAATGGCCGTTTCTTTGGCAACGGGATCTGCATTGCTCCCCAGGCTGTTCTGGAAGACGGATCATTGAACATATCCATTTTTGGAGATTTAAGCCTGTGGGATTACATAAAGAACATCGGTAACTTAAAGAAGGGTAAATTGATAAAACATCCCCAGGTGACCTACCAAATTACTGCTGCCCTTCTTCTGGAAGGGGAAGGTTGTGGTATTGAAGCAGACGGGGAGTTTGTCGGGTATTTGCCAGCGAATATCTCAATTCGGCCCGCTGCTCTTTCCTTCCTGATGCCTACAGGAGTTGAAAAGTAACCCTGTTAATTGCAAACTTCCGTATTTGTTTATTAAATAAAATCGTATTTTGCTGGAAGAGAGCCCTTCGGAGGGCGATAACGACCCAATAGCATGAAAAAGATACTTAAGTTAACCCTCATTTCGCTTCTGATTTGGGGATGTCAGACCGAGGCCAAAAAAAAGGAAAAAGAAATTGATAAATCATCAGAAAATGAAATGCCTATGAGCAATAATGAACCCAGGGTCACCGGTATTGGTGGCATTTTTTTTAAGTCCGCAAACCCAGAGGCCACCAAGAAATGGTACGGGGAAAACTTAGGCCTTGCTGTAGGTGCCAACGGAGCCCCTTTTGAATTTCGCAATGCGCATCGGCCCGATGAGATCAACTACCTCAACTGGGATGCCTTTCCCGATAGTACGGATTACTTCAATCCTTCCCAAAAAGAGTTTATGATCAACTACAGGGTACACAACCTGGAAGGCCTGGTTGAGAAACTACGGAAAAACGGGGTAACGGTAGTCGATGAGATCGCTGAATATCCCTATGGGAAATTCGTGCATATCATGGATCCGGAGGGAAACAAAATTGAACTGTGGGAACCGATCGACAGCTTTCTGACTGAACTGGGTGGAGAAACTACAAAATAACGGACCTTTTTGAAACCTATTGTCCGTGATATTGGGTTCTTTATGGGGGTCTTCTGCCTTTCCGCTCAGGCCGAGCTTGATCCTGACGCGCAGCCCGGAACACTGGAATGTACTAGAAGGAAACAGCCTAAATGGGACGCGAAAATGCTGGGATCCGCTCAGTAGGTTTTTACTGTAAAGCCAAAGGTAAGAAATTGGTCGTCCTGCCTCTGACCTGAGATGACCACGCTCTCAAACGTATTGATGTAATTGAGCTTCAGGTTGAGGAAGGACCAGACAGGTAGCTCCAGACCCAGGTCGGATTGCCAGCGGTAATTATCGCTTTTTCCCAGTGCGGGCTGGATATAGCTCTCGTGACTCAGGATGAGTTTGTCCTTGAATAAGTAGTATTTACCACTGACCCAGAGGGTTGCCCGCACCGTCCGAAGGGTCGCCTCCCCGTCATAGGATGATTTATTGAAAACGGCCCGTGAAAAATCAGTTCGCTCATATTCACTGGAAAGGGAAAACTTGAGCCAGTTTTTGTTATTCTGCAGAAGTTGAAAAGAAACACCAGCCCCGGTCAATAGCCTGAGGTCGATCTCTCTCCGGAAATTCGTGCTGACAAATCCGAGGAGAAAAGGATAGACCTTTCTCTCCGGGTTGAAATACAAAAAATTGAGGCTCAGGATATCTTCATCGGCCTTTTCCCTCCCAAATTCCTGGTAGATATAGGAGTTTCTGGTTTTGAACACACCTTTCTCCCAGGGTCTGAAACTAAGATTCGATTTGGCGCGGAATATAAAGGTCTCCACATTTCCGCTTTGCCAAAACCCGGTCAGGGAAAGGTCGGCCTTGAACTTCAAGGTATCACTTTCGTTGATCTGACCGCAAAGGACAGCCGGAAACAGTAGCAGAAATAAAATCTTCCTTCTCATTGCAGAATGCTTTTGGTTTTGAGAATTCAAGGCTCTTAACCTTTAGGGTTGCAAACATAAAGCGGGATTTGATCAACTCAAAACTGCTCTCTTGTACTTGGTAAATTTGGCTGTGCTGATCATGTGGATAGAGGAACATATGCCTTTTATCCCGTGTAATGTTTACATTTAGGAGGAATCAATACGCGTCACCCGGATCTCGGGATGCAGGAAATAATGATCTTCATTGCTGCTATTTTCACGATATTAGGACTGAAATTAATGGCGTGGCCATGGCCAGAAAAAAAAGAATTTGAATTCATTTAATAAGCTCGTAAACAACATTGAACGATACGTCGTTCTTTCAAACCTCGAGAAGGAGAGGCTTTTGTCCATTGTCTCCGAGGACAAAATCAGGAAGCGGCAGTTCATTGACCAACCGGGGTATATATGTGGGTATCGCAATTATGTTGTAGAGGGGGCATTCAGGTCTTTTTTTATGGACAATGAAGGTAAGGAACACACGGTGCAGATCGCTATCGAAGACTGGTTTGTCAGCGACTTTTACAGTTATATAACCCAAACACCCGCTACACTCTATGTGGAGGCACTTGAGGATTCCAAGATCTTACGGATGAAATACGCGGATATTGAAGGGCTGTGCAAAGAGATGCATTCCCTTAGCGAATATTTCAGGGTCTCTACAGAGCGCGCCTTCGCTTTTTCGAGAAAACGCGCGCTTAGCAATCTGAGTCTATCAGCAGAGGAAAGATACCTCGCCATGGTAGAGCGATATCCGGATATCGTACATCGGGTACCTCAAAAGATCATCGCCTCCTACCTGGGAATGACACCGGAATTCATGTCCAAGATCAGAAAGGGACTCAGCTCTAAATCTTGAACTACTTCAAGAGTATTTCATAATCCAGTTCATTTGAACGGCAGATAGATCTGCCCAATTTTGTGGGGTACTTATTATTCACCTTACAAATACATTTGATTATGAAAGATTCTCTTTTTAAAACGGCAACCTGGATCCTTGCCGTGTCCATGGTGGTTTTCGGATCGAACAAATTCTTAGGATTTATTCCCGTGGAACCACCTGCCGACCCCGATGCCCAGGCTTTTTTGGGTACCATGTTCTCATCGTACCTCTACGTTGTCGTCGGGATGGCGGAAATATTGGGAGGGATACTTCTGGTTATTCCCAGGACACGTCTGCTCGGATGGTTCTTGCTGCTTCCAGTGATCTTTAACATTGCTCTTTTTCACCTTGCTCATGATTTCATAGGGAATGGCATATGGCTCTTGCCCCTTGCATTGTTCGTGATCACGGGATATTATTTCAAAAAACAGGTAGGACAAATTTTAAATACTGCATCATGAAAAGAAGATGGTTGATTACTGGTGTATCCAGCGGATTGGGAAAAGCGCTCGCGGAGAGCGTGATTGAACAAGATGATTTTGTCATCGGTACCTTTAGGGACCCCGTTCAGGTCACGGAATTTGAAAATACGTATCAGGGCCGGGCCAGGGGGATTCTTATGGACCTAAGCAAGGAAAAAGAAATTGAAACGCAGGTGGCAGCCGTAATGCAGGAATTCGGAAGTATTGATGTTCTTGTGAACAATGCCGGAGTAGGCTTTGTGGGAGCCGTTGAAGAAACATCTTTGGAAGAAGTGAGGGGAGTTTTCGAGATAAACTTTTTCGGAACCCTCAAACTCACTCAGGCGGTTCTGCCATATCTGCGCAAAGAGAGGAAAGGTCACATTGTTCAAATCTCATCCCACGGGGGTATCAAGGCTTTTGCCGGGTTTGGAATTTACAATGCCAGCAAGTTCGCCCTGGAGGGATTCAGCGAGGCCCTGGCTCAGGAGGTTGGCCCCCTGGGTATTCAAGTCACCCTGGTTGAACCTGGCCCTTTCCGAACCTCCTTTGCCGGAAAGGGATTAGGGATGGCGGAAAGGGTACTGGAAGATTACTCTGAGACGGCCGGCGCTTTCCGCTCTAAACTAAAGGCGGTGGACGGGAAACAGGAGGGGGACCCCTACAAGGCAGCAAAAGCTATTATCGGGGTTGTTCGGAACGGACAACCCCGACTTCGACTGCCCCTGGGCAAGGTTGCCCTGATGACCATAGGAATGAAGTTAGAGAGCGTAAAGGCCGATCTGGAAGCCCATCGGAAGACAGCCGCGGCATCGGTTTATGATTGATGGATGTGAGATTCCGTCAAATACAAACCGCATTCATCAAACAGGGTTATGTAGGAATAATATTGAACATCATTGGCTATAATCACTAACTTGGTCCCGTCTAATTGTCATTAGAAGCTATGATCACAAGGGATATAAAAAAAGCCCGCGTTGAACTGGAATCAGGCGGGATCATTGCCCTGCCGACGGAAACGGTATACGGTCTTGCTGGAAACGCCCTGAATAAGCAGGCGGTCGAGAAGATCTTCTCGACCAAGAAGCGGCCCAGGTACAATCCCCTGATAGTACATATCAAAACGGCAGCTTCTTTGCCTGAGGTCGCCCGGGAAATCCCGGAAAAAGCCAGACAACTGGCCGATGTTTTCTGGCCCGGTCCGCTGACCCTCGTTTTGAAAAAGCACGCTCGGATCCCGGATGCTGTCACTTCCGGCAAGGACACGGTGGCCGTGCGTGTGCCGGACCACCCCCTGACATTAGAACTACTGGGTAAACTCGATTTTCCACTGGCTGCCCCCAGCGCCAATCCCTTTGGATCTATCAGTCCGACTACCGCTGCCCATGTGGAGCGGTATTTCGGAGAGCAACTCAAGGTGATCCTCGATGGGGGAGATTGCCGCAAGGGGATCGAGTCGACCATCGTTGGTTTTGAGAACGGAAAACCGATTGTTTACAGGTTGGGCTCCCTTTCCATTGAAGCGATACAGGAAGCAGTGGGGAATGTGAGCATACAATCCAAAAATGAAGACCAAGCTCCTCAAGCCCCTGGCATGCTTTTAAGACATTATGCCCCTACTACGGAGACCTTGCTTACCGAGGATGTCAACAGGGAGGTCCGGGAACAGAGTGGAAAAAAGATAGGATTGCTTCTTTTCAGAGATAGGAACAAATTGGAGGTAGCCCATCAGGAGGTGCTTTCCCCATCAGGGGATCTGGATGAGGCGGCAAAGAATCTATACGCGGCCATGCACCGGCTGGACGGACTCGGACTGGATCTTATCATTGCCGAACGTCTGCCCGACAAAAACCTGGGGAAGACCATTAATGATAAATTAGAACGGGCCACACACAAGGATTAGGAGGTCGTAGCCAATAAAGATCACGATGAGGTATAATCAATTGATCAAAGGAATTCCTAAGGTTTCTGAATTAGGTATGGGTACCTGGCAATTAGGAGCCTCGTCCGATTGGAAGAGCATCAGTGAGAAGAAATCTGTCGATCTAGTGCACCAGGCCCTGGATATGGGAATCAATTTTTTTGACACAGCCCCTAATTACGGACATGGCACCAGTGAGATAAGGCTTGGCAGGGCACTGAGAGGAAAGGAACGAAGCAAGGTGGTTATAAATACAAAATTCGGACATACATCCAAGGGGAAGATCAACCACGATGCGGAAAATATTCGCGAGTCCCTGGAAGGTAGTTTGAGAAGGCTTGGAACGGATTATGTGGACTCTTTCATCTTTCACAGCCCGCCTTTTGAATATCTCAATGGCAACAAAAATGATCATTACGAGATTCTGGAGAAACTGAAGGAAGAAGGCATGATCCGGGCCTATGGGGCCTCTGTGGATTCGGCCAGGGAGATGATATTGCTGATGGAAACCACAGGATCTGAGGTCATAGAAGCTTTTTTCAATATCCTGCATCAAAATGTGGCGGAAGCGTTTGATTTGGTCAGAGAAAAGCAAGTAGGTTTAATCGCAAAGATCCCTATGGATTCTGGGTGGTTATCTGGAAAATACAATGAAAACAGCAGGTTCGAGGGAATCCGATCCCGATGGACCAAAGATGATATTCGGACCAGGGCAAAGCTGGTGGATAGATTGAAGACCATACTGGGGGATAGATTGGATCTGGTTTCTGCAGCCCTTTCGTTCTGCCTTGCCTATGATACTATTTCAACAGTCATCCCTGGGATTACCGATGGAGATCACCTGAAAAAAAATCTTAAAAGCTTGTCTAACCCCATGCCTGAGGACCTCCTAAAGGATCTCGAGGCATTTTACCAGGAAGAAGTAAAGGACTTGCAAATACCATGGTAGGGCTTTGTTTAGATAGCTTCGGAGGCTTTTTGTTTAATACGGATTTCCTGTCCAGAGATCAGCCATAGAAATTTATAAATGACAAGTTAGATAGCACCTTCAAGGATAAGCTTCGGAGCTTGTATAATGAAAGTAGAATAGCTAAGTTGGGTAAGAGAACTATAAAACCGTTCTTATAATTATATGGGAAATAAAGAATACTCTCTGCCGCCAAATACAAGGATCGGACACGTCCACCTGAAAGTGTCTGACCTGCAAAGTTCCCTCGACTTCTATTGCGGCCTCCTTGGCTTTGAAGTTACAACGACCTATGGGGAAGATGCCGCCTTTAT
Source organism: uncultured Muriicola sp. (assembly GCA_965364605.1). Classification (GTDB taxonomy): domain Bacteria; phylum Bacteroidota; class Bacteroidia; order Flavobacteriales; family Flavobacteriaceae; genus Muriicola. Next base: position 13,865 of record CBDTYM010000003.1, read on the forward strand.
TTCTGCGGGTGGGTATCACCATCATATCGGACTCAATACCTGGTTCAGTAAAGGGGCCGGGCCGTCTCCAAAGAATGCGGCAGGTTTGTTTCACACGGCCATCCTGTACCCGACCCGAAAAGACCTCGCATCCATCTTGCAAAGACTTAGGGAAGCTGATTATCCCCTCACCGGCGCTTCAGATCACGGCGTCTCGGAGGCATTGTATCTGGACGATCCAGACGGTAATGGCGTAGAACTATATTGGGACAGGCCCGAGGAGGAATGGCCAAAAAGACAGGACGGTTCCCTGGATATGTATACCAAACCACTTGATATCGGCAACCTCCTGAGAGAAATCGACTGAATACTTTCCACAGCTGATCTAAAAGAGTTCTCATTCAGGGTGACGTCGGGAAAATTAGTATCTTCATAAGACTATGAGGGTAGGCAAACTCATTTTTTTGGGATTAATTATTTGTGGTTGTTCCATCCTCTCTTGTCAGCGTTCCTCTGGCCAATACACGCCCAGGTTGGTCGGTGGGCCCTGTGAAGGTTGCGAGGCAGTCTTCGAATACGGAGACAGAAAACTGACAGCTACAGATACGCTTCCTGACTTCCATTCAGGAGGGCAGCAGATCAAAGTGACGGGAACTATCTATGAGGCCGACGGGAAGACCCCGGCCCCCAATGTGATCCTGTATGTCTACCATACAGACCAAAATGGCGTGTACACTCCCCGAAAAAATGAAAAGGGATGGGGGAGGAGACATGGATATAACCGGGGATGGGTAAGAACAAACGGGGAAGGGGAATACGCCTTTTATACGATCAAACCTGGTGTCTATCCAGACAGGACTGAGCCTGCACATATACACCCTACCATTCTTGAGCCTGATGGAAAGTATTACTGGCTGGGGAGCTATCACTTTGAAGGCGATTCCCTGCTCACAATAAAGGAGACTCGTCCTCACAGACCCAGGGGAGGAAGTGATGGTATCCTAAAGCTGCACAGGGAAGGCGGTCTCTGGGTAGGGGAACGCGATTTTATCCTGGGCAGAAATATCCCTGATTATGAATAACTCTAATTTAAACCTCCCTTAAAAAGCTTTGAATTCCCTGATTGTCTGCATGTATCTTTATCTGTAGTAGAATAATAGCCGGGGGAACAGATGATTTGTAATGAGTACCACGGCATGTACGGGAAAGCTGAAGCCCGATCCAAGTAGGCACTATATAACCAAAAAATGAAAAACCTTGTCAAAATCGATAGGAAACATTTGGTGTTTACTTTATGTGTTCTTACCGCACTTGTCTTCCAGAGTTGCGAATCCGAAAAAAAGGCAGAAGCTGTAGAAACGATCAAAGAAGTGGTCATTACGGCAGACGAACCTGAATATTTCCTCCTCCGGCCTGCTGTGGAACAGGCCTATGGCTATTCCCATGCCGTAAAGATTGGCAACAGCATCAAGGTCTCCGGTGCAGTGAGCATGGACGAGGAAGGCAACCCCACTGCGGTGGGCGATTTTGCCCAGCAGATGAAGAATTGCTATTCAGACCTGGGAAAGATCCTGGAGCATTACGGATGTACATTTGATGATGTGGTCGTGGAGAATATCTTCACGACCCATATGCCTCTGCTTCTTGAGAATGGGGCGTACCGGGCCGAGATCTACAAGGAAAACTTTCCCACGGGCTCCTGGCTGGGAGTTAAGGAATTAGCCCTTCCCGAGTTCATGATCGAGATCGAACTGGAAGTCCATAAATCGGAGTAGGTTCCAACGAAAAAAAGTGGACCGCCTGTAAGGGTTCACCGTGATTATTTAATGATATGTTATTTATCGGACAATGCCTCAGGGCCTATCGGTCATATGCCAGGTCTGGTCTATTGCGCAGCAGTATAGCTCCGATGATGTTGTGTTTCTTGTTCTGTGTCGGCACAGCAGGTCAGGAGAATAGTCTGCATGCTTCCCTCGGAGATCATGTGGATGCCAGGATCCTCTTTGTGGGTAATAGCCTGACCTATACCAATAACCTACCTGAATTGGTTAGAAATACAGCTGCCCAAAAAGGAATTATTCTCGAGGTAGAAATGATCGCCTATCCCAACTACGCCATTGAAGACCATTGGGATGAAGGTAAAGTACAGACCCTGATAAAAACGGGGAAATACCATTTTGTCATCATTCAACAAGGCCCCTCTTCACAGGCGGATGGGAGAAAAATGCTAATTGAATACGGCAGGAAATACCGAGAATTATGCGGAAATAATGCAATAAAACTCTGTTTTTTTATGGTATGGCCGTCTTTGGATCATTATCGCACCTTCGAGGGGGTCATAGACAATTACAGGGAGGCAGCGGAGGTTAACGAGGCCATATTACTTCCTGTAGGTGAGGTCTGGAAGGCTTATCTGGAAGATTCCGGGGACCTGGATCTGTATGGCCCCGATGGGTTTCATCCATCCCTGAAAGGAAGTAAAATGGCAGCTGAGGTCATAGTGGATCGATTATTCGCGAATTAAGGCAGCTGGCAATCTTTCGTTCTTGCTTCGAACTATCGATAAGAGTGGCCCTCCCATTTGGGATAAAGACTCTGAACATTCGTCCAATCATTTTGGTCTTAGTACCTTTGCCGTTTTAGAAAGTAAATCATACAAAAGTAAACATGGGAAAAGTAAAAGCTAATGATACCATCAGGGTACATTACACAGGAAAATTGAATGACGGACAGGTATTTGACAGTTCTCTCGAGAGGGAACCTCTTGAGGTAACCCTAGGTCAGGGTGCCCTGATACCAGGTTTTGAGAAGGGGCTGATCGATATGGAGGTGGATCAGGAAAAGACTATCACCATTCCCAAAGAGGAGGCCTACGGAGATGTCCGTAAAGAGCTCTTTCAGAAGATACAGAAAAATGAATTGCCAGAGCAGATCAAACCGGAGATCGGTATGGGACTGGTGGCTACCCGCCCCGATGGTTCTGAACAACAACTTCGGGTTTCCGAAGTGGCGGAAGAACACATTGTCGTAGATGCCAACCATCCTCTTGCAGGACAGGACCTGACCTTTGATCTGAAACTCGTCGAAATCAAATAAGTATAAATACATTGAGTATACAAAAAGCCAGATATCCGGTTGGATGTCTGGCTTTTTTTTATGGGTTTAATAAAGATTCAGTTAAGACGCTATCTCTGTCCTAAGCTGAGGAGTCTGCAAATTCTTCCCGCTGCACGGGCAGGGGCTTTTTGGCTTTTGCCTTTTGAACCTGTTTGCGCTCCCATTCGGTCGGACTACCAAAAAGGATGGTCCATGCTTTAAGAGGGCGTTTCCAGATGTCCTGGAGGAGATCACCCCAGGCGTGGAATACCAGGTAGACAGGGTTGTAAGAATCTACAGGCTTTGTGATCCCGTACACGGCCTGCTCCTTTTCTTCCTGAAAGGTACCGAACATGCGGTCCCATATGATCAGGGTGGAGCCAAAATTCTTATCGATATAATCTTCATTGGTGGCGTGGTGCACCCTGTGGTGGGAAGGGGTCACGAAAATATATTCTATAGGGGCAGGTAATTTGCGGATCAGCTCGGTATGTATCCAGAATTGATACAGGATCTCGGTCTGATGCACAATGATGAAGACAATGGGGTCAAAACTGAGCATAAAGACCGGGATAAAAAAGACAAGCTTCAGGTTCTGTACCCAGGAAAGCCTGAAGGAGGTGGAAAAATTGTAGTATTTGGAACTGTGGTGAACCACGTGGGTAGACCACCAGAAACGCTGCATATGGGAGATGCGGTGCGACCAGTACCTGACGAAATCCAGGGCGAAAAAGCAGGCGATATAAGACCACCAGGTGTGTGGTATCGTCCAGGGGGTGAGGTTGTAGCAGATGACCACAAAGTAGAAAATCCCCACTTTGGTAAGGGCATTGACGAACAGATTACCAAAGCCAATGGCTGATGAGGCGAGAAAATCCTTCCCGTGATACAATTCTTTCTGCCCTTTGTAGGACAAGTAATATTCCAGGGCCACCAGTGAGAACATGATGGGGGCGGCGATCCAGATAATGGTATTGAAATTCAGTTGAAGGAGTCCTTCTAGGGTAAGCGCGGCTTTTTCGATAGTTAACTTGGGTTTCTTGCAAAACTATCATTAAAATTTCGAATAGCCTGATCTGGAGGCAGAAAATCCCGTATACACAGGCCTCTGCATGCGGAATAGTTCCGTATCTGTGATATGAAGGTGGACCAGGAGAAGGCATCGCAGGTACATATCCTCAGAATTTAATACCTTAATGCTTAGACCAAAAAAAATCCACATGAAAGACACATCCCACCATGATGAACGAATTGCGAAAATGTCTTTTGCCTCGGTTTATCCGCATTACGTGGCCAAGGTGGAGAAAAAGGGGAGGACAGAGGAAGAATTACATGTAGTGATCAAATGGCTTACCGGCTTTGACAAATCAAAACTAGCAGGATTGATTGAGGACAAAGCGACATTCCGACAATTCTTTGAACAGGCCACCCTGAATCCAAATGCCAAGGAAATCAAAGGCGTAATCTGCGGATATCGGGTGGAGGAGATCCAAAATCCGCTCACGCAGCAAGTACGGTATCTGGATAAGTTGGTGGACGAGCTGGCCAAGGGTAAGGCTCTGGAGAAAATCATGCGTCAGCCTTAAGGATATGAATGACTTTCTCTGTCGTATGCTTACAATGAATAAATGAAACGGAAGGTGATAAAACGAGGTTGAATAAAGGTTTCTGAAGAAAACGCCGAGACATTATTGGCGCTGTTTCTTACCTGTGAATCAATATCCAAAAGGTTGGTGGCCCTTATTTCATATTCCCATTTGGCATCTCTGTCTTTTCTGTAAGAAAGGGTGGCATCCCAGTTTTGAAAGGACTGCGACCGTCCCTTACCGAGATCTTGATTCGTGTAGGTGTAGTTAGTACGAAAGGTGACCGATTTCCAGATGTATGCATCGAATTCAACCGAAGGAGCATTGGTGACAAAGGTGGTCTTGCCACCTCCCTGGTTATTATTCGTGACACTGTAACGATATCTCAGGCTCACATTGGGTGCAATTTTATAATTGGTACGCAATTCCGGAGTGTAGGTCTGTGTAAAGCCTTCATTCAGCGATTGCTGCCCCTGGATGAATTGATTGATTTTGCTGTAATTGAAGCTGGCATTCAAAGAGGCCCTGATCTTACCAAAAGTACGCTGCACCCTTCCAAATACATTGACATTTTCGTCGGCAAAATTGGAATTAAAAAAGGTGCTGGTACGGATGACACTTTCAAAATTCGTCAGGCTCCGGATCTGGTCTATATTGCTCGTATAGGCCGCTCGCGCAAATACATTGGTGTAGTTGAACAGATTAAAACTGCTGTAGAACAGGCTCACATTGTGGGACAGGGCATTTTGAAGGTCGGGTTCGCCGAATTGCAGACTGTTGAAATTATTCAGCACCAGTCCTCTTGCCAATCGGGTTACATCGGTAAACTGGTTGCGCATATCGTATCTCAGGGTCAGCGCCTCACTTTTCTTGAACTGGATCCTGGTTTCAAAATCCGGGAGGAACCTAAAGAAGTTATCTTTAAAAAGTTCACCGAACTGTGTGTTCTTATTGCCGTATGCGTGTACGGAAAACCCGGGAGTGATGGTGAATTTACCGGTCTTCAATCGGTAGTGGACGCCCAGATAGATATCGCTGAAATTATATTCTGTATCATTGGCTGCAAGACCATCATTGAAGGTGGGAATGGGGTCTACCTGAGTCCCATCTTCCAAGAATTGAAAAATATCCGAATTGAATTCCTGCCGACTCAGGATGGTGCCTAAAGTGAAATTCAGATTGCTCTGTGCATTCAGGATATGATAGTAATCCAGCTTGGCATCGAGTTGATTGGATTTGATTCGGCGTTCCTGGTTGATATCGTATGCGTTCTGGGAGGTATCTAAACCCAAAGCCTCTGCTGTATTGTCGAAAGCGTCTGCACCATTGGGATCGTTCGTCAAAACAGCATTGTAAAAAGGGTCTTCATCTCTGATCAGATGTTGGGCCTCCAGGGCGAAAATGTTGTTCTCATCCAGGGTGTAGTAATAGTTCAGGTTCTGATTGACACTAAAGGGATTTACCCGGTCTCCCTGTACCGTGCTTCCAACAACGGAGGACAACACGGTTTGATTTTGACGGTCATTGGAGATTCGTCCCAAAACGTCGTAATCCAGCTGATTGTTGAGGTTTGGTTGAAAGGATGCGCTGAGCTTAAGCAGCCCCTGGTTGGAACGTTCCCTGCTAGATTGTTGAATAGCCTCGTCAGGAATACCCAGATCGGGATCTGTATATCGGATGAAACTCGTTTCCCTGGAAAGGATCCGACTGCTATTATAAATCAGAAATCCGCTGAGATCGAGTGATGCAGTGGGAGAATAACTGAAGTTGCCCGAAGCCAGCTTGTTCTCAATTTCCAGGGCATTATTCTGTGTAGTGAGGAAATTAAGTCCGTTATCCCCCAGATTGAGATCTGTGCCACTCGCGCGACTGGGAGATCGGAATCCACCTCCGAAATTACGGATATCTCTTCGTGTCAGAGCTACCTCTCCTGTATTGTTCAGATCGCCGATGAAATTCAGGCTGTATTTAGGACTGTAGTAAAATAATTTGGGTTGCAGCAGATAGAGTTCGTTGTCCGGTGCAGCTCCGCCCCCGGCTGTCACATTGCCGAACCAAAAATTCTCTTTACCCTCCTTGAGTTTGATGTTCATGGCCACGTTGTCCTGATTGTTGGCCACGCTTCTCAACTGTCCGACCTCCGCATAATTCCGCAGGACTTGTATTTTATCTACAGCCTTCGAAGGGATATTCTTGGTGGCCAGCTTCGTATCACCGTCAAAGAAATCCTTTCCATTCACCATGATCTTATTGACTACTTTCCCTTCTACTTCCACCTGCCCATCTTCATTGATCTCTACCCCGGGAAGTTTTTCCAGCACATCTTCCAATTTGCGTTCCGTTCCATTCTGAAAAGCATCCGCATCATATACCACCGTATCCCCAACGACCGATACTGGGATCTCTGAGACTACTTCCACAGCGTCCAGGGCGTTTTCCAAAGCCAGGGTAAAGTCCTGAGTGATATCTTGATCTGCCGTTTGAAATACCTCTTTCAGGGTTTTCATACCGACATAGCTGATCTGAATTTCGAAAGAACGGTTTTTACCGAGGTCTAATTTAAACCGCCCTTGCTCATTCGTTATTGCATAGGACGCGAGCTCATTAGTCTCTGTGTCCAGGGCGATCACATTAGCGAGATACAACGGCTCATTGAGCGAGTCTCGAACCACACCTTCGAATTGAACCTGTGCCAGTGACACCTGAACAAGGAGTAAGAAGACAATACAAATGTGGTGTTTCATGCAGGGGGAGTCAGTTGAATGTGAGGTATGGGCAGCGTCGGGATTTACCTACTTCTTCTTCTACCGCGGTTATCTCTCATTTCCTTCATTTTTTCTGTGATGGTCTCCTTGTAAGCGGTTTTTGTGATCTCTTTGCCTCTGTCGGGGGCTTCGATGATCATTTTATCCTTGGGATTCATCACTATTTTGGAACACAGCATGATGGTGTTTCCAGCACTGACCTCCATGATCAGACCGGGCAGGCCCCAATATTCTCCAGGCCCATGTCCTACGGGAATTTGCGGAGTATACCACGCCTCCACTTCGGTCAGGTCTGTCTGTTCTTCCGGTAATTCGTCATCCGTGTTACGTTCCCTGTTTCTCAACTCACTCCATGAGAAATCGTACCAGGTGAGTTGGTCCGTAGGTACCTGGGCGGTTGCCTTGATACACAGGTATTCACCGATTTTTTTGGTCTCTTTTCCCATCTTCCAAGCTATTGCAGGAAGATCGTCCTTAACGAGAAAAAGCTTGCCATAAAACTCCTGACTTTGAACAATCCGACCTTCAGAGATATTCTTGTATTGCTCCCCAGGTGAAAAATTCTGACCCCATGAGTCCGTGGCGCCTGAGATGGCGTCGAGTTTATCACGTTCGTCAAAATGGGATTCGTTTCGATTGAAAGTGAGGATATAGGTTTTTTCCAGACGATTCTTCAGACGCATCTGAATCTGTTTTTTTTGGGCTTCACTCATTCGGGCACCCCAGGAACCCAATTCGAGTTTTGACTTTGAAAAGTAGGTGGCCTGTCCCTGGAAATCCTGTCCGATAAGCGTAAAAGATTGAAGGCAGAGAAGCAGTAAGAAGGAAGAAAGGATAGATTGTTTCATCTCGATAATGGTTTCAGTGTTCAACGAAAATACCGAAACATTAAACAAAATGATAATGATTATCAAAACATTAACATGGAAGGGGCTGTCTCTGCCGGTTGTACACCAGCACATGAGTCAATCTTTTATCATATATAAATAAGATTCGAAGGGGTACAATAAGGGCTTTAATGATAAATAGCTCCGTTCCATTTTTCATGCCCTTGGGTAGTTTGTCGATTGAAGGGATTCGATCAAGCTGAGATCTAATACCGTCATTCTGCTCAAAAAGCAGTGCCCGCTTATTATGGTGAGGATTTAAAAACGACTAAAACCCATAAAACAGGTAGTCTCCTAATAGTTATTTGGGAGAGGCAGGGATACTACACAACAATTGGTATCTTCGCTCCTGATTTATAAAGGATTTTTCGATGACAAAAGTGGCCGTCTTCAGCACCAAGCCCTATGACCAGGAGTATTTCGAGAGATATGCGAGCAAAGATGAATTGCAATTCACCTATTTTGATTCCCCATTGAATCGTGATACAGCCAATCTGGCTTCTGGTTTCGAGGTGATTTGTGTTTTTGTGAATGACAAGGTAGACAAGGAGACCATAGACCAATTAGCTCAGCTCGGGGTGCGATTGATCGCTTTGCGTTGTGCGGGTTACAATAATGTAGATCTGGATGCGGCAAAGGAGAAAGAGATCAAACTGGTACGTGTGCCTGCCTATTCGCCGGAAGCCGTGGCAGAGCACGCCCTGGCCTTGATCCTCACCCTGAATCGCAAAACGCATAAGGCATATAACCGGGTACGGGAAGGCAATTTTTCCCTGAACAAACTGATGGGATTCAACCTCTATGGGAAGACTGTAGGGGTGATAGGTACCGGGAAGATCGGGGCTACCTTCTGCGAGATCATGAAGGGGATGGGATGCAGGGTTCTGGCGTATGATATTTATCCATCGGAAGATTTGAAAAAGCAGGGTGTCATTTATAAATCCCTCGATGATATTTTTCAGGAATCAGACATCATCTCCCTTCATTGCCCTCTTAACCCCGATACCAAACACATTATCAATAAGGCATCACTTTCAAAGATGAAACAGGGAATCATGATCATCAATACCAGTAGGGGAGCTTTGGTCAGTACTCCGGACATCCTGGATGGCCTCGCTGAAAAAAAAGTCGGATTCCTTGGCATCGATGTATACGAACAGGAGGAGAATATCTTCTTTAAGGACCTTTCCGAAATGATCATTGAAGACGATCTTATCCTGCGCCTGATCAGCTACCCCAATGTACTGATCACCTCCCACCAGGCGTATTTTACCCGGGAAGCCATGGAGGAAATCACTCATACCACCATCCAAAATATCAGGGAATTCCGGGAGGGTATGACCCTAACCAATGAACTGACCTTACCGTAAAATCAGATGATCAAATGAGTCTGCCCGTCAAACACAAATCATATAAAAAGGGATTTTTATGTTTCCTTTTGACCTTGGGGGTATTCTCCATACAATCGTGCCGGTCTCAGGTCGAGAATAAGGAAGGGGTATACACCTTCAGAATAGGAGACCCCAATGGGATCGGGAAATGGTATATGGGGCGGGAAATCGCTTACGTGATGGGCTACCAGGGGATCAATTGGCTGGAAAGGGCCGAAAGGGAAAAAGAAGAACAAACCAGCCAGTTGCTCGAGAACATGGAAATCATTGCCACGGATGATATTGCCGATATAGGGGCGGGATCCGGCTACCACGTATTCCGGATGGCACCGAGGGCAAGTAAGGGCACGGTCTATGCGGTGGATATACAGGAGGGTATGTTGTCTGCACTACGGACGAGGAAGGAACGTGAAAATGCAGGCAATGTAACGGTGGTAAAAGGGGAGGAGCAGCGCATCAATCTTCCGGAGAATTCAGTAGACAAAGTCCTGATGGTTGACGTATACCACGAGTTCGCCTATCCCGTGGAAATGATGGACTCTGTCAAAAAGGCCCTCAGAAAGGACGGGAAGATCTACCTGATCGAATATCGGGGGGAAGACCTGTCAGTACCCATTAAGAAGGTCCACAAAATGACCGAAGCCCAGGCCGTAAAAGAATTGGAAGCCAGTGGTTTCACCCTGGAAAAGAACATCGGCAACCTGCCCTGGCAGCATTGTATGGTGTTTGTCAAAAAGTAAGTATGCCAGTTCAACCGATATGTCTTTCCTGCCAATCCGACTTTCTGTTTACCAAATCTCCTGCCAGTGTTTGATCCCTCCGAAAACTTTTTAACGGAACCGAGAATAGTGAAGGATCCTGGGCGAATCCTGGTTGGGATGAGTCAGATCATGACGGTAGCCGACTTTCCCGTTTCAGAACTTTGGAAGCGTTTTATGCCGAGAAAGGAGGAGCTCAAAGGGAGGAAATCAGGCGAATGGATCTCGGCAGCGGTCTACCCTGATGGCTATTTCACCTCTTTTGATCCCCAGAGATCATTCGAGAAATGGGCTGCAGCTGAGGTAGAGCCGTCCTTTGAAATACCCCCTGGGATGCAGACCTTGAAAGTCGCTGAAGGTCTCTATGCAGTATTTCACTATAAGGGTATGTCTTCAGATCGAAGTGTGTATCAATATATCTTCGGCACTTGGTTGCCAGGATCGGGGTATAGGGTGGATCACAGGCCGCACTTTGAGATTCTGGGGGATATGTATCGCAATGACAATCGGGAATCGGAAGAGGCAATCTGGATTCCGGTCAGAAAGGCAGAGGCGTTAAGTATGATGTAGGTCGTTGAAAACGTGAACTTTACGGGTATTCGATCTTTTGATACCACCAATTAAATTCGTAACTTTATTTAAAGTCTTGGTCATGACGCTATCGCTAAAAAGAATCGCATTTATTTTTCTGGGAACACTCTTATTTCTTTGCATACCCCTGGTGGCCATGCAATTCACTTCTGAGGTGAACTGGAGTTCCTTTGATTTTCTGGTGGCAGGTCTTTTACTGGCCAGCACGGCCTTTATTTTCGATCTGGTCTGGAGGAATATCAGGAATGACACCTTCCGAATCCTGCTTCTTGTGGCCCTGATCGTCCTCTTTATACTCATCTGGGCCGAATTGGCTGTCGGGGTCTTTGGCTCTCCATTGGCCGGAAGTTAAGCGTGAATTAGTATTCTAACTTACTTCAGTAATAAGCATTAGGATCAGGTGTAACTCCCATCTTTTATTGAGAACAGGCAGGTATTTAATTTCTTGTCGCTACAGCATCAGGAATAAGAATTAAGCGCGTACTTTTGCTCCCATGGAGTTTTGGTACCATTATGTTTTGCTGGTAGTCGTGGGTTTTGTGGTGGGTTTTATCAACACCATCGCAGGGGGTGCCTCCCTGATCTCCCTTCCCGTTCTGATCTTCCTGGGGTTACCTCCTTCCGTGGCCAATGGGACCAACCGGGTTGCCATCGCGTTCCAGACAGCCATTGGTGTTGCCGGATTTAAAAGCAAGGGCGTATCCACTTTTCCCTTTAACGTCTACCTTGGAATCGCGGCCCTTTTGGGGTCCATTCTAGGCGCTTCTATTGCGGTCGATGTACGTGGAGAGACCTTTAACCGTATCCTGGCGATCATCATGATCGCCGTGGTCCTGATCATTGTATTCAAGCCCAAGATCAGCCTGGAGAATATGCAGGAGCGGCTCACCGGCAAATACCTTTGGTTGGGGATGCTGGCCTTTTTCTTTATCGGGATCTACGGGGGCTTTATCAATGCCGGCATCGGATTTGTGATCCTTTTATTTCTTCATTATTTTCATAAAATGAGCCTGGTCAGGGCTAATGCTACCAAGGTGGCCGTGGTCTGCATCTACACCCTCGCAGCCCTGGCTGTCTTTGTGTACAATGACAAGGTGATCTGGAAAGTCGGTGCGGTCCTGGCCATAGGCAATGGGCTTGGAGCCTGGTTTTCCAGTCGGGTGTCGGTAAAAAAAGGGGATGGGTTCATCAAGACGTTTTTGGTGATCATGGTGATCGCCATGGCGATAAAATTGTGGTTTTTCACCTAAGAATTCAAAATGGGAGATAGTTTAGAGAGATTGGAATGGCGGTACGCCGTCAAGAAATTCGACCCGGAAGTGGTCCTTGAAGAAGAACAGATAGACCGTTTGATAAGGGCTTTTAACCTTACAGCGACCTCTTACGGTCTCCAGCCGATCAGGCTGGTCGTCCTCAGGAATAAGGAGAAACAGGAGGCCCTGGTTAAATATTCGTATGGCCAGAAACAGGTGGCCCAGGCATCTCATGTACTGGTCATTTGCATAGAGAACAGAGTAGATCAGGAGTATATCACTCAGTATTTTGAAAGGGTAAAAGCAGTGAGAGGCACCTCAGAGGAAATTCTATCCCCTTTTAAAAAGGCACTTGTTGACAATTTCTCACAGAAGGAGGCTGATGAGGTAAGGCAGTGGGCTACCAACCAGGCCTATCTGGCCATGGGCAACCTGCTCACGGTCTGCGCTTTGGAAAAGATAGACGCCTGCCCCATGGAGGGCTTTGATCCGTCGGCCTATGATGAGGCCCTCGACCTGTCTGATCACAACCTCTCTTCCGTTTTGGTGCTGCCTGTCGGGAAAAGAGCTGAAGATGACTTTTTTTCCTCCCTTAAAAAGGTCAGGCGCGACCTGGAGGAATCCATTATCCATATAAATTGATCGCCAATGCCAGGTTTTGAGATGTTTGGTGCCCTGGAAAGGGCCGAGGTACAAGAGGTATTGGACCACGGTGTGCTGATGCGCTACGGTTTTGACGGGATGAGGAACGGCAGCTGGAAGGCCCGGGAACTGGAAAAGGCCCTGGCGGCACGAATGCAGACCCGGCACGCTCAGGTGGTAAGCAGCGGCACGGCTGCGCTTACGGTGGCCCTGGCCAGTGCCGGAGTAGGGGCGGGGGACGAGGTGATCATCCCTACCTTTACCTTTGTAGCCAGTTTTGAGGCGGTCCTTGCGCTGGGAGCTGTGCCTGTCCTCGCGGATATTGACTCTACCCTTTGCCTGGATCCCATATCGGTAGAACAAGCGATCACCGATAAGACAAGGGCCATTATGCCTGTACATATGTGCGGCTCCATGGCCGACCTCAAGCCTCTAAAGGCCATCTGCGATAAACTCGACCTCCTCCTTATCGAAGACGCCTGTCAGGCCATCGGAGGTAGTTACGAAGGCAAACCCCTCGGAAGTTATGGGGATATCGGCTGTTTTTCGTTCGACTATGTGAAGACCATTACCTGCGGAGAAGGAGGCGGACTGATCACAGATAACGAGGCATATTATAAAAATGCGGACCACTATTCAGATCACGGTCATGACCACCAGGGCAATGACCGGGGTGCAGAATCCCATCCTTTCCTGGGTTATAATTTCCGGATCTCTGAAATGAATGCCGCCGTTGGGGTGGCCCAGATACGGAGGTTGGACGACTTCCTCAGGATACAGGAAAATAATTACCGCATCCTCGAGAATGCGTTGAGAGAACTCGAAGGCATCGAATTCCGGACAATACCTGAAACCGGGATGCAGAACTATTCCTTTCTGAATCTCTTCCTGCCTTCAGAAGATCTCGCCAGAAAGGCCCATAAAGAATTATCTACTGCTGGTATAGACGGTTGTTTTTACTGGTATGACAACAACTGGCACTACTATCGCAAGTGGGAACATCTCAGGGAACTCAAAAGCCTCGGAACCCTCGGCGGGGAAGTGAGAGAGAGGATGTCAGCTTTAAGGTCGGCTAAATTCTCTGCTTCAGACCACTGGATGGGTCGGAACGTATCCTTTCTGATCAAACTGGGATGGTCGGAAGTCGAACTGAAAAGACGCGCCGAGACTATGAAAAGGGTGCTTCAGAAGGTTCTGGCAGGGGTCTAATAGGGGACGTATTCCACAATTTCCAGTCCGTAACCCACGATACCAACGCGTTTGGTCCCCCCGCTATTGGTCAGGACCCGCATTTTACTGATGTTCAGGTCATGCAAGATCTGTGCTCCGATCCCGAAATCCTTGCTGTCCATATCGATGCCCGGGGCTTTCATAATACCCTTGGCCTGGTTTTCCTTTAAGCCTTTGAGCCTGTTCAGGAGGTTGAGGGATTCGCTGGTCTGATTGATAAAGACGATAGCCCCCGCCCCTTCATTGTTGATGGCCTGGAACATATCGTCCAGCTTCTTTTCGGCATTATTCGTCAGGGTGCCCAGGATGTCATTGTTGACCAGGGTGGAATTGATTCTGGTAAGAACGGGATCATTTCTTTTCCAGAATCCTTTGGTAAGTGCAATATGCACCTGTTCATTGGTTGTCTGCTGATAAGCATGAAGGGTGAATTTCCCGAATCGCGTCTCTACATCAAAACACTCTTTCTTCACGATCAGGCTGTCGTGCTGCATGCGGTAGGCTACCAGGTCTTCTATGGAAATGAGTTTTAGGTCAAATTTCCTGGCTACTTCGGCCAGGTGCGGTAAACGCGCCATTGTTCCGTCCTCATTCAGGATCTCTACCAGGATCCCTGCAGGCTGGAATCCGGCCAGCCTTGCGAGGTCAACGGCAGCTTCGGTATGTCCTGTCCGCCTCAATACACCCCCGTTCTTTGCCCGCAGTGGAAAGATATGTCCGGGCCTGCCCAGCTCATGGGGCTTTGTTTCCGGGTCGACAAGGGCTTTGATCGTTTTCGCTCTATCTTGAACGGAAATACCCGTGGTACACCCATGGCCGATAAGGTCAACTGAAACGGTAAATTGGGTGTGGTGCAGAACGGTATTATTCTGTACCATCATGGTGAGGTTGAGTTCCTCACACCGGGATTCGGTAAGGGGAGTGCAGATGAGTCCCCTTCCGTGTTTGGCCATAAAGTTGATCATCTCCGGGCTGGCCATTTCAGCAGCGGCTATAAAATCACCTTCATTCTCCCGATTTTCATCGTCCACTACAATAACCACCTTTCCCTGCCGGATGTCCTCTATGGCCTCTTCAATAGTATTCAGGACTATTTTCTTGTCTTTGCTTACCATCATGCGGTCTTTCGTTTAAACCTTTTGCGAAATGCTTCTGAGATCGTATCCCAAACGTGGCCAAAACTCATCAATCCTCGGTCTGCAGTCGCCCTTCGCGTCAGGAAAATGCCTAAAGGTAACATAATTAGCGTAGAGAGCCACGCACCCATCACGGGGTGGATGTTGCCTTCCTTAGCGTAATTCCCGGCAAATACTCCGATGAAATAATAGGCTAGGAAAAGCACAATCGCGATCACCATCGGCAGTCCGAGTCCGCCCTTCCTGATAATGGCACCCAGGGGTGCACCGACGAAGAAAAGAATGATACAGGAAAGGGCCAGGGCATATTTCTTATGGAGAGACAGGATGTGCATATTGTAAATCTTGTACTTATTCTGAATATCCTGCTTTTTACCCCCCACAGAATTCAGGATATTGGATACGGCGTTGGAGGCCGAGCTGATGATCTGTCGCCTTTGCCACTCCTGGTAGAGCCCCAGCACATCCGCCGTATTGCGGACAGGTTCTCCTGACTTTTTAATTGCCTGTACAGAATCAGCCTCTTCTTTATAGCTGGCCACCACCGCATTGGTTGTGTCCTTTTCCGAAAGCGGAATAAAGGCGCCCATCCTCGCCACAATATTTTTGGAAAATGCCCCGACGACGGTCAGATTGTTCTCCCGTATAGAATCGATATCCTTTTGGAGTCTGGATATATTCTTCATTTT
The DNA here is from genome assembly GCA_965364605.1 of uncultured Muriicola sp. GTDB lineage: Bacteria > Bacteroidota > Bacteroidia > Flavobacteriales > Flavobacteriaceae > Muriicola. Next base: position 29,868 of record CBDTYM010000003.1, read on the forward strand.
GTCCGTCCTGATGTTTCGCTCTTCTTCGAGGTCCTGGTCGTTTTCGGGCACTTCGATATTGATGGTATAGGTTTCGAAGTTGGCCTTCGCAAAAGGGAAGTGCTTGCGTTCTTCTGCAGAATTAGGTACGAGCTCTTCGTAATAATAACCATCTGAAAGGACCAGCTGTATGATGTCTGATTCCTCACTGCTGATCAGTTCACCTGCATTGGCCTTGATAACAGTGTTGTTTTTCTGGAGGTTCGATTTCTTGTGGATGATTACGTTGTTCAGGTACTTGTCATTTTCCCCGTATTTATTGTCGACCTTGATATTCATTCCTTCGAAATCGCTGAAAACTCCTTCCTCGATTACGGCAGCTGGTTTTACCTTTGCGATATTTCTGCGGAGGTTGTAAATCTTTTGTTCCGAGGCCGGGATGACTGTATTTGCAAAGTAAAAGGTAACTCCGCCCAGGAAGGTGACCAGGATGATCAGGCTGAGCATGGAGCGCTGGAGGGAGATGCCGGAAGCCTTCATGGCGGCAAATTCGTAGTTCTCGGCAAGGGCCCCGAAAGTCAGGATGGAGGAGAGCAAGACGGTCAGGGGTAAGACCTTCTCGGTCAGGTTGGGCATCAGGTAAAACAGGAATTTTCCGATAATGATGATGTCGAGACCCTTACCCGCTATGTCATCAATAAATAGCCAGATCGTCTGGAAGATAAAGATGAACATCAATATCACAAACGAACTCAGGAAGTTGTAGAGAAACCGACTGAGAATGTACTGGTCTAGGATCCGCAAGGCGCTAGTTTCTTATGATATAGTACCCTTCGTCCTCGTATTTGGACTCATCAAAAGTAAACAAGGTTTTAGACAACGGCTGGTTGGTTTTAAAAGAATTAACAGTAATGGTGGTCTTGGTGCCGTTATTTCCGGTCTCGATCAGTTTGTAGATGTGCTTGGTCTGGGCATCGATCCCCAGGAGGATATACGCGATCTCCGAATTAGAGTCTATTGGGGTGAGTTTTACGTACTGTATCTTCCGCCCCTGCACGTTCTGCAGGATATCCCAGGCGTAGTTGTACCCCTTTTTGTAAAAGGTGAGCAGTTTGGAAGGGGTGATGGTATTCTCATCATCAGGTTGGTCTTCTATGGTCACTTCCTCGTTTTCAGGGACCACCGTATATACCTTCTTCCCGTCAAATAATTGCTGGGACCCAAGGTAGTTAAAGAGGTATTTTTCTCCCTGCAGGGTGACATCTCCCCGCGTTTCCTGGTTGATATTCGCCTCTTTGTTCTCCAGGGTATACTTAAAAGTCACCTCGATATTGTCATAGGCCTGAACCTTATTGTAAACCTCGTCCAACAGTGCTTTCGCCTTTGCGGCATCCTGGGTGAACCCGGTTTGGGCCACCAAAGGGAGGACTAGTAATGCAATGATTTTTTTCATGTTATTTGGTTTCATCGTTCAACATTTTTTCCAGGGTCACCATGTCGGGTACAAGGACGGTACGGGCCTTGCTTCCTTCAAAAGGGCCTACGATCCCGGCAGCCTCCAGCTGGTCTATGATGCGCCCGGCCCGGTTATAACCCAGTTTCAGCTTTCGCTGTATCAGGGAAGCTGATCCCTGCTGGGCCGTGACGATCACTTCCGCAGCGTCCCGGAACATAGCGTCCCGGTCTTCAATATCGTAATCAATACCTGTGCCAGAATCCTCTCCGGAATACTCCGGTAACAGGTGAGCACTGGCGTATCCTCTCTGGGACCCTATAAATTCCGTGATCTTCGCTACTTCCGGGGTGTCCACAAAGGCGCACTGAATCCGGGTGATGTCATTCCCCTGTGTGAACAGCATGTCACCCCGCCCGATTAACTGGTCGGCTCCCTGGAAGTCCAGGATGGTGCGGGAATCGATTTTAGAGGTTACCCTGAAGGCGATACGCGCCGGGAAGTTCGCTTTGATGATACCTGTGATCACGTTCACGGAGGGACGCTGGGTAGCAATGATCAGGTGGATGCCAATGGCTCGCGCGAGTTGCGCCAGTCTGGCGATAGGTGTTTCCACCTCCTTGCCGGCGGTCATGATCAGGTCGGCGAATTCATCGATCACCAAAACGATGTAGGGCAGATAGGTATGACCGTCATTGGGATTGAGCTTTCTGGCCTTGAACTTGGCATTGTATTCCTTGATGTTCCGCACCATGGCCAGCTTGAGCAATTCGTACCGGTTATCCATCTCTATACAGAGTGAATTCAAGGTGTGGATCACCTTGGTGTTGTCCGTGATAATAGCTTCTTCCGAATCCGGTAATTTGGCCAGGTAATGCCGTTCGATCTTGTTATAGAGCGTGAGTTCTACTTTTTTAGGGTCGACGAGGATAAATTTCACCTCCGCCGGATGTTTTTTGTACAAAAGGGAGGTCAGGACGGCGTTAAGGCCCACCGATTTTCCCTGTCCGGTGGCCCCTGCCATCAACAGGTGGGGCATTTTTGCCAGATCCACCACAAAGGTTTCGTTGCTGATGGTCTTGCCAAAGGCGATGGGCAGCTGCATTTCGGCCTTCTGGAATTTGCTGGAGGCTATGACCGAACGCATAGACACCGTAGTCGCATTTTTGTTGGGCACCTCAATACCTATGGTCCCTTTTCCCGGGATGGGTGCGATAATGCGTATTCCAAGGGCAGCGAGAGAGAGAGCGATATCGTCTTCCAGGTTCTTGATCTTGGATATACGGATACCGGCTTCAGGAACGATCTCGTATAGGGTGACCGTGGGGCCGATCGTCGCCTTGATCTGGGCGATCCCGATCTTGTAGTTCTTTAGCGTATCGACGATCTTGTTTTTGTTCTCCTCCAGTTCTTCCTGATTGATGGTGATCCCTCCGGTTGAGCCATGCGCATCGAGCAGGTCCAGATGGGGAAATTTATAGTTGCTCAGTTCCAGGGTTGGGTCGAACTCGCCAAAATCGGCCACCAGCTTATCTGATAACAGGTCGCTTTCCTCTTTTTCCTCGGCCACGGTATTGACCTCCATGGCGATCTCGTCCTCAGGAGGTTCTTCTTTCATGTCAGCCGGTTCTTTCCCGGCCGCCTCGTCTTGAAGGTGGGGAATGTCCTTTTTGTGCGTGTAGGTGTCTATGACCACATCCTCCTCTTCCTCTGAAAGGAGTGACTCGTGCTCCTCGGATTGCTTCTTTTTAAAATCAGAGGCGATAGAAGCCGACTTGCTTTTGAAGAAACGGGCTATGCCTTCCGGGGTGAGCTTAAAAAGCCTGACCAAAATGACGGTGAGCATAAACAGAAGGATCAGGAACACCCCGATCTTTCCGGTGTAATCCTGCAGGAAATCATTCATCTCATAACCTACAAGGCCGCCAAGAAGGGGCTGGGTCTGGGCGAAAAATCCCAGGGCGACGGAGATCCAGATCAGCAGGAGAAGTCCCCATATCCATTTACTCCACAAGTTCTTTACCGGAAGGCTCAGGAAAAGGTAGAGGCCTGTCAGGCACATGAGAAAGGGCAGGATAAAGGAAGCCAGGCCAAATCCCCTGTACATGATGTAGTGGCTGACACTGGCGCCGAACTTATTCAGCAGGTTCCGGGCCTGTTCATTTCTGTTGGCGAACTCCGTCAGGAGGCTCTGGTCGTCCTGCCAGGTGAAATAAAAGGAGATGAAGGAAAAGAACAAGGCTATGCTCAAAAAGATCAACAGGCTGCCCACGATGATCTTATTCTGTCTGGAGAGCCTGAGGCTTCGTTTATTTTTTGCGGTCGTGGATTTGGACTTTTTCTTCTTGGTCGCCATTAATGCAAGCAGTTCATGGTGTAAAAATACAAATTTAGAGAGGATGCCGGGGCGGTAATCCTTTTAAAAAATTCGGGGCACATAGATGATCAGGCCAACGGCGACCGCAGCTATGGCGGCCCACATGACGGCTCCTGCAGAAACGTCCTTGATAAAACCGATCCTGGGATCCTGACGCGGCTGGATGTAGTCTGCCATCTTCTCCACAGCCGTATTCACTCCTTCTATACCCATGACCAGCCCGATCGCCAGCGTTTGCACCATCCACTCTACGGCCGATATACCAAAATAGAAGCCGGCAGCCGTAACGGCAAGAGCGATGAAAAACTGAATCTGGATGCTCTTTTCGGTACGCAGCAGGAGAAAGGCACCTTTCAGGGCGTAATAAAAACCCAGGAAGCGATCTTTGAAAAAAGATTCTTCAGCCATGTTGCAAGGCCTGGAGGGCGGTTTTGTAATTGGGTTCATTTCCGATATTCTCCACCATTTCAGTGTGGACAATCTCACCTTTTGAATTGATGACGACAACCGCTCTTGCCAAAAGACCTTCGAAAGGGCCGTCTTTGAAACGCAACCCGTAGCTTTCAGAGAATCCTTTGTCTATGAAATCGCTTAGCATGTGTACGCGGTCTATGCCTTCAGCCCCGCAAAACCGACTTTGGGCAAAGGGCAGGTCTTTGGAAATGCAAAGGATGACCGTCTCGTCCAGATCGGCCGCCAATCTGTTGAATTCCCGAACAGACTGGGCACAGGTGCCGGTATCTACAGAAGGGAAAATATTGAGAACGATCTTTTTCCCGGAGTAATCGGCGAGAGTAGCCTGTGAAAGATCGAGTTTGGTGAGTCTGAAGTCCGGGGCGACACTACCCGTCTCGGGTAATTCTCCCACAGTTCTTGCAGTAGTTCCGGTGAATTTGATCTGGGCCATAAAGAGTAGATTGTTTACGGCCCGAAAATAGGAAATTTAAGGGGTTTTCTGCAACGGATTTTTACCCTAATCGGGTCGCCTCGCCAGATTCTTATGTCTTCCTGAAATTATACCGCTGGGCTTTTTGTCAGTTGTTTGATTTTGATCTTCAGGGCGGCAAAGGTCAGGGTCATCATCGGACTCAGCCAATTAAAGATGGCGTAGACGAAGTACTCGGCAACACTGACCCCAAGCACCCCACTGTGGTATGCCCCACAGGTGTTCCAGGGGATGAGGACGGAGGTTACCGTTCCGGAGTCCTCCAGGGTCCGACTCAGATTTTCGGGTGCCAGTCCGCGATCCTCGTAGGCCTTAGCAAACATTTTGCCCGGCACCACAATGGCGAGGTACTGGTCAGATGCCGTGATATTCAGAGCGATACAACTACCCACGGTACTGGCAAAAAGTCCGAAGGCAGTCTTGGCCAGCGACAGAAGGGATTTGGTAATCCTGGAAAGGGCCCCGATCCCATCCATGATCCCACCAAAAACCATGGCACAAATGATGAGCCATATGGTACCCAGCATCCCGTACATCCCATTAGCGGAGAACAGCTCGTTCAGGGCCGGATTATCCGTGGCGATGGAAGTTTCCACCGTGATGGCATTGAGAATTCCCTTGTAACCGGATTCGAATGTGAGCTCGCTGGCGCCGGTGAGTCCGGCTACGATCTCGGGCTGAAAGATCAGGGCGAAGAATCCTCCCAAAAGGGTGCCAATGAGGAGGGCCATCAGCGGAGGGGCTTTTTTTACGATAAGAAAAATGACCGCGACAGGTACAATGAACAACCAGCCATTGATCGTAAAGGTGTTATCAATTGAGGAAAGTATGCTGGCCGTATCTGCGACGCCCGTGGTCTCCAGGTTCAGACCGATAATGATAAATACCAGCAGGGTCACGGAAATGGTGGGTACGGTAGTGAAGGTCATATACCGGATATGACTGAATAGATCACCCCCGGCCATGGCTGGTGCCAGATTGGTAGTATCGGACAAAGGAGACATCTTGTCCCCGAAATACGCCCCGGACAGAACAGCGCCGGCGGTCATGCCGAGGGAAATGCCCAGGGCCTCACCTATGCCGATCAAGGCTATTCCCACGGTGGCGGCCGTCGTCCAGCTGCTACCGGTGGCTATGGAAATGATGGCACATATGACTACACAGGCCGCCAGGAAGATTGTAGGATTCAGGATCTGAAGGCCGTAATAGATCATGGCAGGAATGATACCACTGACCAGCCAGGTACCCGCCAGGGCACCAACCATCAGCAGAATAAGGATAGCTCCCGTTGTCGATTTTACGTTTTCCGCCACTTCGGCAATCATCTGCTTGTAGGAGACCTTGTTGAAAAAGCCGACTATGGCTGCCACGGCACCTCCCATGAGAAGGATGAATTGGTTGGAGCCGCTGATAGCGTTATCTCCGAAGACGTAAACGTTATAGGCCAGCATGCCCACCAGGGCGATCACAGGGATCAGAGCTTCCCAGATGTTCAGCTCTTTGTTATCGACGATATGTTCATTTTCCCTGTGTGCATTGGATTTTTTGGCCGCCATCTACCGAGGTTTAGATTGAGGGTAATATTACAATTTTAACAACGGTTGTGCAAACCCGGACAGCGGGGTGCTAGGCAGAAACTGTGTCCGTAGTCAGTATCCCCAGTTCTTCCATACAGGCTTTCATCAGGGTGTAGGTACGGTGGATGTCATTATCCAGTCCGATGGAAAAACGGATGAGACCATCGGAGAGACCCATTTCCTTTTGTTCCTCTTCTGGTATTTCGGATGAGGTCGATGTCCCCGGGGCACTGAATAATGTTTTATAAAAGCCCAGACTGACAGCCAGATACCCAAGATTCTTCTTTTGCATGAGCTCCATGAGTTTATTGGCATTCTCAAGACTACCCACGTCTATGGTCAATATTCCCCCGTAACCAAATTCGGAGGTGATCTGCTTTTTCATCAGTTCGTGGCCGGCGTGAGAGGGCAGTCCGGGATAGACCACACGAAGGCCGTCCGCTTCAAATTGTTGTGCAAGGTAGAGCGCATTTTCACTGTGTTTTTTCATCCGGATATGCAAGGTTCGCATATTCTTTAGGATGGAGGCAGCTCTAAGGCTGTCGAGAGTACTTCCCAGGAGCATGCCCGCCCCGCTGTTGACGTCTTTCAGGGAGAGGCAAAATTCCTTAGTGCCACAGACTACCCCGGCCACGCAGTCGCTGGTCCCATTGATGAATTTGGTCAGGCTGTGGATCACCACATCCGCACCCAACTTCGATGGGGAAATGGACAGGGGGGAGAACGTATTGTCAACGACAAGAGGTATGTTGTATTTCCTGGCCAGTTTCGAAAGGGCTTTGATGTCTGCCACTTCCAGCAGGGGGTTGCTCACCGATTCGCAGTAGAGCAACTTGGTATCCGGTTTGATGGCTTTCTCCACAGCTTCCAGGGAAGTAATATCCACGAAGGAGGTGCTGATGTCAAATTTCCTGAGGAAGTTCTTCATAAAGGCATAGGTCCCCCCATAAATCGTCCTGCTGCTGACCATATGATCCCCGGCATTGCAGAGTTGAAGGATCACAGCTGTAATGGCCCCCATTCCGCTGGCCGTTACATTCGCCGTCTCCGTGGCCTCCAGCGCTGCCAGGGCTTCTCCCAGGTACAGGTTGGAGGGTGACGAATGCCTGCTGTACAAATAGCACCCCTCGGTATTGCCTTCAAAGGTGTCGAACATTGTTTTGGCTGAAAGAAAGGTGTAAGTAGAGGAGTCCGAGATGGATGGGTTTACACCCCCGAACTCTCCAAAATTATGGAGTTCCTGTATTTTGTCTGTCGGCTTATGGCTCATGGTGAAATCAGTTGTTTATTTCTATAAAAGTACAAAGCATTAGATAAAATATCAATGTTTAATTATAATAACAGAAAAATAATCTATATTTATTTATATTAGTAGAAAATATAATTAGAAGTTGTCTCTCATTGCCACTTCTTCCGAATCTGAATCCGATGACCCTAGACGAAACAGACATCCGATTACTTGATCTTCTGCAGGAAGACTGTAAAAAAACCACCAAGGCCTATGCTGTAGAGCTTGGTCTTTCGACAACAGCTGTATACGAACGGATCAAACGCCTCGAGAGGGAAGGGGTGGTCCGCAAATACGTGGCACTTTTGGACAAGCAGGTCGTAGGGATGGACTTTACCGTGCTATGCCATGTGAAACTCAGCAGGCATATAAAGGATTACGTGCTGCAGTTCGAAAGGGAGGTGCAACAGCTGGCAGAGGTCTCTGAGTGTTACCATGTAAGTGGGGATTACGACTACATCCTGAAAGTGCATGTCGCCCATATGGGTGCCTACCGGGAATTCATGGTGAACAAACTCACCGCCCTGAATAATATCGGCAGTACACAGAGCTCCTTTGTCATCAGCGAGGTTAAGGCCACCACTGCGATCTCTTTGAGGTAAAGGTTAGTAGGGCCGAATCTAAAAACATTCGTATTTTTGACCTTCGGGAAAAGCTTTTTCCCACAGGCTGAAGTCTAAATCTAAAATTACCGTATGTCTCAATTTGATGTGGCCGTTATCGGCTCCGGCCCGGGAGGGTATGTAGCAGCCATCCGCTGCGCCCAACTGGGAATGAAAACTGCAATCGTGGAAAAATACTCAACCCTGGGAGGCACCTGCCTCAACGTGGGCTGTATCCCTTCCAAGGCCCTCCTGGATTCAAGCCACCACTACGAGGATGCCATCAAACATTTTGAGGAGCACGGGATCGAGATCCCCGGAGAGATCAAGGTCAATCTTGAAAAAATGATCGGACGAAAGCAGGCAGTGGTTGATCAGACTACCAAAGGAATCCAGTTCCTGATGGATAAGAACAAGATTGAGGTCTTTGAGGGAATGGGTAGTTTTAAGGACGCCACTCATATAGACATCAAGCCGGTTAAAGGCAAAGTTACGACCATCGAAGCCAAGAATATCATTATAGCCACTGGGTCCAAACCGGCTACACTCCCATTTATCGAAATAGACAAAGAGCGGATCATTACCTCCACCGAGGCCCTTGAATTAAAGGAAGTGCCAAAGCATATGATCATTATAGGGGGCGGGGTCATCGGTCTGGAACTGGGTCAGGTTTACAGCAGGCTCGGTGCCGACGTCAGCGTGGTCGAATTTATGGACCGTATCATCCCGGGTATGGATGGGGCGCTCTCCAAGGAGCTTATGAAGGTGATGAAGAAACAGAAAGTGAAATTTCATCTGTCTCACAAGGTGAAGTCCGTAAAACGAAAAGGCAAAACGGTTACGGTCATCGCCGACGACCCTAAAGGAGGTGAGCTCAAGCTAGAAGGGGATTACTGCCTTGTGTCTGTGGGGAGAAGACCCTATACAGATGGCCTCAATGCAGAAGCAGCCGGAGTGAAAATGGATGAAAAGGGCAGGGTAGTGGTTAACGATCACCTTCAGACCAATATCTCCAATATATACGCCATAGGCGATGTGGTACGGGGTGCTATGCTGGCACATAAAGCAGAGGAGGAAGGCACGATGGTAGCGGAGATCCTAGCCGGCCAAAAGCCCCATATCGATTACAATCTGATTCCGAATGTCGTCTATACATGGCCTGAGGTGGCCTCTGTCGGCAAGACCGAAGAACAGCTCAAAGAAAGTGGGGTAGCCTATAAATCAGGGCAGTTTCCCATGCGTGCTTTGGGAAGGGCCAGAGCCAGTATGGACATAGATGGTTTTGTCAAGATCCTGGCTGACAAGGATACGGATGAGGTTCTTGGGGTCCATATGATCGGTGCACGATGTGCAGACCTGATCACTGAAGCCGTAACAGCTATGGAGTTCAGGGCATCAGCAGAAGACATCGCCAGGATGAGTCATGCGCATCCAACTTATGCAGAGGCAGTGAAAGAGGCCGCCCTCGCAGCCACAGCAGACCGCGCCCTGCATGTTTAATTTTTTAACCTTTACTTAATTTAAGGATTCTCAATATCCTGTCTTGCAACAAGATAATATATTCTGAAGAGAAATAGTAAATCCGCAGGGTTACCGCTTTGATGCCACGGCCAAGGATGCCTATCTGACCTTTGACGTAGGCCTCGTGCCTGTCATATCGCAAAGCGATAAAGGAACAGGCGATCATAAAGAGAACGGCTCCGGGGATGACCATGGCCGGTGCCATGCTGTGATCGAAAAACCGGTATAATCCCAATCCTGTAAAGCTGCCGTACAGGATCACAAAATGGATAACGTAGATAGAAAGTGTATTCTGACCTAGCCTGAGGAGGGTCTGGTTCACCAGCCATTGCCTGAGGATCATAAAGACCGCAAATACCACCATCACATTGCCCAGCCGGATAAATAGGTAGTTGTTTGACACGATATCCTGAAAGAGTGTAATCCCGCTGATCTCGTGAAGGGTAGAAAAGAAAGGCGATGAGAAGTACACCAGACTCACCCCTGTGATCAGGGACAACCAGATGGCAGTAGGGTAGATATTATGGTATGAGTGGTATTTCCTGAACAAAACCGCCAGGAAAGCTCCGAAACTGGTATAACCCACCCAGGGGATAACGGTAAATACAGATCCGTTGTTCCTTGTAAGGTAATTGGCCAGGCTTTCTGGCAGCCCTGAAAAACTCCAGTTGGAATAGATGGGCTCAAAGAGGAAAAGGAAGAGGGTAACGGATAACAATGTTACCGGTAAAGCCCATTTTTTGAGTTGGGCGGTCAGCAGGTAAAGCCCTATGATGATCATGATGGATATTCCGATGCAGTGGAGAACATCAACCAGGAAGAAGGCCGGATATAGTTTCCCTTGCAAGAGTCCGAACAGGTTCAGGCGTAGGAGGTAGCCGATCAGCAAAAGCTGAAGTCCTCGCCTCAGCCCTTTTCGTATGCGTGGATTTTCCAATCCTGTTTGAGGCACACGGATCAGTAAGTAGGTAAAAATAAAGCCGGAAACCGTGAAGAAAACAGGGGCTGTAATCCCTCGGAAATAACGCCATACAGAATACACCGCATTTCCGGGATCCCTGAAAACAGGGTCTAGGAGACCGTCCACAAAATGGCCCTGAAGCATCATCAGGATGGCCCAGGCCCTCATGGCGTCAATAAAATGCAGTCGGTTCGTCTTGTTTTCCATATCCTAACAATCCTATATACTCCTTTTGACAGGCCCTTGGATGTTTTCGCGGGCAAAATTAGATAAATTGTTTACAATTCTCTCATTTTTAGGGTATTTTCGCCCCTAACAAAATGCGACTTCATGAGTGATATCCTCGCCTTTGCAGGCAGTAATTCTTCGACTTCCATCAACTACGAACTGGTAAAATACTCCGCATCTCTCATTAAAGATCACGATATACAAATGATGGACATGTCAGGTTTCGACCTGCCCATGTTTAGTGTCGATCACGAAAAGGAATTCGGTTACACCAATTCCCTGGCCGAATTCAGGGATGACATTCACCGTGCTAAAGGCCTTTTGCTTTCTGTGAACGAACACAATGGAAATCCTTCTGCCTTTTTCAAGAACATGGTCGACTGGCTATCCAGACTCGAAAGGAATTTTCTTCAGGATACCAAGATCTTCCTGATGAGTACCTCCCCCGGCAGAAAAGGGGGTGCTTCCTCCCTCTCAGTGGTAGAGGCCCTCCTCCCGAGATTTGGAGGTGAGATCATCTCCACCTTTTCTCTCCCTTCTTTTAATCACAATTATAGAACAGGAGAAGGAATCACGGATTCGGATCTCTCCGATGCACATCGGCAGGCCCTTGAGAAATGGCTGGGCAGCCTGTGATATCTGACGTCTGATACCCTTTCGACGCCTTTCTTTCTTACCTTTGCAAGGTGATTGAAGCATTTAGAGACCATATCGTTAAATCCTTTCCCCAAATATTGGAAACCCCTGGTATTATTGCTTGTAGCGGAGGGGTAGACAGTGTGGTCCTCGCACATTTATGTGCCCGCTCCGGGGTAGATTTTGCCCTGGCGCACTGCAATTTTAACCTCAGGGGGGAAGACAGCGACGAAGACCAGCGATTTGTAGGAGCATTGTCTGATCATTTGGGGGTGAGATTTTTTACTGAATCCTTTGATACCGAGGCTTTCGCTTCCAGGACCAAACAATCCATACAGATGGCTGCGCGGGAATTGCGGTACCAGTGGTTTGGCGATTTGCTGAATGATGAGGGCTATATGTGGCTCCTCACCGCTCATCATCTGGATGACACCCTGGAAACCTTTCTGATCAACCTCTCCAGGGGCACGGGCATAGAGGGCCTCACCGGTATCCCCAGGGAAGCAGATAAGGTCCTTAGGCCCTTACTCCCCTTTACCAGAGGGCAGATCCTGGAATTCGCCTCGGAGAATGGGATCGATTGGAGGGAAGACCACAGCAATGAAGACACGAAGTATTTGCGGAATAAGATCCGACATGAGTTGGTCCCCATACTCAAGGAATTGCATCCAACCTTCCTGAAGAATTTTGGAAAAACCCTGAAAAATCTGACCGCCTCTTCTGCCTTGTTGTCTCAGTACATCCAAGTCGTGAAGGAACAGCTCTTTGAACCTTACCAGGAAGGTTACCGAATCTCACTCGACCTCCTGGAACAATATCAGCCGGTAGAAGCTTATCTCTATGAACTTTTCAAGCCTTATGGCTTTACCTCCTGGAAAGATATCAAGGGCCTGTTGAGTTCGATGAGCGGAAAGGAAGTTAGGTCTGCTTCATACCACCTGATCAGGGATAGGAAGCATCTCATCCTGCAGGAGATCCCAGTATTTGATGAAGAATCTGTTGAGCAGGCCTTTACCCCAGAGACCGGAGACCTTCCCCTCGGTCTGAAAATCGAGCCTGTAAGCGAGATTCAGGAAAAGAACAACACCATACTATATGTTGATAAAGAAACGTTAAACGATAAACTTACTGTCAGGAAATGGCAAAAAGGCGACTATTTTTATCCCCTTGGAATGGATGGAAAGAAAAAGGTATCCAAGTTCTTCAAGGATGAAAAGATGGATGCCGTTGCCAAGCAGAACCAATGGCTGCTCTGTTGCGGGGAAGATATCGTTTGGATCGTGGGCAGACGCGCCGATGATCGTTTTAAGATCACTGCAGACACCGAGGAGATCCTGAAAATCACCATGGAAGAATGAAGCAATTTATAGTTCTATTAACCTTCTTTTTTGTGAATTTCCCGGCGTTCAGTCAGGAAGGGGAAGATCCTGTTCAGTGGAGCCAGGAAGTGATACCTTTTGAAGGACAGGAGTACGAACTGGTTATGCGGGCTTCCATAGCTGAAGGCTGGCACGTCTATTCTCAGTTTACTGCGGAAGGGGGGTCCCTTCCCAGTGAATTTACCTATGTAAATGCAGGGGAGGATTACGAACTCATTGGGCCAACCTCGGAAAGTGAGACTTTACTGGTCTACAGTGAGATCTTTGAAGTAGAAGAAACCTATTTTAAAGAGGAAGCCGTGTTTCGCCAACGAATACGATTGCTGAATCCTGACGTGCGCCAGGTGCGGGTCGACTTATTCTACCAGGTTTGCAAGGAGGTCTGTCTTCCGATGGACAAGGTTTTCTATTTTTCTTTGGACGGTAATGCCGTCGTCCAGGAAACCGAAACCCTCGACGCTTCCAGCATCGCCAAGGCGGAGGCACTCAAGCTGGACCTCAAGAACAAGGAGGTTCTCCGTCAGGTAGGCGAGGGGCCTGAAGGCAAGGACAGCAGCCTTTTGGTCATTTTCGGACTGGGTTTCCTGGGTGGATTGATCGCCCTGCTTACCCCCTGCGTTTTTCCGATGATCCCGCTGACGGTTTCTTTCTTTACCAAAAAATCCCAGACCCGCTCCAAAGGGATTATAGATGCTTCTCTATACGGGTTTTTTATCGTCCTGATCTATTTCTTGCTGAGTCTGCCCTTCCATGTTTTTGATTCGGTGGATTCACAGATCCTGAATACCATTGCGACTAATATCTGGCTCAACCTGTTCTTTTTCCTCGTTTTTGTCTTCTTTGCCTTTTCCTTCTTTGGCTATTACGAACTCACCCTGCCCAGCAGCTGGGCGAACCGGATGGATTCAGCCTCAAATAGCGTTGGGGGTGGTCTGGGTATCTTTTTTATGGCCGTGACCCTGGCGATCGTTTCTTTTTCATGTACCGGTCCCATCCTTGGAGGTCTTTTGGGCAGTACAGCTCTGGCAGAGGGAGATGTAGCCACCAACCTCTCGGCAGGGATGCTCGGCTTTGGGGTGGCGCTGGCATTACCCTTCGCCCTTTTTGCCATGTTTCCGGCATGGTTGCAGAGCTTACCCAAATCAGGCGGCTGGATGACGACCGTGAAAGTGGTGCTTGGATTCCTCGAACTGGCCCTGGCCTTCAAATTCCTTTCCAATGCCGACCTGGTTGGAAATTGGGGAATTTTTAAGCGAGAGATCTTCCTCGGTATATGGATCCTGATCTTTTTACTTCTCACACTTTATCTTTTCGGGCTGTTCCGTTTCCCTCATGACGGGAAGACATCCGGACTTTCAGCTCTCAGGAAGGTCACGGGGGTCTTATCTGCTGCGTTTTGCCTTTACCTTGTACTGGGGACGATACAAGTGACAAACCTCAAGCTCCTCAGTGGCTTTCCACCCCCTGATTTCTACACCCTTGCTGAACAGGAAAGCGATTGTCCCCTGGGGATCACATGTTTTAAAGACTTCGAGACCGGCAGGGAATACGCTCTTGCCGAGAACAAGCCTATTCTCCTCGACTTCACAGGCTGGGCATGCGTGAACTGCAGAAAGATGGAGGAGCATGTCTGGAGCGATCCGGAAGTATATCGTTTGCTAAACGAGGAATTCGTCTTGATATCTCTCTATGTCGACGATCGAAAAACCCTGCCTGAAGAAGAGCAGTTTAAATATCAGTTCGATTCGGGAAGGATCAAGTCGATTGAGGCCGTGGGTGAAAAATGGGGCACCTTCCAGACCATCAATTTCAATGCAGCATCCCAGCCCTATTATGTAATGATGTCCCCGGACCTCTACGTGCTCAACTCCTCCATCCAGAATACAGATATCCCGACGTATGAAAAATGGCTCAGGGAGGGATTGCAGAACTTCCGCACCTATCAGCAAAATATTGCGGTTAGGGCTCGGTAGGCGATTTACAGCTTTTTAAAAATACTATCTTTATCATAAGATTATACCACTAGTGAAAACGATCAGAAAAATTGGATGGATCATCATCGGTATCCTGGGCATTGTCCTCATTGCCGGTTTGGCTGTCAAGCAGGCATTGAAACCTGATTATTCGGGAGAAAAGTCTATGGTGACCTTGTCATCCGACGTCACCGTAACTTACGATCTCTACGGAATCCCGCACATCGAGGCTGACAGTGAGGAAGACGCTTTCAGGGTACTGGGATACGTCCATGCTCAGGATCGGCTCTGGCAAATGGAATTGCTGAGAAGAGTGGCTGTAGGGGGATTGTCCGAAGTTTTCGGAAAAGATCTGCTCACCACGGACCGTTTCTTCCTTTCACTTGGGATTGACGATGCCTCAGTTCAAAGTGTACGTCAGCTGGACGCAAACAGCGAAGTAGCCATCCTTTCGCAGGCCTACCTCGATGGGATCAACCGATTTATAGAAGAAGGCCCGACTCCCGTGGAATTCCTGCTGACCGGATTGGAGAAGAAGCCTTTTGAGATGGTCGACATATACAATTCTGTAGGGTATATGGCTTTTAGTTTTGCCATGGCACACAAGACAGATCCCCTGCTGACCATTATCAAAGACTCCCTGGGAGTGGAATACCTACATGACCTGGAGATCGACAGTGATCCCTCAACCGTATGGATCAGGAACTTCAAAGGGGAAGAGGTGAGCAGTGAGGCTGCCGTAATTGCAGCTACACGGGAGGCGTTGTCCGCCTTACCCGTCCCTCAGTTTGTCGGAAGTAATTCCTGGGTCATAGGCCCGGAAAAGACCAAAAACGGAAAGGTAATCTTTGCCAACGACCCCCATATAGGCTTTGCCCAGCCTTCGGTCTGGTATGAGGCCCATGTCATTACCCCATCCTATGAAAAATACGGCTATCACCTGGCCGGTATCCCAATGCCCTTACTGGGTCATGATCGAAATCTCGCCTACGGATTTACGATGTTCGAAAATGACGATGTTGATTTCTTCTATGAAACCATCGATGAGCAGGACAGCACAAGATATATGTCAACCGACGGGTGGAAACAACTGGAAGTGATAGAAAAGACCATCAAGGTTAAGGATGAGCCCGATGTGCTCTTTACCTACAGAAGGACCGAAAGGGGCCCGATCTTAAATGGTATTGCTAACCAGGTAACAGGAGAACGCCCCATCAGCATGGATTGGATCTATACCAAAGGTGAAAACCGTGTCATGGATGCCCTGTATGGGATCAGTCATGCCCGTAACCTGGAAGAATTCCGTGAAGCTTTGCCGGCGATACACGCCCCCGGTCTCAATACCATGTATGGGGACGCGGAAGGTAATGTGGCCTGGTGGGCCTCTGCCAAATTGTACCGGTTAAAAGACAGTCTCCATACAAAGTTGGTCATGGACGGCAGCCGCGGTGATGACGAAAAGATACGGTACCTAGATTTCTCCGAGAACCCTCAGGCCGAGAATCCGCCCTGGCATTATGTATATTCTGCGAATAATCAGCCAGATTCCATATCCGGAATGCTTTATCCGGGGTATTACCTGCCCGAGAACCGGGCCCGACGAATCGTGTCACTCCTCGAGGGGAAAGACGACTGGGATGCGGCAGCGGTCAGGGAAATGATCAATGACGACGTCTCCTCAGTAAACCCGGGTATTGTTACTGAACTGGCCAAGCTGATAGACGTTAAGGAGTTGGATGAACAACAGGCACTGGTGCTAGACCACCTGAACAAATGGGATGGCAGTTATTCCACTGATAATACCGATGCCGGGGTTTTCCATCGATGGATCTATTATTTTTTAAAGGACACTTTTGGGGATGAATTGGGAGATGAAAAGTTTGGACAGTTCGTCACCACGCACTTTCACAAGCGACTTATAGCACCTATGGCTGCCAAATCGGAATCGGTCTGGTGGGATGACATTCAAACACCCGACACGGTGGAGACCAAAAGGGACATTGTTAGGAGGACCTATCTAAAAGCTTATGAATCTCTAAAGGAAGATCTGGGAGCAGATATCTCAGAATGGACGTGGGGTAAATTGCACACCGTGGAACACGCTCACCCAATAGGTCAGATCGCCCTATTGCGTTCCTTCTTTAACGTAGGACCCTTTCCCGTTCCCGGGTCCAGGGAGGTGATCAACAACATGATGTTTTCCTATGACGGAACTACCGCCTTTAAGGTTACGGCAGGCCCGTCCACGCGGAGAGTGATCGATTTCTCAGATGTGGAAAACAGCATGAGTATCCTGCCAACAGGTCAATCCGGAAACCCCTTCAGCAAATTCTACAAAGACCAGGCAAAGATGTTTGCCCGCGGAGAGTTCCGGAAAATGTTGATAAACAGGGAGGAGATCAGGGAAAATGCTTCTTCTGTTCTCATTTTTAAACCTTCATCAGATTAATACCCATTCATAACAGTCCAGGCTGAATGGTCATTTCACTCTCACGGCTTACTTTGTCCGGGAAACCGGAAGGGGATGTTGACAAAGGTATACGGAAGTGCCGTATTTGGGATAGAGGCGATGACTGTGGTCGTCGAGGTCAATATTGACAAAGGGATCGGCTACCACCTGGTAGGCCTTCCGGATAATGCGATCAAAGAAAGCAACCATCGGATTGCTGCAGCCCTCCTCAACAATGGTTACAGGGTTCCCGGGAAGAAGATCACCATCAATATGGCACCTGCCGGTTTGAGGAAGGAGGGTTCCGCCTACGATCTTCCTATCGCCCTGGGAATCCTCATCGCTTCCGGTCAGATCAGGGCAGATTCCCTGGACCAGTACCTGATCATGGGGGAACTTTCCCTGGACGGTGGGCTTCAACCGATCAAAGGGGCTCTTCCCATTGCAATTAAAGCCCTTGAAGAGGGCTATAAGGGGCTCATACTGCCAGGTGAAAATGCCAATGAAGCCGCCATTGTCGAAGGCCTGGAGGTGTACCGCGCGAAATCCCTCAAAGAGGTGGCCTCTTTTTTTGATGCAGGCATGACGCTGGAAAGAGTACAGGTAGATCCAAAGGATTTATTCTGTGAGAACCAGGGTAGAGGAGAGGTGGATTTTGCAGATGTCAAAGGGCAGGAGGGGATCAAGCGCTGTATGGAGATCGCTGCAGCAGGCGGACACAACATCATCATGATTGGGCCACCCGGGGCTGGTAAGACGATGCTCGCCAAACGACTTCCTACCATCCTGCCTCCAATGACCCTGGCCGAGGCCCTGGAAACCACGAAGATCCATTCTGTGGTGGGCAACCTTTCAGATGCCGGCCTGATCCAGCAGCGCCCATTCCGCAGTCCCCACCACACGATCAGCGATGTGGCCCTCGTAGGAGGAGGCTCGTACCCCCAGCCCGGAGAAATCTCACTTTCCCATAACGGCGTATTATTCCTGGATGAACTGCCTCAGTTCAAGAGGAGTGTTCTCGAGGTACTGAGACAGCCCCTGGAAGACCGGGAGGTGACCATATCCCGTGCAAAATTCACCATAACCTATCCCAGCAGCTTTATTCTGGTCGCCAGTATGAACCCCAGCCCTTCCGGATATTTCTATGATCCCCGAGCCCCCGTAAATTCATCTCCCGCAGAGATTCAGCGATACCTGGGCCGGATCAGCGGACCGCTGCTCGACAGGATCGACATCCATATCGAGGTAACGCCGGTTCCCTTTGACCAGCTCTCCGGGGAGCGGAAAGGAGAGACCAGCTCAGAGATCCGGAAACGGGTCATCGCAGCCAGGGATCGGCAGATCGACCGCTTCGGCAAGGAATGCGGGCTGCATTACAACGCGCAGATGAACACCAAACAGATCCGGCAATACTGTGTGATAGATAACCGTGCTGTGGAAATGCTCAAGCAGGCCATGCAAAAGTTAAGGCTGTCTGCAAGGGCCTATGATCGCATTCTGAAAGTCTCCAGGACCATCGCTGATATCGAAGGGGCCGCCAAAATTGAATCAGGGCACGTCCTGGAAGCCATCCAATACCGGAGTTTGGACAGGGAAGGATGGTTGGGATGAATCAAGGATGTATTACGATCATTGACATTTCTTAATCAACACGCAAATCACTCACACGAAGTGGACTACAGAGAAGACCAAATGCTTTTGCCGGAGAAAATTGAGTTCATTTTTTTTGGAAGGATTGGATGTATACTTAAACTACCCGCGGATATTGAACTGATATATTTTATTTTCAACCTGGCGTACTACCGGAAGGCCTTCGTCCGCATTCTTCATCAATTTGAGAAAAGCCTTATAATAATGGATCGCTTCTTCGACCTGACCTCTGCTCTCATGGATTTCGGCAAGGCGCAAATGCCCGCTCAAATATATTTGCTGTCCTTCAAAGCCTAATAATTTCTTATCTCTGATGATTTCCTCAAATAGAGTTTCAGCTTTTTCAGAACTTCTGTCCATTTGGAAATAGGCATTGGCTAATTGACCTTTGATGAGGTCCCCACCACCATATTTCATTGCAGCTTCAAAGAGTGCTATTCCCTCCTTCAGGCTGTCTGATGCAACCAGTATACTTCCTTCAAGTGCGGCTTCAATAGCTTTATCGTTATCGTTAACAGGGTTAATCCGGGACCGCAGTAACTGATTTATTTTTTTGGCCTTCTTCAGGTCATTTTTCTGAATACATAAATTACCCCAGATCATCAGATAGTAAGGAGCCAAATAAGTGCTTTGACTTATTTTATCGATCTCTTCAAATTGTTGCTCTGCCCGAGCCAATGAGTCAGCCATCAAAAAGGTCGATGCCAGATACATTCTATCACGGGCGGTACTCAAATCATTGCCAATAATAGTTCTATATCCGATTCCTTCCTGAAAGTGACTAATGGCACTCTTTATTTTACCCTGGTACATCTTGAGCAAAGCGAGGGATCTGTGTCCTATTGCCTTATTTTCCCTGTCATTGCCTTGGAACATTAAATTAAAGTGTTGCTCAGCCCGTTCGATA
The DNA here is from genome assembly GCA_965364605.1 of uncultured Muriicola sp. Lineage (GTDB taxonomy): Bacteria > Bacteroidota > Bacteroidia > Flavobacteriales > Flavobacteriaceae > Muriicola. The sequence goes on from CBDTYM010000003.1 coordinate 49,794, forward strand.
CTATCCAATTTGACTAAAAGGAACCCAAACATGTGATTTTGAGAGATCTTGTTTTCGGGCCAGATGTCGAATGCTTTGATGTAAAAGTCATAAGATTTTTCAAACTCACACAGGCCATTATTATAAATTACCGCCGTATTGATCAACGACCAATCATCATTTGGAATGATCCGAAGCGCCTCTTTGTAGGACTCAATGGCCTTCGTGTATTCTCCGGTGTCCTTATAGCTGTTCCCTAAATTGTACCAGGCATCATGATCATCAGGGAAATTCAACAGGTATTCCTTCAGCGCGAGAATAGATTTATTGTCATCACCTCTATTTGAGGCAATTAAGGAGGTAAGCCATAATTTTTCTCTTTCCGTGACACTATTTATGTTCTGCTCTGCGCTTTTGTAATGAATCTCAGCTGCAGGACTATTTCCTTCGATGAAGCTATGGTACATGCCCATCATCACCCTGTTCCAGACGAAGGTTGAATCTAATTCGAAGGCTTTAAGATACTGTGCGTAGGCTTCCTCGTACTGCTGTTTGCTCCAGTAAATATTGCCATTGGTGAAGTGTTTCAGGGCATTTAGGGATGGAGTTGTCGCAGCAGGAAGGTATTTGCTATTTTGCAGCCTTGAAACTAAAGACTCTCCAAGTCCAATCCTTATCTTTTTAACCAGTTGGTCAGTGGCGTCCAGCAGCTTTGTGCTATCTGAAGCTCTCACCGTGGTGCTGTATAAACTGACCTCAGTTTCCGGATGTATAATTTGTGCGGTCATCAGATAGGTGGAGCCTATTTCCCGTATTTGACCCTTCAGGATTACTTGTATGCCATCACGGATAGCAATTTCCTTTGCTGTCTCCATACCTACAGAATCATTTGGCGACCTGCCCATGCGTTGCAATGTCTGACGTATCTGAGATTGAGGGAGAACATTTGTATACCCTGATTGCTGAATTCCTGCTTTGATGATCTGATCCAATGAAACGGACAAATATGGGTCATCCGTCTTGTTTTCCATAGGCATTAAGAGCACCCATCCACGATTATTGAAATAATCAGTACCGGAATCAAATAGCGTGTATGCAGAAATTAGAATCAATAAGACTCCCAAAACGATTACGGATAAAATTTTAAAACCGAATTTAGGGATCGATCTCACCCGGGTTTGTTTTTCTTCTTTATTCCCGGAAGGTATTTCGGTACGAGGAAGTGTCTCGCATCGCACACTATATATCTTGACTGAATCATCTATATTTTTAAAGTATTTTTCCTCAATGAATTCGGCTTGTATATCCTTCTTGTTCTTTATATCGCGGAAAACAGCTCCTGTGATCAATATACCTCCCTTTTCAGCTGAGGCCTGCAAACGGGAGGCGAGATTGACTCCGTCACCAAATACATCTGTATCCTCAAAAACAACTTCCCCTTGGTGAATTCCTATGCGTAAGGGGATCTTCTTTTTGCGACAGGCAATCTGTATTTCTATCGAGCATCTCACGGCATCTGAACTTAATTTAAAGCTCATTAACATCCCGTCTCCAATCTCCTTGATCAGTTCTCCATTGTATTTCTGAAGTGAATACACATGTATTTCCCTATTCTTCTCGAGCATTTCAAATGCAAGTGCCTCATCAGATCCCATCAAGGCAGTGTAGCCTACAATGTCTGAAAAAACGATCGCCGATAATCGGTGTTCCTGCATGATCTTGCGATGTTTAAGTACAAAGGTTGTCGATGACCCCAATACAATAGATAATGATCAAAGCTAAAATTTACGTCACACCACTTGGCGGGACAATGATTTTTATCAGGATTTGGGATTAGCTCCAGGGGCCGGAAACACGAGATCTTTTGAGATTCAATGACTTATGTAGACTTTGCAGAGTTATGACTTGCCCTCAACCAAACCGGGTGATCCCTATCTTCCATGTGATAAGGCTTGCCCTCCCATCATTGACGCCAATAAATATACAGGGGCCTTCCAGGTCGGGATAGGTACATGAGAAAGGGAAGGGGTAAGATGGCTAAGTGAAATTGCCTGAGGTTACAGGATCACCGTATTGTTGAGCCAATGTTGTAAGAGAACCTCGTTGTGGGAGATATCGACCAGGTGGAATTTGGTAAATCTTTTAAAGACCTCTGAATCCTGAAGGGGTTCCATACATACTGATCTGGGAGCGAGATAGTTGGAATGGATCAGGAACAGCTTTCCCTCTCTTTTCAGGAGGTAGCCCACATGCCCCGTGTCAAAACCGATGAAATGCAGTCCTTCCTTAGTAAGCCGGTCAATTTTCTCTAAAGCCATGTCCGGACTTTCCTCGACGACCTGTGAAATGGTATTCCCGCAACTGATCACGGAGGCTTCGTCTACAGGCGACTTCTGGGCCAATCTGTATCGGTTTAGCCTCAATCCCATGTCCCTCAGGGTAGTGGAAATAAAATACCCACAGGCAATTTTTCCCTGATTGGGTTCCGCCGTATGACCCCCAAAACTCCAGGGGGTGCCGTACCAATGGGGAATTATCCTGTCTACCAAATGGGTGGTGAATACACTCTTTACACTGTCTATAGAGATACGGCCCGCTCTTAGTTGAGAAACCAGGCTTTCCCGCAGAACACTTATATCTGCTTTGGTGGCAGCATAGGAGACCAAAGTGTCTGAGGCCGACCGGTGACTAAGGCTTAGATCGTTATTGACCTCTGCGCCACGAAGGTCAGAAACTGTGGATTCCTCCAAAAAGAAATCCCCTTTCAAAGGCATTTCAGCACTCATTCCTAAAATGAAAAGAGCGGAAATTAACAGAGACTTGCTATTTATGATTTGATCCATAGCTTTTTAACTAAACGGGATAATCCCAAATGGATTTTGTGGAAAACGTTAAAATTTATAGAAAAGACTTTGTGTCAAATTGAAAGGTTTACGGCCCACCACACCTCATAGTCACGTGGAAGCAGGGGGCGATAGCTCTGATACCCCTGATCTGCGATGCGTATCCCTGTAATGTTATTCTTTTCGTCCCTGACATAGCCCACAAAAATAAAGGAATGACCAAAGGGATCAAAGTCCTCTGTTCTTTCTCCTTTTACGACCAGTTCGTAATCGTCTCTGTGCTTCCAGACTTGCATGGGTGCACCCGGTCTCAACTTGCCACTCCATATTCCAAACCAATCGACCAGTGTACCCATCCCTGCGAATGCAAGGGCCCCGGCATTGCCTTTACCCCTATACTGAACCGGCAGGCTTTGCCAACCCTCGTGAGCGCCTGAAGTCGAGAAATAAAGAAAATCGAAGACCTCCCTGGGGGAATACGATGCCCTTGCCATACTATCGGGCAGATCTTTGTAGAAGGAGTGGCCATAGATATCCTCGTAGGCCTTTTCAAAACGCCTTTTGCTGACATGAAGGCAATGCCCTCCCGGCTCCTTGTTTTTACTTTGGAAATAATTCTCGACAATCTGATTCGCTACGGCGCTCCCCGAACTACTTTCTGTTCCGCTATCAAGACCTTGATCCAGGGATTTTTCTTTCTCATCACCATTAGAGTTAAGTAAAGCATCATCAATTTCCTTGAGCAGGGGTGCATCTTCTTTGATCTGGGAAGAAATACTCATATGATCATCAATGGTAACAATCTCTGAGAACCCCCCCGAATCGAATTGATCTTCAAAAACAGAATCCTTTTCGTTTTGTATAGTTTTCACGGATTCCCTGTTGCCCTGGATCTGCTTTGAGGCTGTGCAACCACAGATCAGGAAGATGCATAGAAAAAGGAGTACAGAGCTGGAAAATGTCCTTCCTTCAGAGCCTGTATACATTTCCCCCTTTGAACACATGTATTGCCTTAAATATTGAAATTGGATCAACCACTTAAAATACCATTCTAAATCCCCAAAACTTCAGGGATTACAGAACGTTTCAAAGGTAGCAAAAAAAGGTACTTTCAGGTCGTTGAATGTTGATGGGCAGTCGGGGATCGGGTATTTTTTCTATCCTTGTGATTTATGGTGATTGCGCAGTGGCAGTCTCTGCTTATTTGGAGTTGTTTTTTGAAGAAGGGAATCGTATTATTGATCTCAATGAGGATCAGGGATACAGGTTATTGGGCCGGGATCGCTCTAAAATGCAATAAATCAGTTCCTTTTGTATACTATTTAGGCTAAAATCAGGTTATTATCAGGAATACTTTCTCAGTGATGCTTTCTATTAAAATGCCGCAAGATTTTATTTATGAGTCGTTTTAAGATAAATCTGCAGATTTTCCTGCCACTTTTCCTCTTTTTAGGTCTTATCCAGAGTTTTACCAATCCAGTTGGCGCGCCGGAAGAGAAAAGCACGACATCTTTGATCCTGCCGGAAGATAAATTGGAAAAAAGGGAAGTGTTCACTCTCTACAGGCAGCAGCAAACTGAATTGCAGGCGGCAGTGAGCGATTATTTTGAAAGAGCCCTGGCTTCAGGAGCCCTTGTCGGCGTTGGTGTCAGCATTGTTTCAGGAGATTCGATCATCCTTGCGGAAGGATACGGGAAGCGCGATGTCGGCAGTGCAGAGGAAATTGACGCCGAGACGATCTTCAGGCTTGGATCTCTTTCCAAGGGATTTACAGGTGTCCTGGCCGCACAGGTGGTTCAGGAAGGCAAAATAACCCTGCAGGACAAGGTAAAGGACTATTTTCCGGCTTTTAAGCTCGGAGACCCTTCAAACACGGATCGAATCACCCTCCGGAATCTACTGTCGCATACCTCCGGGGCGCCATACCACAGTTATACTAATCTTGTGGAAGCAGGATTGCCCATGGAGAAGATCCTCGGAAAATTTGCCGAAGTACAGCCGGTCAGTAAGCCCGGGAGCATGTATAGTTATCAGAATGCCCTGTTTGCCCTTTCAGGGGATATGATCGGCCTAGCTACAGGAGAGGAGATCACCTCCGCCCTTAAGAATCGCTTTTTTGACTGCCTGGGGATGTCCACTGCCATCACGGACCATGCCGGTATGATACAGGCAAAAAACGTGGCCCTGCCACACGTCAGGTCTTACGGCAGATGGAGATCCAGAAAACTCAACGACCATTATTACAATGCCCTCGGAGCCGGAGGCATTAATGCAAGCGCCCTGGACATGGCTAAATGGATGCGATTCTTGCTGGGTCACAATCCCGAGGTCATGGATGCTTACGCCCTCGAGGAAGTGTTCAAACCTGTGGTGGAGATCAAAGGGCGAAGTAAGTATTATCAGCGCTGGCCTGGCCATGTCTCATCTCATTACGGACTGGGGTGGCGAATTCACAAATTCCGGGAAAATCAGACAGAAGAAGAACATACGATCTGGCACCATGGGGGAAGCGTTAATCAGTTTAGAAACGAGATCGCCCTTTTTCCAGATGCAGATATTGGTATCTGTGTTTTGGTGAACAGTCATACCAGACTGGCCCAAAAGGTAATTCCCGATCTCTACGATATCGTAAAGGAAGTACTCCAGAGACCTCATTTGGAGACTGCTGCTGTCTACATCCCTGAATAAGCAGAATCTGGCGTGGGTTCCATGAAGTTTTTCAATCTATCGTTTTCAAAGGGTCCCTTCTTAGAGGGCATTTTCCAATCCCTTGATCAGTTGCTCAATTTCCTCCATTTGGGTGTAGTGTAAGAAAGATATTCGGATGACTCCCGGCGGATTGGGGATCTTCATATCCATAATGGGTCTCAGAGCGTAGAAGTCTCCTTTTCCTAACATCAGCTTGTGTTTTGTCAGGGTTTCGTAGACCGTGTCGATATCTTTCTTCAAAGGCCTGATGGAGACCGTTGGAGCCCGATGGGATAAAGAATCCGGACCCACGATTTGGACATCATCCCTGGACCGAAGGAAGTCCAGAAGTGGGTTCAAGAGCTTTTGCTCGTGGTCCCTGAATAGGTTACCCAGGAAGGTATTCCTCAAATGAGGTGGAGCCGATTTTCTGAAATGGTGATCGTACACCGTGTCAAAGTAATCTAGGATACCGCTGACTGCTCCGATCTGCGCATGGTCAGGGCCAGCCGGGGTAATCATACTTCGGGTGATCCCCTCTTTGAAGAAATGGCTTTGGTTCTCCATTTTACCGATCAGGGATTTTTTAACATACATTAGGCCAAGATGGGGACCAAAGGTCTTATAGAGGGAAAACATATAAATATCGGCGCCTAAGGTGCTGAGGTCGGGAAAACCATGCGGGGCTGCTGCTACCCCGTCCACGACACAGACCACTCCTTTCTTCCGGACCTTCTCGCTGATCTCACGAACAGGGTTGAAATATCCTATGAGGTTAGAACAATGGGGGAACGCGACCATGCGTGTACGGTCTGATAGCAGAGCCTCAAGGGCATCAGGGTTGAGCATCCCGGTCTTTTTATCCACGTGCCATTCCACCACTTTCAAGCCCCTTTTACCCAACCTGCGCCAGGCCCCAGCATTGGCTTCGTGGTCCTGACAAGAGACAATGATTTCATCTCCCTCTTGCCACATGGGTCGCATGGCATTAGCGAGGACATAGACATTCTGAGTGGTAGAGGGACCAAAATGCACCTCTTCCGGACTTACATTAAGATATGCTGCCATCCTGGAATAAGAGGCATCCATCATTTCCCCAGCCGTCATGGAGGCGGGATAGGGATAATAGGGCTGCACCTTGTTTTTTACGTAAAAAGAGGTCAGCTTATCTATGAACTGCCTGCAGGGGTAGGATCCCCCGGCATTCTCGAAGAAGGCCCAGCCCTGAAGATCGGGTTCTGAGAAGGCAGGAAACTGTTTGCGGATAAAAGGGAGGTCGAGTTCCATAGGATGTTTCGTTAGCTCTCCCTAAGGTACAGAATTACCGGGTTAAATACAGACTTACGGCGTATGGTTGCCGGGGGAAACGGTTTTTTGAAAATAGATACCGAGGGAGATGGAAGAAAGACAGATGCTCTGTACAAAGTTGTACTTTTGTCCTCCAGGAAAAACAAAAAATTACTGATGGAAGAATTAACTCTCACCACACCCGCACTTTTGTTTTCAGCTATTTCCCTGATCATGCTGGCCTATACCAATCGTTTCCTTGCCTATGCAGCCGTGATCCGTAACCTGCACGACATCTACCTCGAAAAAAAGGACTTCACCCTGATCGATCAGATCCGCAACCTGAAACTGCGACTCAACCTGACCCGCTGGATGCAGATCTTTGGAATCACCAGTCTTTTGCTCTGCGTGTTGACCATGTTTTTGATCTATGTGGATTTTCACCTGAGCGCGGTGTGGATCTTCGGTATAGCCCTGATCCTGCTGATCATTTCCCTCGGTCTGCTGATCCGGGAGATCCAGATCTCATCCCACGCCCTGCACCTGCATTTAAAGGACATTGAGGACCATATCAACCCTTAGGTTTTGCTGTAAAGCGAATTAGCTATTGAGATCAGGTTTTTTGTAAAGTCGGTAGTATACGGCTGCTGCCAGGCCTCCTATTGCAGAAAAAACGGCCAGCATCCAGAAAACATGTTGATGACCGGTCAGGCCCGGAGACCGATCCAGAAAATAACCCATGGCCGGACCTGCAAAGATATCAGGGGTATACCCCACCAGGGAAATCATGCCTACGGCTGTTCCCGTCAGAACAAGGGGGATCCTCCCTTGCTTCATAACCGCAAAATAAAGGGCCCTTGCAGCATAAACTCCTAGGGCAACAATGAGAATGGACAGGAAGAAGAGCAAGGTGAGATGAGGTTTCACCAGTCCGGAGGCGAAGAGTAGGGACCCTGTAAAGGCCACCACAAAACTCAACAGGAGCCAAAAGGAGGTTTTAGAGCGGTCTGCCAGAATACCTATCGCCACTCCCACTACCGGGCGAATGTAGAGTAGGAAGGTGCCCACCTGGGCAGATTTCACCTGGGAATATCCCATGACATCCCTGGCGTAGAGAGAAAAGACATCTGTTATTTTATAGCCCACATAGGCACAAAGGATGATGACCATCAGCAACCAGACAGAAGGCAACTTCAAAACCTCCTTTATCTGGGAACGGGTAATGTGCTCCACGCTGATCGACCTTTCCAATTTCGGGTCCAGTTTCATGAAGAACCATACCAGTAGGCCCACCACCACAACGATGCCGGAAGAGGCCATAATAACGGAGGAGAATGCAGCCCTGCTTTCTTCCGGTGAAAGTACGCTCAGGTCTGACGATGAAAAAAGGGAAAAGATATATACTCCAAGGGTTCCGAAAAGGGCGCCAACGAGGCCGCGACCTCCATCCAGTAGTCCGAATGCCTTGCCCTGGGAGGTATCCCCACCCCAAACCCGGGTGGCCTTGATCATAGGGGCCCAAAAGAGAAAAATGGTGGTAAAACCCCAATAACCGTACAGAAATCTGAGCAGACCAAAATTGGGAAATTCGGCATAAAGCAGACCGCCCAGGGCAGTGGTCCACAAGGCGACCGCGATGAGCTTCCTCGGAGGGTACTTATCAGCCAGAGGCCCGCCAAACAAATAAGAAACAAGGGCTACAATGCCGTAGTAGGAATAACACAACCCCAGCTCCACATTTGTCAGGCCGAAAGTGTCCAGAACTGTAGGCCTGAACACTCGGGCCAGGACGAAGGGCAGGATAAAAACGGATTCCCCGGCCAGGATGAGGAGCGCCAGAAAATACCACGGCGGGCTTTTGCGGATCATATATGGCGGAAGATACTACTAATCCGTAAAACCGGGATGGTCGGAAGGGGAATTAAAAAGGCACTACCTCCTCAGGAATACATCCCTTGTTTTGTGGTACTCATCATAGAGGACCAACTTTTTGGGGTTGTATTCCAGAATGGGATAGATGACAGGTTTGGTAGACAGGGAACCGTCGCCCTTATAGTCAAGAAAGTCCGACGGCACTTCCCGATTGTCGATCTTTACTTCGTTGTCAAGCAAGGTCAGCCTTTGCCCATCCGGACTGAGCTGCCATTTACCTTCACGCACCTTTCCCTTCGAATCCCTTCGGAGTGATACCACCTCATAGATAAAGGTTCCGTCAGAATTAAATGTAAAATAATAGGTTTTCGGGTTTTGAATCAAAAGTGCATCCAGTTGTTGCGCACCGTCCTTAAAACTACCGGTATTCTCCCATCGTCCGTAAAGGTCTTTTTCTTCTAATTGTTGCGAAAATGCCTGGTTGGGCCATGCACACGTGAAAAGGACTATCAGACCACCCCATAACAATGATCTGATCTTCATATAACCTCTTTGCTGCTCTAATGTGGTTTGCATATGACCGCTGGATGGGTTGACTCTCATGTAAATAACGGATTTAGAGGGATATTTATTGGACCTATCAGGCATCAGCTATATGAGGTTATAGAATGCGCAAAGGACTTCCCCGGATGGAGGTATCAGCCGAAACTGATGTCATGCATCCAAAAAAGATATTAAAGCATATATACCACTAAAAAGCCCAGGTAAGTTCCCAGGGCATTTCCCAGTGTACCAACGAGGATGGCGGGCAAGATAAGTTCCTCCCTGTCAAAAGTCTCTGCGAGGGCAATGGCCGTCGTACCGCCTCCTATATTGGCCTGACTCACAATGGCGATCATGTCCCAGTCCCGGTAGATCAAGCCTCCTATTGAGATCAGTAAGAAGCCGTGAATACTTACGGCCAGGATGGCGAAGAGGAGGATGGTCACCCCTACCTCTTGCAGCTCAAATACGGAGCTTATCTCGCAGTAGGCCCCTATGACCGCCAGGAAAAGATATATCAGGTAAAGCCCCAGGGTGTGCCCCCCTTCGAGTTTACTGACAAAGGGCAACTGGGCCAGCAGAATGCCAATGGTAGAAATGGTCAAAATAGAAGGCACTCCCGGAAAGATATTCGATAGGCATTCGGAGATGAAATATGCACCAATTCCCAGAAAAACAAGCCACATCAAGGAGTGCATATTGATCTTGTCCTTGTTTTCGGCCTGTAAATGAGATGTTTTTACCGCCACCTTTCGATCTCTCCAGAAACGTCTCATGACCGCAGGGATGGATAAGGTGATCACGATCCAGAGGGTGGTCACCACATTGTCCACCGCAATAGTTCCTGCGTACAGGATCCCTTTTTCCTGGAAAGAGTATTCCAGTGCGATCGCATTGAAATTGATGCTGCCGCCGGTATAAGTACCTGTGAGCATTCCGGCCAGGGTCACTCCGTCCTTTCCCAGGACGCTTTCAGGTGTGAGGAAGAACCAGGCTGCCAGGATCCCAAGAGTGGTGGTCAGGGATCCCAGGAGGAAGAGAATGATCATCGGTGCCCCCGCTTTTTTTAGGGAGGTAAGGTTAACCCCCAGTAGCAGGTAAAAAATAGAAATGGGGGCCAGGTAGGTAAAGATCGCATCGTAGAGAGGAATGGTATTGGAAGCGCTCGGAATAAGCCCCAGGTTGGCCATCACTGCCGTAAGGACGATCACGATCAGGGCGGCGCCCAGCTTTTTCCCAAAGCCCGTTTTTCCCAGATAGACGGAGGCGATCACAAGCAGGGACAGGATGCCCAGCACATATCCGGGATCGATGAGCACCCTCATGCCCTAAAGATATCAAAATATGCAAGTGGTCCCGGTTATCAAGTTGGGATAAACATCATTGCTAATCAGAATAGCTTGTAAGATGGGGGTGTAATGCCCTGTAATCGCAGGTAAGGTGCGCATTGGGCCCTGTGGTGTCCGGCGTGTTCATTGGCTTTGCGAATCCAGCCTTGACGAGAAACTTCGTAGGGTCCCCTGACAACAATCTCCTCAAGTGTATTGGGATCCATGTTTTGAATGCCATTAATTGCAAAATCATAGCTTTCAGAAACCACTCTTCTCACCTCCGATTTGGAATGTAAGGAGGTCTCTTTTTCCAAATTGACATTGCTGAAGATGCGAGCCTCACCGGTTCCGTTTGAGGCAAGTCCTATGATTCCCTGTGCAATGTGGAGCATTTGTTCTGCAAAGGTTCGGGACCCCTCAGTAGGTTTAAAATCGTACTTGTCTTCGGGCATAGCATCAATGTATGCCAGTGACATTTCCTTGCTTCGTTCGAAGTCGGCTATCAAATCATTTATCGTGTTATTTTGCGCATTCACGGTAACAAAACACACGAAAATCAACAACAAACTAATATGTTTCATGATATATCCTTTAGCGATTTCTTTAAGGTAAGAATTTTTCTCCAAGGACCACAGTTAAATCAGAGTAAGTGAGGTAAGGATATATTTTTATCATCAAAAATATCTCAGACAAAAAAGCAGGATACTAATCTTTTACGTTGATCAGCACGGCCTCACAACGGGAGAGGTCGGAATTCAGGATGATATTTTCTGATTCTTCCCCATCGATGATCTCGATAGAAACCGTATTGGGCGGAAACCGGCCCAGGTTATGTGCGTAGAGAAAGAGATCATTGGGTTGGGAGGGGTCGAGCTTTAATTGAAACCCCTTCTTTTGATAGGTCAGATTATACTGGGAAACAATGGCATATCCGTTGAGGTAAATGGAGACAATATCTCCGTCCTGCCTGCCATGATCCCATAAATTGATCTGAACGATCCGACTGTTGACCTCGAGCTCCTTGACATAGGTAATGGTCCTGCCGTCAAAATCCGTTCTCTTCTCTCGTTTTGGTGCAGGAACTGGTTCTTCCGCCACGGGAATGATATCCTCCACGGCATTAATTTGTGGTTTCTCAACCTCTTCCACTTCGGTTTTGACAATTTCCGGGGATGTTGCCTCAACTTCAGTTATATTTTCTTGGGCGGGCTCTGTTTTGACAGGGGCAAGGACGACCTCATCAGTCACCTCTTCCTCTACGGCTACGGGAGTGTTGGGGTCCCTCTTGTCTATGGTGAAATAAGGAGAGGCATACTTGGCGGTATGGAATTTGTCAGCCGGGAATAATTCGATGCCCATAACCCTGTAATTATTGCCTTTTGGCAGTGTCTTGTTGAGTTTGATGCCCTCTGCCAGTGAATTGTTAGGGAAAACCCCCAATTCCTCGATCACTGTATTATTCCGAAGCAAATAGAATTTGATGGTCTTTTCGGGAGGCAGATTTTCAGAATTCCACTGGATGTAGACCGGATCGGGAATGGTCCACACGCTCCCTTTTCGTGGATAGGTGATCTCAAGTCCGGAACGCCAGTGTTTCCTTTCCCTGAGCTGTACTTCGTTCAGTTCTGTGATGGTCTGGGTGAAATTGGTATATGGTCTGACAGTGGCCAGGCCGGAGACTACTTCCTCCAGCAGGGTGTAAAAGGCCTTGACTTCTTCCAGGGCATTGGCCAGTGGGATCTCTTCGGCATACTTTTTCCTAAGGCTCCTGAAACGGTCGGATATCTTCTTTTCTACTTTCTTATCAATGTCCGGATTTTCTGTATTCCCGCTTTCGTTCAGGAGCTTTTGCGCCGTTTTTAGTTTCAGGTATCCAAAGCGGTTTTGCAGAAACTCGATCCCTTCAATATAGGCCACAGAATTTTCTGATTTGAGCCTTGTTGCTATCTCAAAGGCCTTTTGGTATTCCATCAGGGCTTGCTGCAGGCTGATCTCAGCCAGTTTTCTACTGGTCTGTACCGGGGAGTTTGTGGCGAGATTGAGCAGGTCCAGCAATTGTTCAAGAGGTATGCTGTTCACTCCTTCCTCGTAGATCCCCTGAAGGTATTCGCTGCCTAACCAGGGAGATTGCAGGAGCAGGTAATTGCGCTCCATCTCTCCCAATGTTCTTACCGGCCCTATTTCGTTTAAGATAGCTTCGTATTCCGACGACTCCCAGGGCGTGGGATCATCCGAGATCACCTTTTGACTGACCTCTATGGGATCCTCGGTGATCGACATAGTTTCCTCAGCACGGGCAGTTTGGAAGGGGATGCCTGAGAGAAGGATGATGGTGCAGAAAAATGTTTTTAAACCCATGACTTTGTGGCCTTGTAACAAAGGGCAACACGCCATGTATAAAACTAAGGCAGACAGAAAAAATTGTGGAAGGACTAATGAATTTGTTATCAGTAATTTATGAACGACAGAATATTCCTACAAAACGAACAATTCCAGAGAATACTAAAGGGTAAATTGTCAGGAGATCCCCAAAAAGTCAGGCGGGGATAGATTAAAGTCGTGCTATCAGCACATAAAAAGCCCAGAAAAAGCAGAAGGTGAAAAAAGCGTAGACGAGGAATGTAAGCGTAGATCTCTTGTTCATAAGAAATGGATAAAGAGCTAATTAAAGGATTTTCCGACAAAAGGAGAATTTCAGCCCGTGAAAGGGAGCATTATTCAGATGAACCGCAGAAAATCCGACGAAATGCACGGTAAAATACTGGCATTCAACAGTTAGTGGAGCAGGTTGATCTGTTTATCGGTCAATTTTGAAAGATTCAAGTTTGATATCATCCAGGCCGTAGTCATCGAAAGGATATTCCAACTGGTCCTGGATATTGTATAGTGAGATCAGGATGAATTCAGTAAGAATGACCACAGAAAAGGTCACATAGAGCGGGTTGTCCGCACTCATATCATGAATGATCGTCGGAGCGTACAGGAAGGGAAAAATATAAATAAAGACTTTGCAGTATGCCTTTAAACTAAGGGGTGTCCTGTGGGTGTTGATCGCATGCAGATTTTCCAGGGCCTCGTGCAGGTCGCTCATAAATCTGAAAATCCGGTCTTTTAGTCGGCCGGACATTACATGTCCCTTTTCTTCGACAAATACCTGTACTTTATTGAGGATGGGATCTAAAGATTCTGTGGTCTCACAATTGTTTTTAAGGTGCTCCATTGAGCAATCGCTGATCTCGATCAGTATGGACGAGATCTCCTCCTTCTCTTCAGGGGAAAGCTTTTGGGAGGCGTTCGCAAAATAGTACATCGTTTTTAGAGCGCTCCTGAACTGACTAAGGTGTTCCAATGCTTTTTCCCGCCTTCTGAAAGACCCCCGAATGGTAAAAACCAAAGGAAAGACTATGGCGATACTCAGCAGAGTCAGATCCAGGTGGAACCTGATGTCCAGCTGAAAACAAAGGACGACGGTCAGCACAGAGATCATCATGGCGATGAGGGTCCTCTGGTTTATTATGGAGAGGTATAGTTTGATGGTCGGAAATTTAGTATATTATCCTGTTAAAGCTAACTACAAAGTTGTGAAAAACCAAACATTACTTTTATTCGGGCTCCTAACTATGCTCGGTCCGGTTTCCCTCCATTCACAGGCAGTGGCAGACTCAGTCAGAGAGAAGAAGACCACCAAATTATTCCGCGAACAGGAAGTCCTGCCGATCCGGCTGAGATTCTCGAACAAGGAAATGAAAAAGGAGACCAATGACAGCACCTACATCTTCACTAAACTGCTGTTCAAGGATAAAGGGGAGTGGGACTCCCTGGACGTCCGCATACGCGCTCGTGGCAACTATCGACGGACGCATTGTTATTTTCCTCCCCTGAAGGTGAAGATCAAGAAATCAGAAGCCAAAGGCACCATCTTTAAGGGCAATAAGGAGCTAA
>CBDTYM010000004.1:0-51586 GCA_965364605.1 uncultured Muriicola sp.
TGAAAACGACAATTGAGATACTTTTATTTAGAAATCTCTATGAACCAAAGGATCTTTACAAAGTAAAAATTGAATAACCTGATAAAACACTGATCATGGAAGATTTTAGCAAGGAGAACAAATATTTACGGGCCAAGGAGCGCGTGGAAAGATTAAAGAAATTCTACGGGAATGTCACGTCATACATTCTGGTGATCTCCTTTTTGGCCGCAATTAATTACTATGACAATGAATGGCGCTACGCTTGGTTCCTTTGGGCTGCATTTGGCTGGGGTATAGGGATCGTATTTCACGCTGTCAATACTTTCGATCTCAATCCTTTTTTTGGCAGGTCCTGGGAAGAGCGTAAAATCAAAGAGATCATGAAGGAGGAAGAGGAAGTAAAACGATGGGAGTAACCTAAAAGATAATCAATATGGATTTTCAGGAACAGGAGAACGAAAAATTAAAGAGGGCTAAGAAAAGAGTCGAGGAATTGAAGGGTTTCTATATCCACCTGAGTGTGTATCTGGTCATCAACGCCTTTATCATTTTGAATATTCTGATCAGATCGTGGGATGATGGGGACAGTTTCTGGCACTTCGGTACTTTCTTTACCCCGTTCTTCTGGGGGATCGGCCTGGCCTTTCACGCTGCGAAAGTATTCAATTACAACCCGATCTTGGGCAAGGACTGGGAAGAAAGGCAGATCAGGAAATATATAGAGAAGGATAAACGCGATGCATCAAAATTTAAGTAATCATGGAAAACAGAACGATGGCCGCCTATAAAAGAGCTGAGACAAGAGTAAAACGGATCAAGGGATTTTACCGTCATCTGGCGGTTTATCTCGTTGTAAACAGCATGATTGTGATCCTGGGATTTGGTGGGCTCAACGCTATATCAGGGTCTTCGACCGAATTAGATTCGGATTTTACCGTATGGATAGTATGGAATATAGTCGGCACCCCTCTGCTTTGGGGAATCGGCCTCGTGATCCATTGGTTTTGTGTCTTTGGCCCGGGGTGGAGATTTGTCAGGAATTGGGAAAAGCGTCAGTTGCAGAGGTTCCTCCAAGAAGAAAACAGAGGCGGTTGGATGGAGAACCGCGGCTAATTCCGATATACCTATCTCATGATCTAACTCTATCTTATGCATGTAATTATAATTGAAGATGAAAAACCCTCAGCCAGGAGATTGGCCAGGATGCTTGAAGAATTGGGGCTCACAGCAGGTCAGATTCTACATTCCGTCGAGGAGTCCTTGCAATGGTTCCAAGACAATCCTCATCCTGATCTCATCTTTCTGGACATTCAACTCTCCGATGGACTATCCTTTGAGATCTTCGAACTTCTGGATATAAAGAGCGCTATCATATTTACTACAGCCTTTGACGAATACGCCCTTCAGGCATTTAAGCTCAACAGCATAGATTACCTCTTAAAGCCCATAGATGAGGAGGAGCTGGAAAAGGCCATAGAAAAATTCAAATCCCGGGCGACTGCCTCATCACCCAGGTTGGCGGTCGATTTTGAGGATATTAAAAAACTATTGGTCAACCCCATAGACCGGGAATACAAAAAGCGGTTTACTGTCAGGGTAGGGCAGCACCTGAAGATCCTTCACGCTGACGAGGTTGAGTGTTTTTACAGCGAAAACAAAGGTACCTATGCAGCCACATCCGAGGGCAGATCCTACCTGCTGGATACCACCCTTGAGCAATTAGAGACCGAACTATCCCCTAAACTTTTTTTTCGGGTGAGCAGGAAATACATCGTCCACGTCAACCATATCGGGGATATCATTTCCTATACAAACTCAAGGCTTCAGATCAAGCTGAACAAGGCCAAGGAACAGGAAATAATCGTCAGCAGAGAGCGGGTGAAGGATTTTAAGTTGTGGTTGGAATAAACGTAGATAAATATCTGAAAAAGAGATTGAAAAACTCCTCTATAGATTTTCCTTATAGTCTGTTTTTTCTCCTTTTTTCTCTTTTTTGATCACCCGGTTCTCATCAAAGGAAGATGGCAGTAAGGTCGGGATGAGTTTGATAAAAATGGGAAGTAAAACAGCCCCTCCCGGCAGCATGAAGATAGCCAGGGAAGGAACACTTTTAAAGACATCCATCAATTGGTCCTGTACCTTTTTCTTTTCGGAGGGACTCAACTCTCGTACCGCTCCTTTGGAGATCAGGTAGACCAGTTCCTTACTTTCTGCGAGCTCCTTCTGCAGACGTTTGCTGTTTCTCAGGATGAGTTTGTTTACCACCCGTGACATGCTGTCGTAGAACTGAACGGCCATATTGGTTTCCTTCAGGAAGGAAATACGCTTCAGATTCTTTTTAAAGAAGACGGAGATATCTTCAAGGGAAGCAGCGATCTGGGGTTCGGCAAACCCCATATCCTTCCCGATCCCGTAAATAAACTGAGATTCCTTGTAGTCGAGGGAATAATCCTCCCAAACGGTAAGGCTTGCCACATCCAGGAAGTATTGATTTTCCCAGGGAGAGCAGTTGTCGATCAGCATTTTGCGGTAAGACCCGTCAAACTTTTCCTTTTCTGCATCGATAAACGTCAGGGAGGAAGCAAAGATCTGGGACAACTTCTCATCGGCCCTATTCTTTTCCTTCGCATTAAGGGCGTGATAGGTAATATTGATGGCCAGATATTCCAGTTTCCGCGCTTGTTCCACAATGTCTTTCCCACCCCTGAGATAGTGGCGGAAGGTGAGCACATCCACGAAAAGAAGGGAATTAGTGATCATGCTGTTAAAGGTCCGGCTGATCACATTGTCCTCAAGGTATACCCGGGAATCGATCAATTTCTCGAGCTGGGCCGAGGTCTTGCTCCCGGTCAGGATCTTGTTCAAAAGGGAGATCTGACTCACTTTGAGTTCTTTGTAAAAACCGAAGATGGTTTCCAGAAAGTCTTCAAAGCTCTCTTCCTGATTTTCGATGGCAAAAGTGAAGTACAGGGCTGTAAGCAGGTTGATCTTCGCTCTTTCGTCTTCAGAAGGGGTGTGTTCGATGTTAATAAATGCGGGTATGCCCACATTGATGCCATACACGAAGCCGTATTCCTTGAGACTTGTGTAGAGGGTCGGGAAGTCGGAATACACACCCGACTTGTTCTGAACTACTTCACCAAACTTATTGATCCATCCCGGTCCCGAAGGATTCATACTTCGAAATTTATGGCAAAGTACGGTAAAAATGACTTCTGTCCATACCTGTAGCTCCTTTCGGTAACTCCACTCGATTTTTTGTTAAGACAGATTTAACATTTCAAAGCAAACCTTCCCACAATGACTGCGTAGGTAGGGTAAAAACAAATAAAAATGAATCTCATGAACAAAACAAAATTATTACTGGGAATTGCCGTACTGGCTATTGCCGGAGGTTTGCTGGTTGCTGCAGACCACCTCGACGCTCCTTCTTCGGGAGGCACCACGGCAGATATTGCCGATTTCTTTGCCTTTGAACCATCAACGGATTCAGACTTCACCACATTTGTTGTTGACCTGCAATCCAGTGTATTGCCGGAACTGGCCTATGGTACTTTTGATGAAGACGTGCTGACCGAGATCAATATCGATACGGATGGAGATCTGGTGGAGGATTTCGTCATTCAGGCATTTCCACAGGGCGGGACGATGTACTTTTTTGCCGGGACCCCGATTCAGACAGGTTTGAACAGCCAGATCCTGGTCGATGATCCCCTTGGAGAAGTAACTATCTCCGGATCAACCGCCTTGGTTGGAGAAGGCAGAGATGGAACCCGGTTATTTGCCGGCCCCCGTCAGGACCCGTTTTTTTTCGACTTCTTCCAGTTCAATGCCGTGATTAATCCCGATGTCAATTCGGCTCCCCTCGGTTTTAAAACCTCGGAAGAAGCAGAGGACACCTTCGACGGCGCCAACACCATGTCCATTGTTGTGGAAATCCCCAACAGTATTCTGGGGCCAACCAATACGACAAATGCCCTGGGCGTACCTGTCTACAAGACCTGGGTAACCACAAACCGCAAGCAATAACAGTAAAACAGAAAAAAATAAAATTTAAAATCAAAAAAATGGTATACAATAAACTAAAATTAACGATCCCGGTCCTCCTGGCAGTCCTTGCCCTGACCGGCTGTAACAATGACGACGACCGTATGGAAGATATGGCCATTGTGACCTGTAATGACGGTGTGATGAACGGGGACGAGGAAGGTGTGGACTGTGGAGGTTCTGCCTGCGAACCTTGCGCCGATAGTACGGCTCCGGATTTCACCGGAACCTTTGCCCAGGTGGACCATATGGGGAGGCCTGGTATCAATACCACTCTCAGTGTGGACATGGACGGCATGCCCAGCGTAAAAGACGCACATAATGTGACCATACCTTCAGAAATGACAGCCAATTTTCAGGCTGGGTTTCAGGCACGTCTGGAGCAGTATCACGATGTGTACGCCAATAAACTCGGTCTGGATCCCATGGATGTCAATTACGAGAACAATATCCTGGGCCTTGACGCAGCTACGCTTACTACTGTATTGGCAGCGGATGTTCTCGAGGTGGCCCCGGACGCTCCTACCGTCTATTTCGATCCCGGTACAGACGCCGACAATGACGGAAACATCCTGGTCCCTGACGGGGACGAGGTTGCCCTAACAGGAAGAAGGTTACAGGACGATGTGATCGATGTGTCCCTGATCCTATTTTTTGGAGGGATGAATGGTGATCGCTTCAGTGGGCAGGATCTGGATGAGGATGGTATGGCAGACCTTCCCAGGCTCACTTCAGATGGGGTTGGCCTCACAGCTACCATCAATGCCGGATTCCCTTATCTGAGTGATCCGGAGTAAGGAGGATCGGAGAGATCCACGGTTCTTGGCTACCGGAAGAAATTTCAACTTGAAATGCTGAAAGGGGGAGGGTCCATCTCCCCCTTTACATTAAATCATTTAATTAAAAATTGAGAATATGAAGAAGTTATATGTTTTCTGTATCACCTCTATCCTGCTCGTTTCCTGCGGTCAGTACAGCAGTAAAAAGGTGACTGACCCCCGGGATTACCAGGGATATCTGAACAGCGATCCTATTGAAGGAACCTCCAAGTATTTCCGGTTATGGGACTCTAAGATCAAACCCGATAGCCTCCAGCTGATGAGTTTTGGCATTGTGGCGGGCCAGTACCATTCGTATTTTGAGGATTCAGGGGAGATCGGATACCTGAAAAAATCCGAAAATGCTCTCAGGAAGGCTGTAGAGATCGCCGCTGTTGGTAAGGCGGATTACCACAGAGCCCTGGCAAGGAATTATATTTCCCAGCACAGGTTCAGGGAAGCCCTGGAATTAGTCCACCAGGCCAGGAAGCAGGGCAGTGGTGTCCTGGAAACCCAGTATTTGTACTTCGACCTGTATATGGAACTGGGAGAATTCGACCTAGCAGAGCAATACCTGGATAGCACCAGAAATATGGCTGCCTTTGGCTACCTGATCCGGCTCGCTAAGTGGAATGATCACAAAGGCGACCTGGAGTCGACCATCAGGCTGATGGAGACGGCGACTAAAAAAGCGGAGGATGCGGTCAACCGGGCCACTATGCTCTGGTCTTATACCAATCTGGCCGATTATTATGGACATGCCGGCAGGATCAAAGATTCCTATAATCACTACCTCAAAGCCCTTGCCCTGGATCCGGACAACGCCTATGCAAAAAAAGGAATTGCATGGATCGTGTATTCTCATGAGGGGAACCCGGAGGAAGCCCTTAGGATACTGGAAAGCCTGGATGGATATTATCAGGCCCCGGATATCGATTTGCTCAAGGCCCAGATCGCTGAGTACGCGGGCAGGAGCCTCGACTATATCAGGTATATGCAGGCTTTTCTAAAGGGTATTGAAGATCCGGACTACGGGGATATGTACAATGCCTACGCCATCGATATCTTCCTGAATGACAGGTTGCGGTATGAAGAGGCTGTCGCACTGGCTGAGAAGGAAGTGAGAAACAGACCAACACCCATGGCCTATTCCTCTCTCGCGTATAGTTACTTCAAGGAGGGGGAAAGTGAAAAGGCGTATAAGCTGGTCGCCGATGAAGTTATCGGGAAGACCCAGGAACCTGTCGCTCTTTTGAAGGTTGCGGAGATCTTAAAGGCACAGGGAGACGAGGCATCCGTCAAGTCTCTCAAAAATGAACTGCTGGAAGCTACTTATGAATTAGGTCCGGTAACTTCATCGAGGATCAGCGCCTTATAGATCATGGGAATAGTTGTTAAAATTGATGTATTTCATCGAAAAACCCGCTTCTGACAGACGATTTTAAAGGCTTCAGTTAGGAAATCATAGACGAAATGCATAGTTTTATCGTTGAAGTTCATGTTTAATGCCCCAAAAATTAACCAGAACTGTAGTTAACTAAATAGTAACCGACCCAAATCACCTACGTTATGGAATACTTCCTTTTTATCAGCTGGTCCATAGCAATGCTTCTTGTCTTTATCAAAATCTGGATGGCTAATCGCTCTCTGCAGAGCCTGTTGCGCAAATAGATCCTTTCCTTTCCCGGAGTGTATTTTCCTGTTATAAATGGATAAGTAGGCTTTCGGGTGAGACAGGACGAACGAAGAAGTTGCTATGTGAAAAAGAAACGGATCGGATATTCCCCGACCCGTACAAATAAAAAAGGCCGTCATCTGACGGCCTTTTTTTATATGCTATTTTATAATGCCTGTACAGCTTATTCGGGCACCTGCGGCCCCACTGGGTTGGGATACGAAATCATCTACTCCCTGATGCACGATCACAGCTTTCCCCGTGATATTCTTTGTTTGGTCCTCACAGCCCAGACACCAAAGGTCTGTGGTAAACTCCACAGATGCATTTCCGTCTGCGTCCGCAGTAAAGTTTCCGATGTCACCCCTGTGGTACCCTTCGCTGGCTCCCCATTTTCCATGGGGTTCGGAAGTGGGATTCCAATGGCCACCTGTTGAGGTTCCGTCTGCCGCAGAACAGTCGGCTTTCTCGTGGATATGGATGGCATGTTCCCCTGGAGTTAGTCCGGAAAAGGTCGCTTTCATGGTGACCTTCCCGCCTTCTTCTGTAAATTCAACTTCCCCGGCAACATTGCTCTCACTTTTTGGTTCCATCTTAAATGCGATGGTTTCCACCATTACCTCTTCCTTAACGGTTTCCATGGTCTCTTCCATTTCTTCCGCAGCCTCACTGGCTTCCTTTTTAGCTTCCTTGCAGCTGAGGCCAAGGATCAGGAACAGGCTTATTATTGAAATATTAGTCAGTTTCATAGATAGATAGGTTTTAAATTCTTTTAAAGTTACGCAAAATAAAGGCGGATGTCAATTGTGGTGTTCAATTCCCCAGCTCTTTCATTTGCGGAAATCCGGGTTGAAGAATACAGCCACTTGCAAACGATCAAAATCGATTGCACTGAAATGGTTTTTGAGATATCCCAGTTGCAGACTGCTGTTTGCTGTGATGTTCACACCCAGAGCAACGTATAGCCTGTTCTGGTTAAAGATCTCATCTTGCAGATTCAGGAAGACCTCGTCATAGGCATTGAGATAAAAGATGTCTGTCAGGGGAAGGGTCACCTGCAGCCTGTACCGGGCCCTGTGCTGGGTATCGGTGAAATCCCCAAAATCGAAAAAGCGCTGTTCGATGCGGTAGCGATGTTCGAAGAGGAATTCCCCTACGGTGTTTTTGAGGATGAACTGCTGGAAGATCCGGTTCTCTCTCGAATCGATATCGCCCGGGAACTCCTCAAAAGAATTGTCTGTCAGGATGTAGGCGTAGCCCAAAGTAGCGATCGCATCCTCGCTGATGTGGTAGTTCAATCCGGTTCGAAGGAGCATCTGGTTAAAATTGCCCTGGGTCTCGTAATATCGGAATTGGGCTTCTGAATGTACGCTGAGTTTGTCAGAGACCTGATTCATTCCAAAATACATGTACCAGGCACCCCAGGTATCCCTGCCCGTATCCTGAGCAAGGGTAACGGAAAGGTTTATCAGGAACAATAAAGCAATTACTTTCTTCATGCTTGTCTTTTCTGTTTTCTTACAGCGTTTTCAAGTTTTACCACTGTCTTTTTTCAGCCGGTAGTCCGTTCTTTTGGACGATTTAAGTCGGGTTGAGACCTTGTTTTTTTTTGAAACCTTGCCTTAGTTGACGCTAAATCTGGTAACATCCTTGAACATAGACAGGCTTATGGGTTCTATGGTCTCCCTGTACGTTTTCCAGTCTTCTGAGAAAAAGGCATTGGTCTTATCCAAAGCCTCTTTTAGGTCGGCTTCCGCAAATGATATCAACCGCGTTTCCGTCTCCGTAATCCCGCTTTTCCTGGACCTGACGTATTGTGCGGCAGTGCCTATCCTTCGCATGACAGTCAGTTCCGGATTTCGGGTGATACCCTGCCTCTTGTCTTCTTTGCCGAGATATACATCTATAAGGCCGTCTATCTTTTTGGAAATATCTTTTGAGGCCTTGATCTCTTCCTTGTATTTATCCTTGTCCAGATCACTGAGTTCCTTCTGATATTTCTCCGCCACTTTTTTGCTTTCTGCCAGTTGTTTTACCGCATCTGCGGCAGTTTGGGTAAAACCTTCCAGTTTTTTTGCTGCGGCGTAGACTTCTTCCAGGGCAGATGAGGAGACTTCCAGCCGGGGATCCGTTGCCACCGTGATCATTGTCTCGCCCTGGTATTCTCCAAGGGACACGATAGCGCGATATTTTCCGGGTAGCACATCTACGCCCCCGGATTCCCGGTTGCGTTTGCGAACCGTCCTGGATGGCCTGTCGGGGCCTTTCTCGTCCATATTCCAGTAGACCCTGTGGAAGCCGGGTTTTTCAGGGGTTTTATACTTCAGGGTACGGATGAGTTCCTCTCCCTTGAAGATCTCTACCACGACCGAGTCACGCGTCTTCTCCTCGGTATCTGCTTCCTCACCTTCCTTGTCTTCACCCTCTTCTCCAGCTTCGTCCTTTTCCTTTATCTGTGACTTTTCCTTTTTCCCTTCTTTTATGTAGTAGGTGATCATCGCTCCTTCCTCCCTGTTTGCGGCATTAAAAATGGCATCTGCGCTGAATCGGGTTCCGCTGGGTTGCTGGTAAGCCGCCTGATAGGCAGTCGGTGTTTCGAAAACAGCTATGGGTTTGTCGAGAATTCCCGGATCTGAGGCGACAGCCCGCAGGGGCCTGATATCATCCAGCACCCAGGCAGCCCGTCCAAATGTACCTATCACCAGGTCGTGTTCCCGGGGGTGTATCACCAGGTCTTTGGTAGAGACCGTAGGAAAACCTTCTGTCCATTTCTGCCATGTACCGGCCCTGTCGAAGGAGACATAGAGTCCGTCATCCGTTCCCAGGAACATCAAATTCGGATTTTCAGGATCTTCGACGATGGATAGGGTGTAACTGGCCACGTCATTGCCATCGACGATCCTCTCCCAGGTCTTCCCGTAATCCCGGGTACGATAGGCGTAAGGGGTATAATTGAACCGCCGGTAATCATTCGCGATCAGGAGGGCTTCTCCCTTGTTCTTCAGGGAGGCTTTGATCTGGGGTATCCAGCTTCCTTTGGGAAGTCCCTTGAGGTTCTGGGTCACCTCTGTCCAGTTGGCCCCGCCGTTTCTTGTAATGTGAACCCTACCGTCATCCGTTCCCACCCACAACATATCTTTTTCCACGGGGGATGGTTCTATCACCAGGATGGTGCAGTGGTTTTCTGCCCCTGTGGCGTCCATGGTCAGGCCACCGCTTTCACTCTGTTTTTGTTTTTCCGGGTCGTTGGTAGTCAGGTCTGGGGAGATCACCTCCCAGGTGAGGCCCTTGTCTGTGCTCTTGTGCACGAACTGGCTCCCAAAATATACGGTGCTGTTGTCAAAGGGATCCTGTCCGATCCCGGCATTCCAGTTGAAGCGCAAATCGGTTTCGGCGTCGGGAGGGGTAGGACGGACCGTGTAGTTGTTCCCTGTTATATGATCATACCGACTCACATAACCCTGCTGACTCATCGCATATCCAAACTGGGAGTCGTCCAGGTCAGGCACCACGTCAAAGCCATCGCCGAAAGCGATCTCCTGCCAGTAGCTGTTTCGGATCCCCTGGTCTCTCCACACGTAGGCGGGGCCCCTCCAGGAACCGTTGTCCTGCATTCCCCCGTAGACGTTGTACGGGAATTCATTATCCGTGCTGATGTGATAGAACTGCCCCACGGGCAGGTTGCCGATAAATCGCCAACTCTCTCCCCTGTCGCGCGTGATATTGAGGCCTCCGTCATTCCCGTCTATCATGAAGTTCCCGTCTTCGGGATTGATCCACCAGGCGTGGTGATCCAGGTGTACCCCGTTATTTGATCGCATCCCGGGCATTAGCAGTGAAAAATTCTTTCCCCCGTCCTCAGATACGTTGACATAGGTAAAGATGGAGTAGACCCTGTTCTCGTTCTGGGGATCTACGTAGATATCCGAATAGTAGAATGGCCGGTTCCCGATATCACCTTTGTCGTTGATCTTTTTCCACTTGAAGCCCCCGTCTTCCGACCTGTATAGGGCGTTCTTTTTGGACTCGACCAGGGCGTAGACGATATTGGGCCTGCTTCGGGCCACAGCGATCCCTATTCTTCCCAGCTCTCCTTTTGGAAGGCCGTCTTCTTCAGAGATCCTCTTCCAGTTGTCCCCTCCGTCGTGAGTCATGTAAAGTCCGCTGCCCGGACCGCCCGATTTAAAGAACCAGGGATCCCTTTTGTGTTCCCACATGGCCGCGAAGATCTTGTTCGGATTGGTGGGATCCATCACCATATCAGCGACCCCGGTGCGGTTGTTTACAAACAATATCTTGTTCCAGGACTTACCTCCATCGGTGGTCTTGAAGACCCCCCGTTCCGGATGTTCTCCCCAGGGGGAACCAATAGCCCCCACATAGACCGTATTGGGATCTGTTGGGTCTATGATGATCCTGTGGATATGCCTGGTTTTTTCAAGTCCCATGGATGTCCAGCTTTTCCCTCCATCCAGGGATCTGTATACCCCGTAGCCTCCGTTTAGACTATTCCTTGGATTTCCTTCACCTGTCCCGACCCATATAACGGATGGGTTGCTTTGCTGAATGGCCACAGCGCCTATAGAGGCTGTCACCTCATTATCAAAAACAGGCTCCCATTTGATACCTCCGGAAGTAGACTTCCACAGGCCACCGGAAGCCGTGCCTGCAAAGATGATGTCGGGGTCGCTCTGGACCACATCGATGGCCGTAACCCGTCCACTCATCCCGCCGGGGCCTATATTGCGGGGTTTGAGGTCCTGGACCAGGTCCATTTTGAATTCTTGGGCAAAAAGGGAAAGGGATGCGAGGAGCATCAGGGAGAGTAGTGTTCTTCTCATTAGATATATAAATTGGCAAAGGCTAAATATACCAAAAAGGCCTGAGTAATTCTCAAAGAGTTGTAAACGGAAAATCAATTCCCTTACTTTACATCTGATAAAAATCAACCTCTTATTATGGAACCCATTCTAGGCCTCAACCCTATCTTTTTCTTTCAGGCATTGATGGGTTTATCCTTTGTGCTCCTCGGTTTTCTGTTGGGTAAATATCCCCCGAAAAAGATCAACCACATTTACGGGTACAGGACAAAAGGCTCTATGAAGTCGCAGGAACGATGGGACTATGCCCAGGTCTACTCTTCGGCCGAGATGGTCAAACACGGGCTGATCATGGGATTACTCGGACTCATACTGGGCGTAACAACCGATCTCGATGGGATCAGCAGCGTGGTCATATTTCTGGCTTTACTGACCCTGAGCTGCGTGGCACTGGTCGTTCGTACCGAACAGAGTCTGAAAAAGAAGTTTCCCTAAAAAAATATGCCTCTGCATTTCTGCAAAGGCATCCATTTCATTTTCTTTTTGAAAAGGTCTCAATTGGGATAGAGATACATCATCAGGCCCGTAAAATCTCCGTAGACTTGTTGGTAAATGATCTTGCCCTCGGGATTAAAATCGTATGATTCGTACAATTTGATCCTCCCTGACTTGGCCTCTGTGGTATCCGTGGCAGGGAGTGTTACTTCCCACTGGGAATAGAACCGCACAGACCCGTCCATTTTTCGTGTATCAGCGTTCACACCCGGCAATAATGCGGGTGGATCGGTCAACAATTTAAAATCGAATATTTCCCATATCTGTTTGTCATTCATCTTCATTTCTTCCAGGGACATGGAATCCTTTTCGGCCCCGAATCCCGTATCGAACATCACGAAATCGGGAGCGTACATGGAGTAATCCAGGTTTTCGTTCTGCCAACCTTCGAGATTGGCCAGTACGGTTTTGGAGTTGGCCTCAAATGCTTGCTGTGCTGCTTTTTCTTCCTGGTTTTCCGCCTGGCAGCTCAGCAACAGGGAGGCGATCAGGACAAGGGTGATAAGGTGTTTCATTTTGTTGGTTGTTAATTGGTTATACCTTTAAATGTACGGAATTTATTAATTCATGGTTAAAGATTTTCAATTCAAGAAAATGGATGGAAAGACGTGTTTAAGGTTTTCTGACCATAGTCCCGTCCTTCATCACGAAAGAGACCTCTCGCATAAGGCGAATATCTCTGGTGGGATCCCCCTTTACGGCGATCAAATCTGCCAGGAATCCCTTTCTCACCTCCCCGAGTTGCGGGAGGTGAAATACCCGGGCATTGATCTTTGTGGCTGCGGTTAGTGCTTTCTGTGCTGTCATCCCGTAGTCCACCATCAATTCGAGCTCCCTGTAGTTTTCCCCGTGGGGGTAGACACCTACATCTCCCCCAAAAGCGATGGTCACTCCGGCCTCCAGGGCAGCCTGGAAGGAATTCTTTTTGCCTCGGATACGATCTGTATCTGCATCCTTCTCCGGATCCCATCCCCTGTACCTTTCAATGGCATGGCCTGCGGCCAGGGTAGGACAAAGGGCTACATCCTTTTCTTTCATCAGCCGGAATACCTCCTTCGTTCCTCCGTCTCCGTGTTCTATGGTCTCTACACCGGCCAAAACAGCTCTGCGCATCCCTTCCGGAGTGCTGGCATGGGCCACGACGTAGTAACCCGCACTGGTAGCGGCGCTGACCATAGCATCGAGCTCCTCAGGCAGGAAGGTCGGGCTGGAAGGTGCCCCTGAGCTCCAGCGGTAATCGGCATACACCTTGATGAAGTCAGCTCCCTTTCCCAGTTGTCTGCGGACAGCTCTTATCGCCTCGTCTTTGCCACTTACCGGTTCTGCTCCAAGGGGGACCGTGACCCCGTCGTGGAAGCCTTTAGGTCCATACGCTCCCGTGGCGACGATGGCGGGACCGGCCACCAGGAGGCGGGGCCCGGGGATCAGGCCCGATTCAATAGTCTTTTTCAGGGCTACATCTGCATAACCCGCCCCTTCAGAACCGAGATCCCGCATGGTCGTAATGCCTGCCATGAGGGATAATCTGGCGTGGTTGGCTCCCCTGATGGCCCTCTCTGCTGTGGATTCTACCAGAACCTGGTCGTTCCAGGGCGTCTCGTCATAGGGATGGAGCAGGAGGTGGGAATGTCCTTCGATGAGTCCGGGCATCAGGGTACATCCGGGGAGAGATAAGGATTCAATACTTCTTTGGGGCCTGAGCTCATTTTCCGGGCCGGCGTAGCTGATGGTATTGCCATCGACCAATACCACCCAGCCGGAGTGCATCTCTTCCCCGTCAAAAACACGATCCGGTTTCAAAAGGAGCTGAGCAGCCCCCTGGTACATCACTGTGAACAGGGATACCCACAGTAGGGTTCTTCTGATATTCCATCTAAGTGCTCTCGGGATATGCATAGGCTATCGGTTTTTGGAGTTGTAGGCGATCACAGCCAGTTTTTTGTCAATTGTCTTTTTATCGAGCCAGCGCCCTCTGACCATTACCCCTTCCAATTTCTTTAAAGCTTGGAGATCTTCCAGGGGGTTTCCATTAAGTAGGATCAGGTCGGCTTCCAGTCCTTCCGCGACCCTGCCAAAACTGTCCTCCTTTCCGAAGAATACAGCCGGGTTTATCGTTCCGCTTCTGAGTATTTCGAGTCTGCTCATCCCGGCGTCCTTCATTCCCTGTATTTCGTGATGTATTGAAAACCCGGGGACATTAAAAAGCTGGGGAGCGTCAGAACCTAAGAGCATCCCATGACCATTCTCGCTCAGTGACTTGATCAATTTCTGCCGAATTTCATTGAATTGTTTCCACTGCCCGGGGGTAAATCCGGTTTCCGGTGCGGTGGATTGTTCCTTCCTCATCCTCCAGTTGGTCAGGGTGGTCACTGACATATACTTCATTTCCGGATCCCTTAGGAGTTCCGTTGCCGGGACCGGGGCGAACCACCTTTCAAACAGGCTCTGGGTAGGGACGATCCAGACCTTGTTCTCCCTGGCAAGGTCTACAAGGGAGGGGATCAGCGTGGTATCTGCCAGGGAAGTGAAATTATAGCCAAAGAACCCATTTTTCGTTGGATCCACTGCGATGTCTTCCGGTACCAGGCCTTCGAGAAAGCCATCCACATGGTCGACAGAGGCGTATCCGCTTTTGAGTGCATGCCTTATCCCGACGTCCACAGGGACATGCCCCGAGAACCGGATTCCCATCTCTTCGGCCGTGGCGACCAGTTCGTCGAATACAGGCCTGAGTATACCCGGATGCATTTTCAGGAAGTCATACCCCTCCTTTTGATACTGGGTTACCTTTTTCCTGGCTTCTTCGGGCGTCCGGACGGAATTCCCGTTCAGAGACGGACTGGAGGTAAAGATCCTGGGCCCCAATACATCTCCTGACGCCACTTCCTTTCTGAGCTCGAGGTGGGAAGGATGACCCAGCATGCCGCGGATTGTAGTGATTCCGTTCGATAAATAGAGCAACAGGGTCTCTTCCACCACCTCCCTGGATACCGGAGGGGAGGGGATATGGGCGTGCATTTCAGCCAGGCCGGCCATCAGAAACTTTCCCTTGCCGTCGATATGACTTTCAAAACGATGCTT
This sequence comes from uncultured Muriicola sp., assembly GCA_965364605.1. GTDB lineage: Bacteria > Bacteroidota > Bacteroidia > Flavobacteriales > Flavobacteriaceae > Muriicola. The sequence goes on from CBDTYM010000004.1 coordinate 14,979, forward strand.
TTCAGGGGCCCGGTCCGTGACCTTCCGGATCACTCCGGAGTCGATCTCCACGTAGCGGTGCTCGAGGAGGGTACCGTCTTCTGTGTCTACCAGGGTCACATCTGAAATGAGGATGCCGGAAGACGACTGGGGTTCCTGCTCCTGACACCCGGCGGATACCAGAGTAAGGAGAAGAATAATTAAATTTCTCATTGGTATAGGCTTATGACGACCCTCTAAAGGACGAGTCTTTTGAGAAAGGTAAAAAGAAATACCGACAGATATCGGACTTTCGGCCAAAAGGAGGTGGGTTACCCTTTGATCTCTTTTGGGATGATGTAGATATTTTTGTCTACCGACATTGCTTCCACACCGTCGATACTCTCTTTTGTCCAGGTCGCTTTTGGGAAAATCCAGCGAGCTTCTTCTCCAATAAAAATGCGAACGGGCATGTCAAAATGCGGGACGATCTGGGTGTAACGGTACTCGATCTCTCCCTTCCCGAGTTTGTACTCCAGGACGGGTACCATGGTTGTCCGCAGGTATTGTTCGAAGAATTCCGTCAGATCTATCCCGGACTGATCGCTGATGTAATCCTCGATTTCTTCTGTAGTGACAGTCTGGTGGTAGAATTCCCTGTTGAGACCCCTGAGGATATGTCGCCATTTCTCATCGTCCTCCAGCAACTGTCGCAGAGTGTGAAGCATATTGGCCCCTTTGTAATACATATCTCCGGATCCCCGTTTGTTAACCCCATAAATCCCGATGATAGGCCTGTCATTACGGATATTCCGGCGGGTCCCTATGACGTATTCGGAGGAGGCCTTCGGGCCGTAATGATAGTCGAGATACAGGTTCTCGGAATAAGCCGTAAATCCTTCGTGTATCCACATATCTGCTATGTCCTTGTAGGTGATATTGTTGGCAAACCATTCATGACCCGCTTCGTGAATGATGATGAAATCGAATTTCAGTCCCCACCCTGAGCGGGAAAGATCCATCCCCAGATAACCGTTCTGATATTTATTGCCGTAGGTCACCGAGCTCTGGTGTTCCATTCCCAAATAGGGCACCTCCACCAGTTTAAAACTATCCTCGTAAAAAGGGTAGGGCCCAAACCAGTGTTCAAAGGCCTCCAGCATCATAGGGACCTGTTGAAACTGTTCCCTGGCCGCTTCCAGATTATCGCGAAGCACATAATAGGAGAGGTCGAGAAGGCCTTTTTCTCCCTGATAGGTCTCCTCAAAATGAACGTAATCGCCAATGTTGACATTGACGCCGTAGTTGTTGATGGGATTGCTGACATACCAGTCAAATGTCGTCTGATCTTCCTTTTCGATTACTCCTTTCAGCCTTCCGTTGGCCACCCCAACCAGGCCTCTGGGGACATTCACCCGTATGGCCATGCTGTCTACCTCATCGTACATATGGTCCTTGTTTGGCCACCAGACACTAGCCCCGAGCCCCTGACAGGAGGTGGCTATAAAGGGTACGCCATTGGCGTCCGTGCTCCAGGAAAAGCCGCCGTCCCAGGGTGCATTTTTGGCCTCTTTCGGATGGCCGGCAAAGGATATTACGATCTCTCCGGTTTCTCCTGGCTTTTGCTTTTCGGCCAGGTTGATGAAATGGGCATTGCCTATGGTTTTAAACTCCAGGACCTTACCTTTCTGGCTGATCTCCCTGATCTCAAGTGGGGGCTGGAGGTCTACCTGCATGACCTGTTTCCCGTCAAGTACCCTGTATCGGATCCGATTGCTGCCCTCAATGTATTTCCGATCAGGATCCACAGTGACCTCCAGGTCGTAAAAAAGAAGGTCCCACCAGTCGCGTTCGGGAGTCACGCTTCCCCTCAGGGTGTCCTGAAGGGTAAAGGTTGTGCTTTGAGAGAGGAGGGGGAAACTACAAAGTAAGAACAGATATAGAAATATATTTTTTTTCATTGCATCGGATCAGGATGGATCATCTGCGAGCAGGTAACTGTAATCACTGCCTGCCAGGATGGTCCGCATATCGTTTGAATTTAATAATTCCTTTAGCGCCATTTGTTTATCGGGGGCGTTTTTGTAATAGGATCTGGTGATCAGATATCCCAGGGCGTAGCCGAGATCTGGAGGCCTGTCTTCAATGGAACCCCCGTTATACATCCAGGCTGACAGGTCATCCGAATACAGATCCTGTTTGAGCTGCCAGGTGATCTGCCTAAAATTCCCGGGTATGTTCAGGTACTCCAGTTGTTCGGAATGATGCGGGATTCCCGAAGCCAGTTCACTCAGGAAATCGCAAACCCCTTCCTCCAGGATCTTGTTGAGCACCAAATCCCCGTTTCCGGTATCTGAGTAATTCTGTTGGAAATGCATCAGCTCATGCAGGATAAGCTGGGGAAGGGAATTGAATTCAGAGATCGCCGCCTTTTGCCAGTCGCTCAACTCCTGAACAGGTGTGTTCCCTGATTTCCCGAACATATCTCCGCCCACAAATAAACCCATTTCCGATGCTGTCCCCGCTGAATTCAGGAGGCCCGGGACCACATAGACCTTGGGGAAAACGGCTTCAGGATATAGAGACTTGAAGTGGATCAGGGCAGAAGAGATGCGTTCTTTGAGTCCAACCAGGCTGTCTGTATCGAACTGGGAGCTGAGATAGGAATAATATTCCGGCGCTCCGTTGATCATTTGTCCGTACATCTGGTCCACGTTGTAGTACCGTATGGCGTAATAGTCACGGATCTCCTGGGGTCCATTCAAAACATAGGCCTTCAGATGCTTTCTCGCACTGTCAGGGGTGGCCAGGGCCCGATCCAGATACGGCCAGAATTGGTCCATCGCCCGGGTTTCCAGAGAAAAGTTAGATACATCCCCCAGTATATTTCCCAACGAATCCAGTCTTTGCCTCAACCTTTCAAAAGATTTACTTTTTGAGGTCTCCAGGTCCGGAAATTTTTTAAGCAGGGTTGGGTTTGCCATGCCGTGGTCTATCGCCCTGTGCAGGACGGCAATAGATGAGTCATTGAGGCCGGCGAGCTGATACAGGGAGGCAGCTTCCACGTAAAGTTGGGCCGATCTCAGGTCCTGGTTGGCATCGAGGATCTTATTGGCAAGGCGGGTGTATTCTCCGCGTTGTTCCAGGCGTTCGTAGTCCTCAAAGACAGCGATGAGATCGGGTAAATAACCGGGTCTGACTGGCTCTTTTTTTTCCGACCTGCGCTCACAGGACGTCATCAGGAATCCCAGGGTGAGGATACACCCCAATACCAGGGATCTTGTTTGAAAGGGCATGGCGATCAGTTCCTGAAAATTCCATTGGGGAAGACCACCGGACTCTCAAAGCCCTCTTCGCTTACAGCGGCTACCCCAAAAAAGAAGTTGTCAATGACGATACCTTCTAGGGTAAACTCCTGAACATCTCCCACAAAGCGGCTATGGTCCCAGGTAGGGGAGGTGGTATCCCTCCAGTAGACCTTGTACCCCGCGGCCCCTTCTGAGGCACTCCACTTGAGTTTAGCCGATGGTTCGACGATGCCCCCGATCTGCACTTCGGCCGGGGCCGGTGGCGCCCATGCAATGGAGGCCAGGTTGATTGCATTAACGGCAGTCAGCTTGGCCGCGTACTCAAAATTAACGTGTTCGAGAACATCGCCATAGGCAATGCCGTCTTCTACCCTAATATCCTGGTGCTGCTGGGTGTAATTCTCATGGGCTTCCATGATCCTTATTCCGGCAAAACCCTGGTCGTTGAAAGGACGGTGGTGACCACCCCTGCCAAAACGATCCAGGCGGTAGATCATCATAGGGTTCATTTCGGGCATGTAGGTGGTGGTCGTCTTGTGTACGTATCGGGCGAGCTGGCGGGAGATCCCATCAACCTCACCTCCATAGAACCTTCTGGCTGCACGTTCCCTGTCCGTTTCGGTAGGAGGAACGGGTTCCGAAAAGATCCGGAAATCCCTGTTGCTGACCACCCCGTCTACTCCTGTGATGTTACCGATCATATCATTGTTGAGGATACCTATAACATCCCAGCCCTGTTCTTTGGCAAAGGCCGCCAGGAATCTTCCTCCATAAAGACCCTGCTCTTCTCCGGAAAGGCCGACGTAGATGATGCTGTTTTCGAATTGGTATTTCGACAGGACCCTGGCAGCCTCGATGGTGCCTGCCATACCGCTCGCATTGTCATTGGCCCCGGGAGAATCGTCCGTAAAATTGGTCGGATCGCTGACTCGGGAATCGATGTCCCCGCTCATGATGATATAACGGTTGGGGTACTTGGTTCCTTTCTGGACGGCGACCACATTGACCACGAGAACGTCTTTGACGATTCGTTGGTTATCTCCCTTTTTGACCAGTCCGTCCTGGTAGAACACCTCCAAACAGTTATCGCAGGCAGAGGAGATCTTCTCAAACTCACTTTTGATCCACCTTCTGGCGGCTCCTATTCCCCTGGTAGCCGAGGTAGTATCGCTAAGGGTGTGTCTTGTTCCGAACCCTACCAGGGTGGTTACATCAGCTTCGATGCGTTCTGGGGAGACCGCATCGATGATGTCGTATATATCCTTGGAGGACTGTCCGAAAGAAGACAGGCTCAGGAAAATCAAAGAGATAAAAAGTATATTTTTCATAAAATGTTATTTCTGTATTTCTTTTCAAACCAAAATCCGTGTAGGAATGCCAGGGGCCCGATAAATGCATAAAAGAAACCCGGAGCTCCAAATTTAATACCAACTTTTAAAATTCCCAGTATAACGGAAAGAATTGCTGTGAAAACATATAGGGAAAAATGCTGGGCATAAAAAAGCAGTTCGAGGGAGGAATCCATTGTTTTGGTCTTTCTGTACGCCCTGTAATACATAAGAGCATAGCAAAGGAAGATCATGGCAAACCCGATCCCATATAAAACGAACAGGTATGAAAGATCGTCGGGTGTGATCGCCCGGTCACCCATCCAGGAGCTGATCAGGGATTTAAGGGGGAATACGTAATAAAGGACCACAAATAGCAGTACGGTATTAAAGGCAATGATCCAGTCGTCCATGTATGAATTCCTTCTAAAGAAGTTGTAATGAATCTTCCAGAGAATGACCAGCACGAAGAAGCTGACCGCAAAGCTGACAAATCCCGATAACTCAGCTCCAAATATTAACAGGTCTTCATCCATATCCAGGGTTACTACCATCAAGGTGGCAGCGAAGGCAAAAACACCGTCACTGAAGGCTTCAACTCTGCCGGAATTGTGTAGGAATTTCATCGGTTATTGTTTCTCGGGGAGTTCGGCGACTACCAGCAGCCATTCTGAGGATGCATTGGTTGCCATCCTGCTTATACTCGTTATTTCGGTTTTGGGAAATTCCCTGAAAAGTGTCCAGCCATTTCTAGTTACGGGATCGTATTTGAGGATGGTATTGTCCTTTCCTGCGAGAAGGGTACCGTCGTTCAACCAGCAAACATCCTCAACTCCCTGAGGCAGTTCGGCGATGATGGCTGTAGCCCCCGAGATCGGATCAACTGATTTTATTTCTGCTTTGCCGGCTTCCTTATTCACATAACTGACCAGGTCGGAATTGGGGATCCTGTGAAGGGACCTCCCGACATTTCTCTGGAAGGTGTAGTTCGTGTGATCCCGTAGGTTGGAAACCACCAGGTCCATCCGGTCCTCTACAAGTACGGCGGAAACGACTATTTCAGGGTTGTGCCAAACGTGATAGCCCACCCTGAGGTCCCTCAGTAAGGGTTTAGACCTGCCTGAATCCCAATCGTATCGGTACAGCAGCTGTGTGCCGTCTTTGTCCAGGCGAACGGCAGAGAAATCCTCACTTTCTGGTATCCTAAGAGGAGAATATTCTCCACCCCCCGGGGTGTCAGTCTTCCAGGTCAGGGCTCCTGATGTAATGCTGTACAAGGCCACATCGGTCTGACCTTTCCTTGTAGAAGAGAATAAAACCAGGTGATCGTTGTAAAAGGAGGGTTGATTGTCATAACCTTCCTTCCCGGATAGATTGATGTATTCGCCAGGGGTCACCTCCCTGGAGGTATTCTTTAAATTCAGGAGGAAGACGTCGGTATTGGCCTGGGACCAGGCCATAGCGCCTGACAGGACCATCAGGCCACAGGTACATCCACGGATCAAATCAGACCTTTTTTTCCGTAAAGCGCGATAGGAGATCTCGAACATTCTTGATACTGTCTAGGTAAAACTTGGCCTGTGTTTTCTGTCGGCCCACCTTCACGGTGACGGCATTTTCAGGTAGTTCCTGGAACATGAATTCGTCAGTCCAGTCGTCTCCGATCGCAAAGACAAAATCATAATCATCTCGTGTAAAAATACGCATTGCGGCCCTACCTTTGTTCACATTGCTGCTTTTTATCTCCATGACCTTATTTCCATTGAGGACACTGAGGTCGTCATTGGCGATCAGGCTCCTCAGGACCGTATTCAGCTCCGATGCCCTTTTCTGACCAAAATCCGGGTCGGTATTCCTGTAATGCCAGGCTAGGGAATAATTCTTCTCTTCGATAAAACTGCCGGGTGTCCGGTCTACAAAGGACTCCAGTACGGGGTGAATCTTCTCCATCCAGTCTTTCTTGACATTTTCGAGCATTTCGAAATCCTCACCTCCTTCTGATAGCCATACGCCGTGCTCCACGATCATATTGTACTTCTTTTTCTGGAACCAGCGCCCAAAGGTTTCCTTATCCCTGCCGCTGATCAGGTAGACATCCGTATTTGGCAAGGCGTACAGGGCGTCGAGCAATTTGAAGAGATCTGCATCAGGGGAGGCCTTCTGCGGGTCGTTCTTGAAGCCCGCCAGGGTACCGTCATAGTCGAGAAAGAGGAGTCGATTCCGGGCATTGTGGTATTCCTTCATGACGGTATTGGTCAGGTCTACCGAAAGTTTCCTTGTGACGTAGGCCGGGTCCTTGTCACGTTGGTCCGTAAGGGATTTCATGAAGTCGTTTGCCCATTTCTCCACATTGTAGCGTTCCAGCCTCTTTTGCAGGACGTCATTCCTGGATTTTTGCTCCTCCAGGGGCATTTGGATGGCCCTGTGAATAGTATCTGCGATCTGTTCGAAATTGTTGGGATTGATCAGCAGGGCTTCGTTCATTTCGTTGGCGGAGCCTGCCATCTCACTCAGGATAAGGACACCCGATTTGTCCGTGCGGGTTGCGATGTATTCCTTGGCGACCAGATTCATACCATCCCTGATAGGGGTTAGCCAGGCGATGTCGGAGGAGGTATACAGGTCGATGAGGTTGTCAAAAGGCAGGGAGCGGTAGAAATACCAGATGGGTGTCCAGCTGACTGTGGCGAGTTCCCCGTTGATACGGCCCACCAGCTCGTCTATCTCTCTTTTGAGCAGCTGGTACTGGGGTACGTTGCTACGGGAGGGCACGGCCAGGATGATCAGGCGTACCTTTTCCTTGTATTGTGGATACTTGTTCAAGAAGTATTCATAGGCATTGAGTCGTTTTGCGATCCCCTTAGAATAGTCGAGCCGGTCTATGGACAGCAGAAATTTGGCATCCGGGGTCGATTCTTTGTGGGTATTGAGCCTGCGTTGCAGGTCGGATTGCTTGTTTTTCGGCAGGACCTCGTGTTCCTTGGCAGCATTGCTGAATTTGGCATAGTCGATCCCCATAGGAAAAGAATCCACCTTGACGATGCGGTCATCGAGGTAGATGTCGTTAAAACTCACCTCCAGCCCGAGGATCCGTCGGATCGAACTCAGGAAATGCCTTTCGTAATCGTAGGTGTGAAACCCGATCAGGTCTGAACCGAGGAGGCCATTCAGGACCTCTGCCCTCCAGGGAAGGGTTCTGAAGATCTCGAAAGAAGGGAAGGGGATGTGCAGGAAGAATCCTATGGAAGTACCGGGCTTCTTTTCGCGTACCATCTGAGGTACCAGCATGAGTTGGTAGTCATGTACCCAGATGATATCGTCATCCCCGGCGTTCTCCAGGATGGCATCGGCGAATTTCTGGTTGACCTTTTTATAGGTATTCCAGCTCGCAAGTTCAAATTCGGAATATTCCAGGAAGTAATGGAAGAGGGGCCATACGGTCCGGTTGCTGAAACCGTAATAAAAGCCATCCACCTCTTCCTGGGTTAGCTTTACCTTGGAGGAACCGTGCTCAGCCAGGGCTTTATCGATCTCACTTTCCAGGCCCTCCGGGATCTCTTCTTCGGTTAAGCCGCTCCACCCGATCCACAGGCTCTCTCCTTCCGAGTGAACAGACTTCATCCCGGTTGCCAGGCCCCCTACACTGGGAATGGCATTGATGGATCCATTGTCAATTTGCAATTGTACAGGTAGTCTATTTGAAATTATGATAGTTTTGGCCATAAATTGAGGAGTTTTACCCCTTTTTTGTTAGTAATTTCTCTAAATTTCGTCAAATTGTAGCGCAAATCCAATGAAAGCTGGATTTTTACAGGATTCTCATTTATGGACAACTTAGATTATGGAATAGTAGGCAATTGCAGGAGTGCCGCCCTGATATCAAAAACCGGTAGTATCGAATGGTGTTGTCTGCCCGAATTCGATTCTTCCTCGGTCTTTGCCAAGCTGCTGGACGATGAAAAAGGGGGGAGTTTTGACATAGAGGTATCCCCGGAATACACGATCAAACAGCGGTATAAAAAACACACGGCCATCCTGATCACCCGTTTTGAAGAAGGAGAAAATGTATTTGAGGTACACGACTTCATGCCCCGCTATCACAAGGAACCTACTCAATATTACGGACCCCCCGAATTGGTGCGTTTTTTCAAGCACATCTCCGGCAGACCTAAGTTCAGCGTGAGGTACGAACCGCGTCTGGCCTATGCCGCTGGCAAGACGGACACCTACGTGAAACGGAATTTCATCGTCAGTCTTACCCAGGCAGAAAAATTCGAGACCGTCTTCCTGTATACCTCTTTCAATAAGAATGCTGTTGTGGAAGGACGGGAAATAGAGGTCACCGAAAACGGTTATTTCCTACTGGCCTACAACGAGAAGATCTTCCAGCCCAGCACCCGCAAGATCTATCTCGAACTGGAACGAACCAAGGTGTACTGGCTCAACTGGACGAACAAGACCCCGAATTACAAAAAGTACAACGCGCAGATAAGTCGAAGTGCGATAACACTTAAACTCCTCACCTATAACAAGACGGGGGCAGTCCTGGCTGCTGCGACAACCTCCCTGCCAGAGACGATAGGGGAAGTGCGAAACTGGGATTACCGCTTTTGCTGGATACGCGATGCTTCGATGGTCATCAAGGTGATGGCTGACCTGGGACATACCAACGTAGCCCGCAGGTATTTGCAATTTATCGTTGACCTTATCCCGGACAAGGATGAGAAACTGCAGATCATGTATGGGATCAATAAGGAGAAGAAACTCACCGAAAGGACCCTCGAGCACCTCAAGGGATACAAGGGGTCTACACCTGTAAGGGTGGGCAATGCTGCCTATCAGCAAAGGCAGAATGACATCTATGGCATCCTGATGGATGTCATTTACGCACAATTGAACAAGTTCAGTACAGATATTGAGAACGGGGAGGAATTATGGGGCATTACCAAAGGTATTGCCTGGATTGTTTCCAAGCACTGGAAGGAGAAGGACAAGGGGATTTGGGAATTCCGTAAGGAGGACCGTCATTTTACCTTCTCCAAGGTACTTTGCTGGGTGGCGATTGATCGCGCGATCAGAGTAGCAAAGATCCTCCGCAAACATCGGAAGATCGAGAAATGGGGTGCCCTGGAGCAGGAGATCCGCAAGGATATCATGGACAAAGCCTGGAATCCCGAAAAACAGGCATTTACCCAATCCTATGGCTCTGATAGCCTGGACGCCTCTGTCCTCCTGATGGAATCCTATGGCTTTATCCAGGCACAGGATCCCAAGTTCATCAGCACGGTCAAGGCGATCGAAAAAGAACTTAGCAATGACGGCCTGTTGTACAGGTACAAGAACGAGGACGATTTTGGGCTTCCATCTTCATCCTTTACCATTTGTACGTTCTGGTTTATCAACAGCCTCTTTAAGATAGGGGAGGAAGAGAAAGCCCAGGCCCTCTTCGACCGCATCCTGGGGTATGGCAATCACCTTGGACTTTTCAGTGAGGATATCGACTTTAAGACCAAGCGTTTGCTGGGGAATTTCCCTCAAGCGTATTCCCATTTGGCCCTGATCGAATGCGCCATCAACTTTTCCCAAAAGGCGACAGAACAACGGGTACTGGAGTCTATGCAGTGAGCAGGTGGTCCCCCTTGGAACGGATCTGGGTGAGCAACTCTCTGAGCTCAGCTTCCGTCGTGAAAGGATTCATCAACGTACATCTGAGGTACTGTACTCCCTGGATCTTGGTTTGTACGATGTAAAAAGTACCTTCTTCCAGGAGTTGCTGCCTGATTTTTCTGTTGATGTCGTTCTGTACTTCCAGAGGCATCCCATGGGGAACATATCGGAAACAGACGATGTTTGACTGGGGCATGACTGCCAGTTCCAGCTTATCCGCCTCCCGGATCATTCGGGCAAACAAAGCACCAAGATCGTAGAGGGTGGTAACATTTTCTTCGAATACTTCTTCCCCATAAGTCTTCCACATCAGAAACCACTGCAGGCTCATCATGGACTTGGTGCATTCAAAGGTCCTCTTGGCGAGGTTGTACCAGTCCTCATCCTCAGATTGCTCCAGGAGGTATTCTGCTTCCTGACTGAAGGTAGCATGGGAATGCCCCCCATCGCGGAAAAGCAGGGCGGTGGTGATGGTGGACATCATCATCATCTTATGCCCGTCTATGACAACGGAATCTGCCTTGTCGATCCCCCTGACCGTCCTACGGTATTTTTTTGAGAAGGCAGCAGCCCCTCCATGGGCGGCATCCACGTGAAACCACAATCCTTTTTGGGAGCAGAATTCGGCAAGTGCATCCAGATCATCGTAAATGCCGGTGGCCGTGGAAGGGGCACTACCCACCAGGGCAAAGACCGTTAACCCTTTTTTCCTTGCTTCTCGATAACAGTCCTCCAGACGGTCGGTGTCTATAGAAAAATCTTCTTTGACCGGTACTTTGATGATCCCCTCTGAGCCCATTCCCATAATCCTTGCAGCCCTGTCTATGCAGTAATGGGCCTCTCCGGACACCATCAGTGCGAGTCGTTTTTTGTGCCCTTCCATCCATACGTCGTTTTCCAAGACTGCCTTTCGGGCAGCCAAGAGGGCCGTTAAGTTGGCCAGGGTACCGCCCGAAGTAAGGATCCCCCTTGCTAGTTCTGAAAACCCGATTTTCTGGGCCAGGAGATCTGTCACGATACGCTCCATGGCAGAGGGTGCCATACCCATCTCATAGACAGCCATCCCGTTGTTAAGCAGGGAACTCACAAGGCCGCAGAGGGCGGCAACAGGGGCCGGGGCACAGACCTGGTGCCCGATGTATCTCGGGTTGTGTACATGGGTGGTATGCGTTAACACTTGCCCAAAAAAGGTATTATTTTCCTTCCGGGCGGGGAATTGCTCCCAGTAGGCCTTTTCGTTTTCCGGCCCACACCAGCGGATGACCTTATCGTCCATTCCTTCCCGGCAGGCCTTAAGGTGATCCGCCAGGAGGTCGATAAGGTTATGACCCCTTTTACGGAAGTCTTCGGGATCGTAGACCTGTTGCAATAGATGGGTGCTCATAACGTCTGTTGAATTAATTCCTAAAGGTAGATGTAAGCTTTCATTTCCTTCTCCGGGAAGGATAAATTTTTTGAGGAAGCCTGTAAAAATAGCTCAAAATGCCTGTTAAATTTCTACTTTTGAAGGACAACGACAAACAGCATTACTATGATGAGATTACGATTTATTTTACCCGTCCTTGCGGCGATTGGACTGCTTTGGTCCTGCAAACAGGAGGAGAAAACTCAAATGCCTGAAGAGACTGGGTCGACTTCCTTCGAATACTACGTCGGCCAATTCGCCGATATCCAGATCCTGAGGTACCAGGTCCCGGGATTTGAGGAACTCAGCCTCGACCAGAAGAAACTGGTCTATTACCTAACCCAGGCAGGTTTGGCAGGGCGGGACATCATGTGGGATCAGAATTACAGGCATAACCTGACCATAAGGGCTGCCCTGGAGAATGTGTACACGGAGTTCGAAGGAGATCGATCCACTGCGGATTGGAAGGCTTTTGAAACTTACCTGAAACGCGTCTGGTTCTCCAATGGCATACACCATCACTACTCCAACGACAAGCTCATGCCCGAATTCTCATCGGAGTACTTATCCGGTCTTTTGGATGAAACGGGGACCGAATTGACGGGGGAGGCTTTTGAGGTCATTTTCAACGATCAGGATGCCAAGAAAGTGAACAAGAAAAAAGGAGTAGATAATGTCGCATCCTCGGCGATCAATTTCTATGATCCGACACTGACCGATGCTGAAGTGGAGGCATTCTATGCGAAAGCTTACAGGGGTCCAGAGGGTAGGCCGGTAGAAACGGGTCTTAACTCCAGATTGTCCAAAAAGAATGGGGTGATCGTGGAAGAAGTCTATAAATCAGGCGGACTTTACGGGGAGGCTATCGACGAGATCATCAAATGGCTGGAGCTGGCAAAAGGAGTGGCAGAAAATGAAAAGCAGGCTGAGACGCTCGGCCTCCTGATCGAGTATTACAGGACGGGCAGCCTGGATACCTGGGACGACTACGCCATTGCCTGGGTGAACTCCCGCGAAGGAGATGTAGACTGGATCAATGGATTTGTGGAGGTCTACAACGATCCCCTGGGTTATAAGGGATCATATGAAACCATCGTACAGTTGAAGGATTTCGAAATGTCTAAACAGATGGCCGTGCTCTCGGAAAATGCCCAGTGGTTCGAAGACGAGTCACCTTTAATGGACGAGCACAAGAAAAAGAATGTAGTGGGCGTCTCATATAAGACTGTCAATGTGGCCGGAGAAGCGGGTGACGCCTCGCCCAGCACTCCGATAGGGGTTAATTTACCCAACAATAACTGGATAAGACAAGAGCACGGTAGCAAGTCCGTATCCCTTGGGAACATCATCGAAGCATACAACAATGCCGGCGGTGCAGGCAGACTCAGGGAATTCGCCTACAGTGAGGAGGAAGTGGCCCGGGAAGAGAAGTACGGCCAGACGGCTTCCAAATTACTGACGGCCCTGCACGAAGTAGTAGGCCATGCTTCCGGCCAGCTCAACGAAGGGGTCGGTCAACCCAAGGAAACCCTTAAAAATTATGCTTCTACCATGGAGGAAGGTCGGGCAGACCTCGTAGGCCTTTACTATCTTATGGATCCCAAACTCCAGGAGTTGGGGCTGACAGATAACTGGGAGGAATTGGGTAAGACGGCCTACGACCGATACATCCGCAACGGCCTGGTCACCCAGCTGATCAGGATAGAACTCGGAGATGACATAGAGGAAGATCACATGGTGAACCGCCAGTGGGTCTCGGCCTGGGTATTTGAAAAAGGACAGGCCGATAAGGTCATTGAAAAAGTGGTTCGGGATGGAAAGACCTATTACCGCGTCAATGATTACGCGAAGTTGAGAGAGCTTTTCGGTCAGCTGCTCCGGGAAACCCAGAGAATCAAATCTGAAGGGGACTTCAAGGCCGCCCAGGAGCTTGTTGAAGGATACGGGGTAAAAGTAGACCAGGCGCTGCACGCTGAGGTACTCGAACGCAATTCGGCGTTTAAGACCCCGCCTTACAGCGGTTTTGTAAACCCGGAACTCGTTCCGGAAACGGATGCAGCAGGAGAGATCACGGATATCAAAGTGGTTCAGCCCGAAACCTTTGAGGGTCAAATGCTTTCCTACTCAAAGAACTATCATTTCCTGAAGTAGGTTCAAGTGAATTCCAAAAAATAAAACCGCCCGAAAGGGCGGTTTTTTATTGATCCGAATCCAGGTATCCTATCCGTCGAAAGTATACCGGTTGTCTGCCGCAACCTTGTCTGCGATCTTGTTGCGCAGGGCGACCACATTGGGCTGATTGGTATACTTGGTAAAGCGTTTCAGGCCCATCAGCATCATGCGCTGTTCATCTCCTTCTGCAAAAGAAACGATCGCCTCTTTTCCTTTTTTGACCACCAGGTCTACGGCCTCATAGAGGTATAATTTTGTCATGGCGATCTGAGTCTCCTGAGCAGCCTCTCCAAATCGTTTGGCATTCTTTTCTGTCCTCAGAATGGTTGATTCTGCCATGTAGATTTCGATGAGGATATCGGCAGCTGCCAGAAGCAATTGCTGGTGGGATTCCAGTTTAGGTCCGAATTTCTGTACCGCACTTCCTGCCACCATCAAAAACACTTTTTTCAATCGGGCGATCAGGTCTTTTTCTTCGGCGAACAATTCAGAAAAATCAGGTGTTTCAAAGGATGGAATACCCATGAGTTCTTCTCCGACCGCCGTCGCAGGTCCCAATAGGTCCACATGGCCCTTCATCGCCTTTTTCACAAGCATGCCCACTGCGAGCATACGGTTGATCTCGTTGGTGCCTTCATAAATCCTGGAGATCCTCGCATCGCGCCATGCTTTCTCCATAGGGGTATCTGCACTGAAGCCCATCCCCCCAAAGATCTGTATTCCTTCGTCTGTGGTGTTCTGTACGTCTTCGGAAACAGCCACTTTCAGGATAGAGCATTCAATGGCGTATTCCTCAACACCCTTGAGCTCGGCTTCCTGGTGGGAATTCCCTTCGGCCACGCGGATCGCGATGCGGTCCTCAATGTTTTTGGCAGCCCTGTAGCAGGCAGATTCCCCGGCATAGGCATTGATGGCCATCTGTGCGATCTTCGCCTTGATGGCCCCGAAGTTGACGATAGGCGTCTTGAACTGTACGCGCTCATTGGCGTATTTTACGGCTTCGTTGGTCACCCTTCTCTGAGCTTCCAGGCAGGCCGCAGCCAGTTTGATCCGGCCCACGTTCAGGGCGTTCATCGCAATCTTAAACCCGTTGCCCCTTTCGGAAAGCATGTTCTCTACGGGTACCTTGGTATCGTTGAAGAAAACCTGTCGGGTAGAAGAGGAGTGGATCCCCAGCTTCTTTTCTTCTTCTCCCATGGAGATGCCGTTTTTCGGATCGTTCTCCACAATAAAGCCAGTGATATTCTTATCATCTTCGATTCGGGCAAATACGATAAAGAGATTGCAGAATCCCGCATTGGAGATCCACATTTTCTGACCAGTGATACTGTAGTACTTCCCATCTTCAGACAGGACGGCTTTGGTCTTCCCGGAATTGGCATCAGAACCGGCTCCGGGTTCTGTCAGGCAGTAGGCCCCGAACCATTCGCCTGTCGCGAGCTTGGGAACGTATTTCTTCTTTTGCTCTTCAGTCCCGTAAAGGGTGATGGGTAAGGTCCCTATACCGGTATGGGCTCCAAAGGCCGTGCTGAAGGATCCCGTGGCTCCTGAGATATAGTCGCAGACCAGCATGGTGGAGACGAATCCCATTCCCATACCGCCGTACTCTTCGGGCACGGCGATACTCAGGAATCCCAGTTCCCCTGCCTTTTGCATACATTCCTCAGTATAGGCGTAATCCTTTTTTTCAAAGCGTTCCCAGTGGGCCCACAGTTCACGGTCTACGAATTCCTTGGTACTTTCCCTCATCATCTTCTGTTCCTCGTTGAGGTCCTCAAGGGTAAATACGTCTTCGCACTGGGTTTCCTTGACGAGGAACTGTCCGCCCCTCAAAATATCTTTTTTTAATGTTTCAGTACTCATGGCTTGTATACTATTTGAAGGTGTTTTTTAATTTAAAAATTCGAAGATTCCGGCGGCTCCCTGTCCCGTGCCTACGCACATGGTCACAAGGCCGTGTTTTCCCTGCATCTTTCGCTTGCGCATTTCGTCAAAGAGCTGGACTGACAACTTTGCACCAGTACAACCCAGGGGGTGACCCAGAGCGATAGCCCCACCGTTCACATTGATGATATCCGGGTTGAAGTCGAGTTCCCTGATCACTGCCAGGGATTGGGAGGCAAAAGCTTCATTCAGTTCGATGAGTTCGAGCTCAGATTGCTTCATCCCGGCCTGTTTCAGCGCCTTTGGGACTGCTTTTACCGGACCTATTCCCATAATTCTGGGTTCAACCCCGGCAGCGGCGTAATTCACTAGTCGCGCAATGGGTTCAAGCTTGAGTTCTTTTACCATCTCCTCGCTCATGACCAGGACAAAGGCGGCTCCGTCACTCATCTGGGATGAATTTCCAGCAGTGACACTGCCTCCAGCCGCAAAGACTGGTTTAAGTCTGGCGAGGGCTTCTTTGGAGGTATCTGCCCTTGGTCCTTCATCGTCTTTTACGGTATAGGAGGTGCTTTCTTTTTTCCCCTTGGCATTGACGAAGGTATGCTCTATCTCAATGGGTACGATCTGTTCGTCAAACTTGTTCTCCTTCTGGGCTTTTAGGGCTTTCATATGGGAGTTGTAGGCGAACTCGTCCTGGTCTTCCCTGGACACTTTGAATTGCTTGGCAACGGCTTCGGCTGTGAGCCCCATACCCCAGTAGTAATCTTCATTTCCTTCCTTGGCGACCGAATAATCAGGCGTGGGCTTGTATCCTCCCATGGGGATGTAACTCATGCTCTCCGCCCCTCCAGCGATAATACAATCGGCCATCCCGGCCTGTATCTTGGCTGTTGCGATACCGATGGTCTCCAGTCCTGAAGCACAGTAACGGTTTACGGTTACCCCTGGGACGTCCTCGATCTTCAGTCCCATCAGGGAAATAAGTCGGGCCATATTCAGGCCCTGTTCTGCTTCAGGCATGGCATTGCCGACGATAACATCGTCTATCCGTTTTTTATCCAGTTCAGGGATCTCTTTCATCAGGTGTTCGATGGTCTCTGCCGCCAGTTCGTCCGGGCGTTTGAAACGGAACAGGCCTCTCGGGGCTTTGCCCACTGCCGTCCTGTATGCTTTTACGATATATGCTGTTTTCATGTCTAGTTTCTAAGGGGTTTACCGGTTTTTAACATGTGTTGGATCCGTTCCAGGGTCTTTCTCTCCGTACAGAGGGACAAGAAGGCTTCGCGTTCCAGATCGAGCAGGTATTGTTCGCTCACGTAGCTCGCTTCGGAGAGGTCTCCCCCGGCCATGACATAGGCTAGTTTGTCTGCGATCTTTTTATCGTGTTCCGAGATATAATGCCCGGCTTCCATAGAGTCTGTACCTACGAGGAACATACCCAGGGCCTGTTTACCGAGTACTTTTACGTCTGTCCGCCTGATGGGCTGGGTGTAGCCCGATTCCGCCATGAGTTTGGCATAGGCTTTGGCTGTTGCAATCTGCCTGTCCTTGTTAACAACGACGACATCCTTGCCTTTTTGCAGGATCCCGAGATCAAAAGCCTCATAGGCTGAGGTTGAGACCTTGGCCATCCCAATGGTCAGGAAGTACTCCTGGAGTACGTTGAGTTCAACATCGTTTTTTCGGAAGGTATCCGATGCCCTTAAAGCCATTTCTTTGGAACCACCTCCTCCCGGAATCACCCCAACACCAAACTCCACGAGTCCGATATAGGTTTCGGCAGCCGCGACCACTTTGTCTGCGTGGAGGGAAAGTTCACAACCTCCTCCTAGGCACATCCCGTGAGGGGCAGAAATGACAGGGATGGAGGAATACCTCATCCGCATCATGGTGTCCTGGAACATTTTTACGGCCATATTGAGCTCGTCGTATTCCTGTTCCACAGCCATCATGAAGATCATTCCTATGTTGGCGCCCACAGAGAAGTTCGCAGCCTGGTTTCCAACGACCAGTCCCTGGAAATCCTTTTCGGCCAGGTCGACGCCTTTGTTGAGTCCTGCCAGGACATCCCCGCCTATGGTATTCATCTTGGATTGGAATTCCACGTTGAGGATGCCATCGCCCAGGTCTTCTATGACCACCCCGCTATTTTTAAAGACCTCCCTGGTCTTGCGGATATTGTCCAGGATAATGAAAGCATCCTGTCCGGGTACTTTCACCATTTCTTTTTTCTGTATGTCGTAATAATAGGTGGCTCCATCTTTAACAGTATAGAAAGAATGGATGCCGGCCGACTTCATCTCATCTACCCATTTGGCCGCTTTCTGGCCTTCTGCCTGCAGCAGTTCGAGGCCCTTGTCCAGGCCGATGGCATCCCAGATCTGGAATGGCCCGTGCTCCCAGCCAAATCCGGCTTTCATCGCATCGTCTATTTTGTAAAGCTCGTCGGAGATCTCCGGGATCCTGTGGGTGACATAGGCGAAAAGTACCCCGAAGCTTTTTCGGTAAAATTCTCCGGCCTTGTCTTTGCCTCCTACCAGGATCTTAAAGCGATCAATGACCTTATCGACCGTTTTGGTGAGTTCCAGGGTAGCAAACTTGGCGCTTTTCTTAGACCGGTATTCCATGGTATTGAGGTCCAGGGTAAGGATCTCACTGCCTCCTTTGGAATCTTTGACCTTTTTATAGAATCCCTGACCTGATTTGCTACCATACCATTTATTATCTGCCATGGTCTGTATGAATTCCGGAAGGGCAAAGAGTTCGTGCCTCTCATCCTTAGGGCAATTCTCATGGATTCCGTTGGCTACGTGGACCAGCGTATCCAGTCCGACCACGTCCACGGTCCGGAAGGTGGCGGATTTAGGCCTGCCGATGACAGGACCTGTGAGTTTGTCGACCTCTTCGACTGTCAGGTCCAATTCCTTAACGGCGTGGAACAGGCTCATAATGCTGAAGATGCCGATGCGGTTCCCTATAAAGGCAGGGGTATCCTTGGCGACCACAGAGGTTTTGCCCAGGAATTTTTCTCCGTACCCATTTAAGAATTCAAGGACCTCTGGTTTGGTCTTTGGTCCGGGGATGATCTCGAAGAGTTTCAGGTATCTCGCCGGGTTGAAGAAGTGGGTTCCACAAAAGTGTTGCTGAAAGTCCTCTGACCTTCCTTCGCTCATAAACTGGATGGGGATCCCTGAGGTATTGGAGGTGATCAGCGTACCCGGTTTGCGGTGTTTTTCCAGGTTCTCAAAAACCTGCTTCTTAATATCTAGCCGTTCAACTACTACCTCGATGATCCAGTCTACCGTGCTAACCTTGGAGATGTCGTCCTCGAGGTTTCCGGTAGTGATGCGTTTCGCGAAATCCTGGTGGTAAATAGGGGAGGGCTTTGATTTTAAGGCTGATGCCAGGGAATCATTGACCAGTCTGTTCCGTACAACCGGGTCCTTTAGGGTGAGGCCTTTGGATTTTTCCTTATCGTTCAATTCGCGGGGAACAATGTCGAGCAGAAGCACCTCCACGCCGATATTGGCAAAATGGCAGGCAATCCCACTGCCCATGATACCCGATCCGATGACCGCTACCTTTTTGATATGTTTATTCATTAATGATAGAGTTGATTTAGTTCGTCGTCGATTCGTTTTTATAGATCTTTTTTTCTGAAATGACCTGATTGATAGTTTCCATAACCTCGAAAAATGCGTTGAGCTGTTCTTCGGTCAATTGCTCCCTGACCACCTCATTGAATCTAAGCACAACATCCTTGGAGTCCTTCCTCTTTTCCAGACCAAAAGGAGTCAGGTATATAAGTACGCCCCTTCCGTCATCGGGATTGGGCTTGCGCTCTATCAGTCCCTTTTCCTCCATGCTTTTCAGGATCCTGGAGAGGCTGGTTGCCTCCATGCCCATCTTGGGCCCCAGGGAGGTAGATGGGGTCCCTTTTTTAGGATCAATACTCAGGAGGGCAAAACCCACCGCCATGGTCGATCCGAATTTCTTGGCCTCTTCATTGTACATCCTGGCCACAGATTGCCACGTTGCCCGCAGGGCGTAATCAATTGTTATCTCTTGCATAGGTCATTAACTCCATCAAAGATAGAAAAATTTATTATGCATGCATAATAAATTTAGAAAAAAATGATGTGATGGCCTGACCTTCAGGAACCTGGGGGAATCACTTTTAAAAGGTGTTTAGCAGGCAACACGACCGAGCTTCAATGCCGTGCTGCCGGGGCATTATGAATGTCCGTATATTTCGTTGTAGAGGCCGATATACTTTTCCTTGATGACCTTTCGCTTGAGTTTCATGGTAGGCGTGAGGTGCCCGTCTTCCACTGTCCAGGGGTCTTTGGTCAGGCGGAATGATTTTACTTTTTCCCATTTGGCAAAATGCTCGTTCGCCTTATCCACTTCTTTCTGTATGCGTTCCTGAACGATCTGATCGTTTACGAATTCCTCAGGGGAGTTCAGCTTTTTGTGGTGTCTTTTGGCCCATTCTTCGAGGAACTCGAAATTGGGCTGAATGAGGGCAGCAGGCATTTTTTCGCCTTCTCCGACCACCATCACCTGTTCGATGAACCTGCTTTGCTTCAGCCTGTTCTCCAGGAGCTGTGGCGCTACGTACTTACCACCGGAGGTCTTGAACATCTCCTTTTTTCGGTCGGTGATCCTCAAAAAGCCCTCTTCGTCTATTTCTCCAATATCCCCGGTGTGGAAATATCCGTTTACCAGGACTTCTGCCGACCTTTCCGGTTCCTTGAAATAACCCATCATCACATTGGGTCCTTTGCAAAGGATCTCGCCGTCCTCTGCGATCTTTACTTCCACTCCTTCAATGATCCTGCCCACAGTACCGATCTTCCAGCCTTTGTTCCGCTGGTCGTTTACAGATATCACGGGGGATGTTTCCGTAAGGCCGTAACCCTCCATGACCGGGATACCTGCTGCCCCGAAGATTCGAGCCAGTCTGGTCTGCAGGGCTGCACTACCGGAGACCATGGTTTCCAGATTACCACCCAGTCCTTCCCTCCATTTGCTGAAGATCAATTTTCTGGCGATGGCCAGTTTGCGTTCGTACCACCAACCGTTAGCACCGTAAGGTTCGAATTTCAATCCCAGTTCCACGGCCCAGAAGAAAAGTTTTTTCTTGATTCCCGTCAGTTCGGCTCCTCTGGCGATGATCTTATCGTAGACCTTTTCCAGCAATCTCGGGACCACTGTCATGACGTTGGGTTTTACCTCCTTGAGGTTATCGCTGATCTTCTCCAGATTTTCCGCAAAATGGATGGAGATACCGCAGTACTGGTAGAGGTAGAGGATCATCCGCTCAAAAATGTGGCAAACAGGGAGAAAACTGAGAGAGATCCCGCCCTGGGTAAAGGGAACCCTCGGCTGACTCGCAAGGACGTTTGATACGATGTTGTGATGCGAAAGCATGACACCCTTGGGTCTTCCGGTAGTACCTGAAGTGTATATTAAGGTTGCCAGATCTTCGGGTTTAACCTGGCTCTTCCGCAATTCCACATCCTCCTGCAACTGGGTGTCCTCCCCAAGGGAGAGCAATTCCTTCCAGTGCTTGCAGCCCGGCAGTTCGTCAAAGGAATACACCTCTTTGAGACCCGGAACCTGAGACCTGATACTTTGCACTTTCTCGAGCACTTCCGCACAGGAAACAAAACAGAAAGTGGATTCGGAGTGGTTGAGGATATAGGCATAATCCTCCTCAGAGATCGTGGGGTAGATGGGCACATTCTGCGCTCCCAGTTGCAGCACGCCAATGTCGATGATATTCCATTCCGTCCTGTTGGTCATGGAGATAATGGCGATCTTGTCATTGGCTTTGACACCCAACTTGATCAGAGCCCTACTTACGGCATTTGCCTGGCGTATGTAGTCTTGGGTGGAAGTGGCCTCCCACTCTCCTTTTTGTTTGGTGACAAGGGATTCGTCTAAGGGAAAATTCTCCAGTTGGTAATAAGGGATATCAAAAAGACGGGCAACGCTTTGCATACACAAAAATTAAAGGTCTTTGCAAAGTAAGAAAAGGGAGCCGTATTTTAAAGCGGGTTTGATAAAATAAGCCTATAAAAAATCGTAAATCCTCAAAAAGGGATCTTCACATATCGCAGTGAGAATTTGAAAAATGCGAATAAACGACTTGCAGCCTTTGATTAATGGTATAGCAGTCTACTTATTCAGCAACCAGTTCCTGGCATTTACAAAGGCTTGAAGCCAGGGAGAAACCTCGTCTTTGCGCTCCGGATAGTGGGCCCAGTTCCAGGGAAAAATACTTCTTTCGATATGGGGCATGGTCACCAGGTGTCTTCCTGAAGGATCGCAAAGCATGGCCACATTGTAATCGCTTCCGTTGGGATTGGCAGGATACTCCCCATACCCGTAGGTTGCCACTATCCCGTAGCGGTCCGCCGGGTAGGGGAGGGAGAACTTACCCTCCCCGTGAGAGATCCACACCCCCAGGGTAGAGCCCTCCAGGGAGGACAACATGACGGAATTGTTCTTTTCGATGCAGACAGAGGTAAAGCTGCTCTCGTGTTTGTGGGAATCGTTATAGGTCATCTTCCCGTGCACATCGTGGTCCGGGTTGATCAGGTCCAGTTCCATAAACAGCTGGCAGCCATTGCAGATACCTACGGAAAGGGTATCCGGTCTTGAGAAGAATTTTTTCAGGGCCTCCCGGGCCTTGTCGTTGTATCGGAAAGCACCCGCCCAGCCTTTGGCACTGCCCAGCACATCCGAATTGGAGAATCCCCCTACAGCACCGATGAACTGGATGTCTTCCAGAGATTCCCTTCCCGAGATCAGGTCTGTCATATGCACATCCTTGACATCAAAACCTGCCAGATACATAGCATTGGCCATTTCGCGTTCTGAATTACTCCCTTTTTCTCTCAGGATAGCCGCTTTTGGCCTGTTTTCCCTCGCATTTGGGAGTTTCCCGTCAAAACGTTCAGGAAAGCGGTAGATCAGGGGTTGCTCCTTGTAGTTCTGATAGCGCTGCTCAGCCAGATCCCCTGCAGTTTGCTGTGCATCCAGAAGGTATGAGGTCTTGTACCAGAGCTGTCGCTCTTCATAAATATCGAGATTCAGTGAGTCCTTTCCATTGGTGATCTTCAATTCGTGTTTTTCCAGCACGCGGCCCAGCCTGTGAACTTTGATACCCGCTTTTTTGAGTACCTCCTCTGCTTTTTTACCCTTTGCCTGAAAGACGATGCCGGCATTTTCTGCAAACAGGACTTTTGTTGTATCGACCTCACCAATGGAACTGAGATCTATTTCTGCACCCAGTTGATTGTCGGCAAAACACATTTCCAGTAGGGTTGTGATCAGGCCGCCGGAAGCCACGTCGTGCCCTGCGAGGATCTCTCCTTCTGAGATAAGTTCCTGGAGGGTGTTGAAGGCCTTTCGGAAGAATACCGCGTCCCTGACGGATGGTGCTCTTTGTCCGACCCTGTTCAGGGTCTGAGCAAAGGAAGAGCCGCCCAGGGCGAATTCATCCTGAGAGAAATTGATATAGTAAATATCCCCTCCCCGGGTTTGTAGGACCGGCTCGACTACCTGACGTATGTCTTTACAATGGGCCGCGGCTGAGATGATCACCGTCCCCGGGGCCAGGACATCCCTGCCTTCATATCGCTGTTTCATGGATAGGGAATCCTTTCCGGTGGGGACATTGATGCCCAGGGCAATAGCAAAATCCGATACGGCCTGAACCGCTTCGTACAGGCGTGCGTCCTCTCCCGGGTTGCGGCAGGGCCACATCCAGTTGGCGGAGAGGGAGACAGAGTCCAGCCCATTTGCCAGAGGCACCCATACCAGGTTGGTCAGTGCTTCTGCGATACTGTTGCGGCTGCCTGCCACGGGATCGATCAGTCCGGACACGGGGGAATGACCGATGCTGGTGGCAATACCCTCCCGTCCCTTAAAATCCAGAGCCATCACCCCGGCATTGTTCAGCGGTAACTGCAGGGGGCCTGTACACTGCTGGAGGGCCACACGCCCCCCTACGCAGCGGTCTACCTTGTTGGTAAGCCAGTCCTTACATGCGACAGCCTCGAGTTGCAGAACATCGCTGAGATATTTTTTAAAATGCTGAAAGTCGTACCGGAGCCCCTCATACGACCTACTTACAGTCTCATCCTTCATTATGGTCTTTGGAGAGCTCCCGAACATATCGGCCAGGTTGAGGTCCATGGGTGTTTCTTTCTTTTTCGCGGAAGTAAAGGTAAAGCGCTGGTCTCCCGTGGCAATACCCACCTCATACATAGGGGCCCTTTCCCTTTCTGCGACCCGCTCCAGGAAGCTGCAGTCCTTCTCTCCGATCACAAGGCCCATCCTTTCCTGAGATTCGTTTCCGATGATCTCTCTGGCGGAAAGTGTGGGATCACCCACCGGCAATTTGTCCATATCGATCATCCCTCCGGTTTCCTCCACCAGTTCAGAGAGGCAGTTCAGGTGACCTCCCGCTCCGTGATCGTGTATAGAAACCACCGGATTGGTGTCGTTCTCTACCAGGCCTCGTATGGCGTTGGCCGCCCTCTTTTGCATCTCCGGGTTAGACCGCTGTACGGCGTTGAGTTCGATGGCGGAGCTAAATTCTCCGGTATCTGCACTTGAGACCGCAGCACCACCCATTCCGATCCTGTAATTGTCTCCGCCAAGGATTACGATCTTGTCCCCTTTTTTAGGCTGTCCTTTCAGGGCCTGAGAAGCCTTTCCATACCCGATCCCCCCGGCCAGCATAATGACCTTGTCAAAACCCAGTATGCGCTGATGCTCTTCGTGTTCAAAGGTGAGGACGGAACCCGCGATAAGGGGTTGCCCGAATTTATTGCCGAAATCCGAAGCCCCGTTGGAGGCTTTGATCAGGATGTCCATAGGAGTCTGATACAACCACGGTCTGGCTTTTATTGCTTTTTCCCACTTCCGGCCTTCTTCCAAACGGGAATAAGAGGTCATGTATACCGCTGTACCCGCCAGGGGAAGTGATCCTTTCCCTCCAGCCAGCCTGTCTCTGATCTCTCCTCCGGAACCCGTAGCCGCACCGTTAAAAGGCTCCACCGTGGTGGGAAAGTTGTGGGTTTCGGCTTTGAGGGACAGGACGGAGTCGAAGGGCGTCTCTCGATAATAATCCGGTTTATCCGGAGATGCAGGGGCGAACTGCACCACCTCCGGGCCTTTGATAAATGCGACGTTGTCCTTGTAGGCAGATACGATGGTATTCGGGTGCGTCTCCGATGTCTTTTTGATCAGTTTAAAGAGGGAGGTCGGTTTTTCCTCCCCGTCAATGATAAAGACCCCGTTAAAGATCTTGTGACGGCAGTGTTCCGAATTCACCTGGCTGAAACCAAAAACCTCAGAATCGGTCAGCGGCCTGCCCATTTTCTCAGAGAGGTCATTGAGGTAGTCGATCTCCTCCTCGTTCAATGCGAGGCCTTCCGCCTCGTTGAAGGCAGCGATATCGCTAATGGGTTCAACGGGTTCAACCTGTATATCGATCGTGAAGATATCCTGGGAAAGTCCCTTGTATTTTTGTGACAACATGGGATCGAACTCAGTGAAATCTGAAGAAACGGCATGGAATTCTTCTATCCTGCTGACTCCCGAAATCCCCATATTCTGGGTAATCTCTGTAGCATTTGTACTCCAGGGAGTTACCATGGCGGCACGGGGCCCTACAAAAAAGGCGTCCACAGACGCCGTCTTCAAAAGGGGTTGGTTGCCGAAAAGCCATGTGAGTTTTTCTGTGTCCGTTTCGCGTAATTCACGCTGGGACTCCAGGGCATAAACTTTATGAGCGGGATCCCCAAAAAAATAGATCATGTGGCAGGTATATGGTCGATGTTTTAAGGCACAAATTTACATTAATTCCCGGTCTTTTTTTCCGGGTCTCTCCAACAGTTTTCAAGGGGGATTGTTCATTACTCAGAAGATAGTGCCGGCTTATTCTTTTCTATCCAGGGCTGCGATATAGAACCCGTCGAAACCCGATGTGTGTGCGAAGATCTTGAGTTCCTCCCCCAGGGAGAAGTCGCTGCCGGCCCCGGAACCGAGAAAGTGTTGTACCTGTTCCTGGTTTTCCCTGGGCCATATGGAACAGGTGGCATAGACCATTTTGCCCCCAGGCCTTACCATTTTGCTGTAATCCGCAAGGAGTTGTTTCTGTGTATTTAGGATACCTTCCAGATCTTCTGGACGGAGTTTCCATTTGGCATCGGGATTTCTCCTCAGGACGCCCAATCCGGTACATGGAGCATCAATAAGAACCCGGTCTGCCTTTTCGTGCAGTTTTTTGATCGTTTTTGAGGATTCGATCAATCGTGTCTCCAGATTGTGCACCCCATTCCTGCGGGCGCGCCGCTTGAGTTCATAAAGCTTTTGGGGATAGATGTCCAGGGCGATCAACTGTCCCTTATTCTCCATCAGGGCAGCCAGGTGGAGGGATTTCCCACCTGCACCTGCACAGGCATCCACCACCCGTTGACCTGGCGATACATCCAGCATGGGAGCGACCCGCTGGGACGAGGCATCCTGTACCTCAAACCAGCCCTCCTTGAAGGAATCGGAGGTAAATACATTACCCCGTTCCCTGAGCACCAGTGCGTGGGGATAGCCCTGGACGGGGTCGGTGCCAATTCCTTCCTCTTCCAAGCGCCGTCTCAAGAACGGGAGACTTGTCCTCAGGGTATTGGTGCGGAGAACCACCGGGGCCTGCTGGTTGAGGGCGTGGATCTCCTTTTCCCAGAATTTCTCCCCGAAGGCTTCCAGTCCGAGCGTGTCGAGCCAGTCCGGGATGGATTCCCGGTACTTCCTGGTTCTGGAAAGTTCGTCAAAACGGCCCTTGATCCGCCTGGCAGGGGTTTCTTCAAGCTGTTTCCAGTTTGGGAGGGAGATCCCCCTGAGAACGGCCCAAACGGCAAAAAGCCGGAAGAAATTGGCCCTGTCAAAAGGTTCCTTCACCTCGGCGATCTCTGCATAGAGCCGTTTCCAGCGGACGATGTCGTAAAGTGTCTCCGCTATAAATCCCCTGTCCCGGGAACCCCACCTCTTATCCCTTTTCAGGATCTGTTCCACAGCTTTGGAGGCGTACGCCCCTTCATTGAAAATGAGTTGAAGTCCGTCGACTACGGCAAAGACCAGATTTCTGTGCAGGCGCATTGGAAAAAATTAGATCGCAAAGGTACCGTTTTGCCGAGGAATCCCTTTATTTTTGATCAAATTAAATCGCATGTGTTACCGCCTTATCTTCTTTTCTTTGCTGCTGTTCATCAGCTGTTCACAATCCCCTAAGTCACGGATTTTTACAACCGTTGAGATCCAGGACCTGTTTACGGACTCTGTCAGCATTCGCGCCCTGGAAGTGATGGACGGGAGCGTGGCCTTTGCCGGAGCGGGAGGCGTTTTCGGGACCCTTGATCTTAAGACGAAACAGATCCGGGCCAAGCAGCAGCGGTATGACACCCTTTATCCCGAATTCAGGGCTGTGGGACATACGGCCTCCGATTTTTTCATGCTTTCTGCCGGCAGACCGGCCCTTCTTTTTAAAACGGGTAACAGGGGCTTTATGGAACTGGTGTACAAGGAGGATACAGAAGGGGTCTTTTACGATTCTATGGCTTTTTGGAATGACGAAGAAGGTCTGGCCATCGGAGATGAAATGGAGGGCTGCCTTTCCATCATACATACCCGTGACGGAGGAAAGTCCTGGCAGAAGATGCCCTGTGTCGATCTGCCACAGGCTTTGCCGGGAGAGGGGGCTTTTGCCGCGAGCAATACCAATATCGCGATCTCCGGGGACCATACCTGGATTGGTACAACTGCCGGCCGGATCTGGCATTCCCCTGACAAGGGTAAAACTTGGGAAGTGATCAATACCCCTATCAAAAGTGAGGGACCTACCCAGGGCATCTATACCCTCGACTTTACTTCAGAAATGACAGGCGTCGCCATGGGCGGGAATTATACCCAGCCCGAGGGCAAGATGGGAAATAAGGCGCTTACCCAGGACGGGGGAAGAACCTGGAAGCTCATAGCCGACGGGAATTTTCCCGGCTACACCAGTTGTGTCCGGTTCGTGCCGGGCAGCGCAGGAGAACAACTGGTAGCTGTATCTTATTCTGGAATCTCCTATTCGGCGAACGGGGGTGAAAGTTGGGTAGAATTATCAAAAGAACCTTTCTACACCCTTCGCTTCGTGAATGACACCCTGGCCTACGGAGCGGGAAAACACCGTATCTCCAAATTGCATTTCCAATAAAAAAGGGCAGACCGCGTCTGCCCTTTTCCGACTAACATACGACTCCTTTTACAAAGTCAACCCAAATCTAATCTATACGTAAACCACCCGGTAGGTTCTTCCTATCCTTTGATAATGAACGCCTTTGTAAGCGTAATACCTTCTGCCTTTTATCCTGACCGTTTTGTAGCCTCTGGGCAGCCTATTGATCACTATTCCCCTGGGGGCTGCACAGACCACATACTTTGCTCCCCTTGCACGGTACCACACCCCGGCAGCCAGGTGATATCGCACACCATTGTGGATCACCAATCTCGGGTTGTGTACGGAGGTGACTACCGTACCGTGTTTCGGATACACTTTTACTTTTACTATTCTCTGTGCATTGGAGGCACTCATTGCACCGAACAGCGCCATAATCACCAATAAAATTCTAAGCTTTTTCATAATCTGTTTTTTATGGGTTATATATCTAAGACTGAGGAGAAGAGCCCGGGTTTAATTGAAAAAGGGGCTGATCGCCCCTTTTTTCATCCGTTTATCGAATTCTATCTATTGCCGTCTCTGTTGTATCTGCTGTAACAGCCGTTTTTTGAAATCGTCCTCTGCTTTGATCAGCAGGAAGGTCTTACGGGCACCTATCAGGTCTGCCATTCGTTCCAGAAAAGCGACGTTTTTTTGATTGCGTTCATTCTGCAGGTCGAGGTATTCATCCATCAGGGACCGGATCTGCTGGTCTGACATGTTCTGGAAATTCCTCAGCCTGCCTCTCATCTCTGTCCGCTCCCTGATCCGCAATTCCTCCAGGGTAGCTTCGTGTTCGTTGTAAACCGGCCAAAAGATGGCTGCTTCCTCACTGCTGAGGTTCAGCCGTTCTGTGATAAAGGCAATCTTAAGGGATTTTATCTTGTCCATACCTGCACCACCCTGGGCATAAGCCAGGCCGCAGCATAGGAAAAAGGCTAGTGCGATAAGTCTATTGAAATTCTTCATGTGTGTCGAAATTTAATTCATCCAAATCATCTATGGAGTCTTCGAGGTAATCGAGGATCTGGCCCTCGTCTACCCCGGTGTCTACAAAATCATTTATTTCCAGCTGTCCTACCGGGATCACTTCGGCGATCTCATAGCTGCTCAGTTCCAGGTCGCGGGATTCGATATAAGAAGTGATTTCGGCCTGGGCCAGATCATCGAAGGTAAGACGCTCCCCGGAGTTCCTGTTCAGGCCTATCACCAATACGAAGAGCACGGCAACGGCCGCAGCGGCGTAAAGGAAAGGCCGGATGCGTTTTAGTCTTATTACCGGGGTCTCCGGCTTTAAAGCCTTGTCCAGAATATTCTTATCTACCTTTTCAAAATATCCTTTGGGTACGGTAAAGCCCTCTTTTTTTGGAAGACCCTGGGAATCCTCTTCATCCAGCTTTTGCAGGATACGGTCCGAGAGGTTCTCGAAATAGCCCGGTGGGGTTTTGAAGTTATTCTTTTTAGGTATCTCTTTCATGTTTTAGGTTTTGACGGTAAATGCCTCTAAGGGTTTAATCTGACGTCAAATAGGCTTCTATTTTCTTCGCTGCCAGGTGGTAGGAAGCTTTTAAAGCTCCTACCGAGGTGTCGAGGATGTCTGAGATCTCTTCGTATTTCAGTTCCTCAAAGTACTTCATATTGAACACTAATTTCTGTTTCTCCGGCAAGCGGGCGATAGCCTGCTGTAGTTTGATTTGAATAGCGTCTCCCTCAAAATACACATCCGCCTGGAGATTATCTGCTTTTTTTTCGATCAGTTCATCACTGCTCACCCCAAGTTTTCTCGATTTGACCTTTAAGAAGGTAAGGGCCTCATTGGTCCCTATCCGATACATCCAGGAGTACAGTTTACTGTTTCCCTTAAACTTGTCGATGTTCCTGAATACCTTGATAAAGGTGTTCTGAAGTACATCATCAGCGTCGTCATGGTCGAGTACGATCCTGCGGATGTGCCAGTACAGGCGTTCCTTGTAGGTGTTGATGAGCACCTCAAAAGCCTTTGCCTGGGTCTCCTGTTGCTTTAATTCTCGAACTAAGGTCTCTTCCGCAATCAAAGTTAGTCTGTTGTTACCTTAAGACGGCCGTATTCTTAAAAGGTTTAACGGGGTACCTCTCACCGTTAAATCCAGGCTTTTAATCCGGATCCCCCTTCACTCCCTCAGTCAAAGGACTGCATGGCCACCAGTTTGTGGTAGACCCCGCGCCTGGAGAGTAACTCTTCGTGAGTACCTGTCTCCAGGATACGGCCCTTTTCGAGGACCACGATCACATCGGCCTTTTGAATGGTTGATAAACGGTGAGCAATCACCAGGGAAGTCCGGTTTGCCATGAGTTTTTCCAGGGCGTCCTGTACCAGGCGTTCGCTTTCCGTATCCAGGGCTGAAGTGGCCTCATCCAGGATCATGATGGGTGGGTTCTTCAACACAGCTCGTGCGATGGAAAGCCTTTGCTTTTGTCCACCGCTCAGCTTGTTGCCGCTATCTCCGATATTGGTATCGTATCCCTGAGGGAGCTGAGAGATGAATTCGTGAGCATTGGCGATCCTGGCTGCATCTGTGATCTCGTCGTCGGTGGCATCCTCTTTTCCAAGGGATATGTTGTTCCTCACCGTGTCATTGAATAGTATGGATTCCTGGGTCACCAGTCCCATCAGCCCCCGCAGAGAACGCTTCGATACTTTTTTAATATCCGTGCCATCTATCCTGATAGCTCCGGTGTTCACGTCGTAGAAACGGGTCACCAGGTTAGCGATCGTGCTCTTGCCGCTGCCTGATTGCCCTACCAGGGCCACGGTCTTCCCCTTGGGCACCTCCAGGCTGAAATCTTTTAAGACCCAGTCCTCTTCGTATTTAAAGGAAATGTTCTCCAGAGTAATGGCTTTGACAAACCCTGGGAGTTCTACCGGATTATCGGCCTCACGGATCGGGTTTTCGGTTTCCAGGATCTGCAGGACACGCTCGGCGGCGGCATTGCCTTTCTTCACCCCGTAGGACGCTTTGCTAATGGCCTTGGCCGGAGTGAGGATATTGTACGCCAGGCCCATGTAGGCGATAAAGGAGGAGGCGTCCAGGGTCTCATCTACCAGGACCATCTTCCCTCCAAACCAAAGGAGCACCCCAATGACCACAATCCCTAAGAACTCACTTGTTGGAGAGGCTAAATTTTGTCTGTTCAGCAGCGTATTTGAAAACTGAAAAAAGCGTCCGGTGGAGGCGCTGAAAACTTTATAGAAACGGGATTCTGCATTAAACGCCTTGATCACTCTCAGTCCCCCGAGGGTTTCCTCCACAATGGAGAGAAATTCTCCCTGTTCCTTTTGTACGCGATCCGACTTCTTTTTTAAGGATTTGCCGATTCGCGAGATGACCATCCCGGCCACAGGAATAAAAATGAATACGAAAACGGTTAGCTTCACGCTGATAAAAAACATGGCCACTATCGTGAACAAAATGGTGAGCGGTTCTCTCACCAGCAGTTCCAGGATGGAGAGGAAGGAGTGCTGAATCTCCAGCACATCCGAGGTGATCCTGGCGATCACATCCCCTTTTCGCTTTTCGGAATAGAAGGCGATAGGCAGGTCCGTGATCTTGCGGTACATGGCATTTCTGATGTCCTTTAGCACCCCGTTCCTCAGAAAGGTGATGAAGTACATGGCCAGGTAGTTGAACACATTCTTGAGCAGAAAGAGCACCAGGACGAGTGTGATCACCAGAACAAGAGCCTGCATTTCATCAGATGCTGCATAGGCGGTAAGGCGGTAACTGAGGTAGTCATTCACATATTCTTTCAGATTCCCTAGACCGTTGTAAACTGGTTTATTGTAAACCTTTTCGGTCTGTTCGAAGAGCACATTGAGCATGGGGATCAAGGCCACAAAAGAAAGGGCACTGAACAGGGCGTACAGGATATTGAAAAAGATATTGAGAAATGCGTATTTCCGATAGGGTAGCGCAAAGCGCAGGATCTTTCTGAAGTAATTCATCAATCCAGGTTGAGTTCGCGCAGAATACGCGATAGTTTATCCTCCAATTGGGCGCTGACCTTTTTAAAATCCGAGGCTTGCTGAAGGGTGGCGTTCACCGAGAAATAGAACTTGATCTTCGGCTCCGTTCCACTGGGCCTGGCTGCCATTCGCGTGCCGTCCTCAGCAGTGTAGATCAGCACATTCGATTTGGGCAGGTCGATGGGGGTCAGCTTCCCCGTCCTGAGGTCAGTGGAGGTGGAACTGTTGTAGTCGTCTACCGTGATCACCTTTGATCCATCCAGGGATTGTACGGGGTTTTCCTTGAACTCCTGCATCATTTTTTTTATCTCTTCGGCTCCGCTGATGCCTTTTTTGGTAAGAGACACTAGTTTTTCCCTGTAAAAACCAAAATCCACGTAACAGTCTATGAGTTCCTTGTAAAATGAACTGCCTTTGGCTTTGGCCATGGCGCCGATCTCACAGGCGAGGAGGGTAGAGGTCACCGCATCCTTGTCGCGCACAAAATCCCCGACCATAAATCCAAAACTCTCTTCGCCCCCTCCCACAAAATACTGTTTGGGATGGTCTGCGATCATTTTGGCGATCCACTTAAATCCGGTGAGAGAGGTCTTGCATTCCACCGCGTACGCCTTTGCCAGATCTTCCATCATGGGGGTGGATACGATGGTGGAGGCTATGAATTCATTTCCCTTAAATCCTTTTTTCTTTCGCTGGTCGAGCAGGAATTTGGTCATGAGCACCATAGTCTGGTTTCCGTTGAGCAATTCCATTTCCCCTTCAAGATTACGCACGGCAATACCGAGGCGGTCGCTGTCCGGGTCGGTCCCTACCACCATGTCGGCCCCGATCTCCTCGGCCTTTTGTGTGGCCATGGAGAGAGCTTCTGGCTCTTCGGGATTGGGGGAGACCACCGTGGGAAAGTCCCCATTGGGTTCTGCCTGTTCCTCGATGATGTTGACCTTGGTGTACCCGGCCCTTTTGAGGACCTCGGGAATAGCTGTGATGGAGGTCCCGTGCAGAGAAGTAAAGACTATGGAAAAATCGTTCTTCCCCGGAGCATGGTAATTGCCGTTCTCCACGGAGGCGGAAATAAAGGCCTCATCCACATCCTTGTCTATGAGTTCTATGTGCTCTTTTTTTGCTTTGAAACGGACCTCCTCAATGGACAATTTCTCAATTTCAGAGATTATCTCCCTGTCTTGGGGAGGGACGATCTGACCGCCGTCCGTCCAGTAAACCTTGTACCCGTTGTACTCGGGTGGGTTGTGGGATGCTGTGAGGACGACCCCCGCCTGGCAACCCAGATGCCTGACTGCAAAGGATAGTTCCGGGGTGGTCCTGAGCTCTGAAAACAAGTATACTTTAATGTCGTTGGCAGAAAATACCTCCGCCACGGTTCTCGCCAGGGTGTCGCTGTTGTGACGGCAGTCGTATGCGATGACTACTTTTAGGGGAATGTCGGGATACACCTTGTGGAGGTAATTGCTCAGGCCCTGGGTGCTCTTTCCCAGGGTGTACTTGTTGATCCTGTTGGTGCCTACCCCCATGATACCCCGCATGCCGCCGGTGCCGAATTCCATATTCTTGTAAAAACGGTCCTTCAGTTCTTCGGGGTCGTTCTTAATCAGGTGCTGTATCTCTTGTTTAACGGCCGGATCAAAAAAATCCGTCAACCAGCTTTTTGCTGTCGCTTGGATGTCATTCATGAATCATGCGTTGGAGGTCTGTGTAAATTTAAGAAGAATATTCTTTAACCTTTGGCAGTAGATTGATTTCACCAGAAATGGTGTACCTGGGTTCATTTTTGCGGGATCTCACCATGATCTCGCCCAGGAAGCCCGCCAGGAAGAACTGTGTCCCGATGATCATAGCCGTAAGGGCGATATAGAATTGGGGACGCTGACTAAGCAATCGTCCCGCGGGATCTATGAAGAGCTTGTCAATACCCAGATAGAGAGCGAAACAGGAGCCGATGATAAACATCAGCACACCCAGGGCACCGAAGAGGTGCATCGGCCTTTTCCCAAATTTGGAGACGAACCAGATGGTGATCAGGTCGAGGAAACCATTGATAAAACGGTCGGCTCCGAACTTGGTCCTCCCGAATTTCCGGGCCTGATGCTGCACTACCTTTTCCCCTATCCTCGAAAAACCCGCGTTTTTGACAAGAACGGGAATATAGCGATGCATTTCACCGCTCACCTCTATGGTCTTGATCACATCGCTTCGAAAAGCCTTGAGTCCGCAATTGAAATCGTGCAATTTTACCCCCGAGGTTTTTCGGGCCGCCCAATTAAAGAGTTTGGAAGGGATGTTTTTCGTCAGGGCGTGGTCATAACGCTTCTTTTTCCATCCCGAGACCAGGTCATAACCTTCTTTCTCGACCATTCGGACCAGTTCTGGGATTTCTTCAGGGTTGTCCTGAAGGTCAGCATCCATGGTAATCACGATATCCCCCGAAGCCTGGCGAAACCCGGCGTGGAGTGCCTGGGATTTTCCAAAATTCTTTAAGAACCGTATGCCCTTCACGTGTTCGTTGCGGGACGCCAGGTCGGAGATCGTTTCCCAGGACCCGTCTGTACTGCCGTCATCGATAAAGATGATCTCATATAAAAAACGATTGGACTGCATTACCGACACAATCCAATCGTGTAATTCTGTGAGGGATTCTTCTTCGTTCAGCAAAGGAATGACAATGGATAAGCTCATGGAATATCAATGCTTCTTCCTTTCAAAAGTACAACAATCCGCTAAAAAGCAGCCCTAAGATTTTTTAAAGATCAGGCCACCTATCAGGCCGATGATCAGTCCCTGAATGATACTGGCTATCAGGATAAATGGGTAGGAGATCCAAAAATAGTCGATGGTCCCCTGGTATTGCTGTTCGATCTGAGCTTCGGTCATCACCCCGGCTTCCTGGGCCGCAGCCTTGGTATTCTCAGCTATTTTTGTGATGAAGTCAGGATCAAGTACCTTGGAAAGAAAGATCAGGTAGACAAGATAAATCACCCCTGAAACCAAACAAATTCCTATCCCGAGTTTGATCGCCTGGCCAAGAGAAAGCAGGCCGGCATTGGCTTTCCTGAAATTGATCAGAGCCCATATCACTACACCTACCGCAAGTACGATACCGATCACCGTATTGCTTGTGTCCTGAGATGTATGGGCATCCATGGAATAGAGCATGAGTCCGAATACTACGCTGACACCCCCAAGGATGAGGCCGTAATTCAATGAGAATTTTCCAATTTTTGGTTGATTTTGTTCCATTTTGTCGATCAGTTTATAATTAATTGATTAATTAGTGGTTGTAAGATCAATTTTGTTACACCCCAAGATACAATATTTAAGGAGGAATTTTGAGTTTCTTATTGTGCAGTGCTAAAAAAAATAATTACATTTGCAGCCTGAAATTGAAGACCGTATTGCGATGAGAAAAGGTATACATCCCGAAAATTACAGACTGGTAGCGTTCAAGGACATGTCCAACGACGATGTGTTCATCACCAAGTCGACCGCTGAGACGAAAGAGACCCTTGAGGTGGAAGGCGTAGAGTACCCGCTGGTAAAACTGGAGATCTCCAGGACATCCCACCCGTTCTACACCGGAAAGGCGAAACTTGTGGATACCGCTGGTAGGATTGATAAATTCAAGAACAAATACCAGAAATTCAAGAAATAAATCTGAGCATTTGCACTCTTGTCCGGAAAAAACAGGAGTTCATCATAAAGCAACGCCCCCGAACTTTTTTGGGGGCGTTATTTTTTTATTTTTGATCAAAATCATCACCATATGAATTGCGTTCTGTTCGACAGCGAGGTGCGGACCTCCCTTCTTCCATTTACCTTCACCCGCCCTGTAGGCGAGGTCAGGATTGGTATCCTTACCCTGAGGGAAAAATGGGAAAAGTATTTGGGATCGGGTACTTCCTACCAGACAGAACCTTACCTTGAGGTGAAATATCCATTGAAACTAGAGGCGGATAACCTATTTATAGACCCCTCTTTTCTTCCGTCTCCCAAACTGGTGGACGAAGTACTGGGCCTGGAACCTGAGTCGGCCTTATACACAGATTCCGTGCTCGTGGCCTACCGTTCGGCCCAGCCCAAATCCATCGAGGCTCTCAAAGAGCTCAAGTCGGCGGAAAGCCGCACCGAATCTGTCCGTATCGTACATACATGGGATATATTTTCCCTCAACGGCATTGCCCTGCAGCGAGACTTCGACCTTATAACCCAGGGACGGAAAAGCGCTCCCATTCCAGAATCAAACAGGGTGATACACCCGGAGAATATTTTTCTGGAAGAAGGGGCCAGGGTAGAATACAGCATTCTCAATGCCACAGAAGGTCCCATATATCTGGGACCTGATTCTGAAGTAATGGAGGGCAACATGATCCGCGGGGCTTTTGCCCTTTGTGAACACGGGGTGGTGAAGATGGGCGCCAAGATCTACGGCCCCACCACTGTTGGCCCTTATGGAAAGGTGTGCGGCGAGATCAATAATTCGGTCATCTTCGGGTATTCCAGCAAGGGGCACGACGGGTACCTCGGGAATTCGGTTCTGGGTGAGTGGTGCAACATTGGAGCAGCTTCCAATAATTCGCACCTGAAAAATAAGTAC
>CBDTYM010000005.1:0-44986 GCA_965364605.1 uncultured Muriicola sp.
GCCTGCAAGTCTTTTTGTTTTTTTCTGTATGTATTTTATGTACTTCTGCTCTGTCAGCCAGTATGATCTTGCTGCCTATGGATGCGGAAAGCCAGCAGAATCACCTGAAAGCCTATGGCATTACCTACTGGGTGCTGACCAAGGAACAAAAGGTGCAATGGTTGCTCAATTACCGGGGAGGATCCTTTTTGCTCCCCGACGGTGAAGCCATCCGGAGGGAGTGCCAGATCAGGGGGGTTAGCTTTGAAGTTATTTCGGATGAAAAAGCCGGGTCCATCCTGGACGCGATCAGCAGTCCGTCCCAGAACCAGGAGGCGGTCATCCTTGAAAAGGCGCCTAAGATCGCTGTGTACAGCCCCAAGGAAAATCAGCCCTGGGACGATGCCGTGACCATGGTTCTTACCTATGCCGAGATCCCCTACATTACCGTTTATGATGAAGAGGTCCTCGATGATCAACTTGCCTTGTACGACTGGCTTCACTTGCACCATGAGGATTTTACGGGCCAGTACGGGAAGTTTTATCAGGCCTATCGCACCCAGCCTTGGTATATTGAAGGCAAGCTCAATGCCGAGGCGCTGGCCTCAAAACTGGGGTATTCCAAGGTGTCGGAAGAAAAGGGTGCGGTCGCCCTCAAGATCAGGGACTACGTTATAGGTGGTGGCTTTATGTTCGCCATGTGCTCCGCCACAGACAGTTTTGATATCGCCCTGGCCGCCCAGGGGGTGGATATTTGCGAACCCATGTTCGACGGAGACCCGTCTGAGCCCAACTATCAGGGAAAGTTAAACTTCGACAACACCTTTGCCTTTGAGAATTTTACCCTGGAGAGAAATCCCCTGAGGTATGAGTTCTCCTCCATAGACATGACCAACAAAAGGCGAAATGTCCCCAGGGAATCCGATTATTTTACCCTAATGGACTTTTCGGCTAAATGGGATCCGGTTCCCACCATGCTCTGCCAGAACCACACTTCCCTGGTCAAAGGCTTTATGGGGCAGACCACGGCCTTTGAAAGGACAGAGATCAAACCTGTAGTCCTGGTATTAGGCGAGAATAAGATCAACGGGGAGGCGAGATATATCCACGGGATCAAGGGAAAAGGGTTTTTTACCTTCTACGGC
The DNA here is from genome assembly GCA_965364605.1 of uncultured Muriicola sp. Classification (GTDB taxonomy): domain Bacteria; phylum Bacteroidota; class Bacteroidia; order Flavobacteriales; family Flavobacteriaceae; genus Muriicola. Next base: position 1,125 of record CBDTYM010000005.1, read on the forward strand.
GGGCATGACCCTGAAGACTACCAGCACCGCGTCGGGGATCCCAAGACCGAGTTGGAACTCCATCCGAACTCTCCAGGATACCGTCTTATCCTGAACAATGTTCTTTTTCCTGCGGCACGCAAGAAGAAGCAGAAGACTTAGGAGAGACTTTCCAAGACCTTTTCCAGTATGTGTTCCACCCCTCCCTGATCGTTGCTAAGGGTGGTGTATCTGGCCGCTTTTGCCACATTGGGGTGGGCATTGGCCATCGCAAAGCTGTATTCTGAGAGGGAGAGCATTTCCAGGTCGTTGTTGTAGTCTCCGAATACCATGGTCTGTCCCGGACCTATCCCCAGTTCGTCTTGGATGATCTTAAGGGCATGGCCCTTGTGTGCATCGGGATGGGAGATGTCCACCCAATGCCTTCCGGATATCTTTACCATGAGATCTTTCCTGTGATCGGAGACCAGGGGATAGATATGGCGTTCAGAGCTTTCGAAATGGTAGGCTGCTATCTTCATCACCTCCTGGTCAAAACCATAGAGGTCGTCAATCACCTCAAATTCCGTATAGTACTCCTTTAAAATCCGCAGAAAATCGGAAGAATGTCCGGATACATAAGCATTGCTCCGGGCACAAAGGACAGGATGGATCTCCTGGCTTTTGCTCAGGGAATCGAGAACGCTGTTCTTTGTTGAGAGGTCAAGGGGAGTAGAGACGATCTCACGCTGGCGGAATTTGGCCAGTCCACCATTTTCAGCAATGACATAGATCTGGTCACTGATAGGCTTTAATTTGGAGACGATACTGTTGTACTGCCTTCCACTGGCTGCAGCAAACTTAACTCCCTTTGTGCTGATCGCCCCGAACAATTGGAAAAATCGTTCACTCACCTCATGTTTGGAGTTGAGCAGGGTGCCGTCCATATCCGTCACTATGAGTCGGATTCCTGTAAAATCGTTAGGTTGTTCCATATTAGGCCACAAAGGTATTTGTATTCTTTAATTTCTGTGTTACTTTGAAGCAAAGTAATTATACCCAGAGTATTTGTGATGGTCGTATTCCAGAAAGAATTTTCCTTAGCCCCTTATGCCCGGGGGATGCATCTGATCACCGACAGGGTGATTCAGGAAATGCCGGAGATCAAAGGGATCACCATGGGGATGTTGCAGGTCTTTATCAAGCACACTTCTGCCAGCCTGACGGTGAATGAGAATGCAGATCCCACAGTTCGCGATGATTTTGAAAGACACCTGAACGAAATGGTACCTGAAAATGCCCCGTATTACAGGCATACCTATGAAGGGGCAGACGATATGCCTGCGCATATCAAGGCCTCCCTGATGGGATCCAGCATACAGTTGCCTATCTCAAAAGGATCCTTGAATCTCGGTATTTGGCAGGGGATCTATCTCTGCGAACACAGGGACCGTGCCTCGGGAAGGACTTTACTAGTCACGGTCTGGGGGATTTAACATACAGATTCACCTTTTATTAGTTTTATTTCTCCTTGAAATACAGTACTTTACAAAGTAATAACCACCAAAACCTTGTAAAATGAAAACAAAGATCAACGTAATGCTGGTAGCACTGCTCATTCCTGTAGTACTACTCTCACAAAAACCCGAATCCCTGTACATTGAATGGAGAGGTAGCGACACTATCGCCAACGCCCTGGTCTGGAGAGGAATGGATCATTTGATGAATGTTGAACGCGAAAAGGCCTATACCTTTCTGGAGGCGGCCGTTACGCAAGATCCCAGCCTGTTTGCCCCTCATGTCGTTTTGGCCAATATGTCCTGGGGAGACAAAAGAGAACACCATATTGCAGAGGCCAAACGTTTGGTAGAAGGCAAGAACGAAGTGTCAAAACTCTTTGTTTCATTATTGGATGTCGATAGAAAGGCATCGGATGCTGCAGATCAAAGAAGAGCGATATGGAAAAAAATGCATGAGTTGGCCTACGACGGTTCATTTGTACATTTCACTTATGCTAGGACCCTTCAGGACCCAAAAGAGCAGATCGCCGAACTCGAGAAGCTAGCCGCAAAACTTGAAGAAAGAGGAAGGAATACTGGCCATATCCACAATATTCTGGGGTATGCCTACCATGCCGAGGGTGACAAAGCCAAAGCTAAGGCACATTTTGAAAAATATCTGGAACTCAGACCGGATGGCTACAACGCCTATGATTCCATGGCTGAGCACCATTACAATGAAGGAGATATGGAAAATGCCCTGGCGTACTATAAGAAAGCGAGGATGCATTATCCTGCTGCTGTGAGTGCCACCAACAAGATCAGGGAGATCGAAGAAAAGATGTCTGCCAATCCAGAGGGATCTCAGGAGTGACATTTGCTGAAGCTTAACGAATACAAAAAAATCCCGCTGATCAGCGGGATTTTTAATTGCGAGATATTGTTTGAATTTATTTCACTTTGTCTACCACAGCCTTGAACGCTTCAGGGTGATTCATGGCCAGGTCGGCCAGTACTTTCCTGTTGAGTTCGATGTTGTTTGCCTTAACCTTGCCCATGAACTGGGAGTAAGACATACCGTGCATTCTGGCTCCGGCATTGATCCTTGCGATCCAAAGCGACCGGAAGTTCCTCTTTTTATTCCTGCGGTCCCTGTAAGAATACAACATAGCTTTTTCTACGGCATTCTTGGCTACAGTCCACACATTCTTACGTCTTCCAAAGTATCCTTTGGCTTGCTTGAGCACCTTTTTCCTTCTGGCTCGGGAAGCAACTGAATTTACTGATCTTGGCATTTTTCTTTAGTTTTTTGTAGCAGGCGGCTTTTGGTTGAGCTCTTTAAGCCTGGCTCCATGGTTAATACGTGTACCTCGGTTGTCTTATTTCAACCTCAATTGTTCCTTGATACTGTCCTCATCGGCAGGATGTACCAATGTGGAGTGCGTCAGGCGCAGCTTGCGCTTTTTCGATTTCTTTGTCAGGATATGACTCTTATAAGCGTGCTGTCTTTTGATCTTTCCAGAGCCTGTCAGCTTAAATCGCTTTTTAGCACTGGATTTTGTTTTCATCTTGGGCATTGTTCTTTATCTTAGATTTATCTCGCTATAAAACTCTTACTTCTTGGTCTTCGGGGCGATGAACATCGTCATCCGCTTCCCTTCCAGTCTCGGCATTTGCTCGACCTTTCCAAATTCTTCCAGGTCCTGGGCAAGCCTTAACAAAAGGATCTCCCCTTTATCTTTGTACACGATGGACCTTCCTTTGAAAAAGACGTAGGCCTTTAATTTTGCTCCTTCCTTGAGGAACTTTTCCGCGTGTTTCTTTTTAAACTCGTAATCGTGGTCATCTGTGTTGGGACCGAATCGGATCTCCTTAACGATCACCTTGGTAGCCTTAGCCTTCATTGCCTTTTCGCGCTTCTTCTGCTCGTAAAGGAACTTTTTGTAATCTATGATCTTGCAAACTGGTGGCTCGGCATTTGGGGAGATCTCTACAAGATCTAATCCCATTTCTTCTGCTTTATTCCTGGCTTCCTTGATCGGGTAAATGCCCATTTCCACATTGTCGCCCACAAGGCGTACCTCAGTGGCTGAAATCTTCGCATTAATGTTGTGAGGGTTCTTGTTCTCCCTCCTGGGTTGGGGCCTGAATCTTCTTCGTATTGCTATGGCTACTACTTTTTAATTAAACTTCAGTGCGTGTTAAAACGACTTTAATGTACTATTAATTTCTTTCTGAATCAAGTCGGCAAAGTCATTCAGGGATATCGTTCCCAGATCTTCCCCTCCGTGTCTCCTAACGGATAGATTTCCTTCCGCTTCTTCGTTATCCCCTACGATCAGCATAAAGGGAATTTTGTTCATTTCCGCTTCACGGATCTTTTTACCGACGGTTTCGTTTCTATTGTCAACGAGCGCGCGAATTTCGTGATTTTCCAGGGATTTTAAAACTTTTTCCGCATATTTTTCGTGTTTCTCACTGACAGGCAGCACTATAGCCTGCTCAGGGTTGAGCCAAAGCGGGAAATTCCCCCCGGAATGCTCCAGCAGCAAGGCAACAAAACGCTCCATACTGCCGAAGGGGGCCCTGTGGATCATCACAGGCCTGTGCAACTCGTTATCGCTGCCTTTGTAGGTCAGGTCGAATCGCTCAGGCAGGTTGTAATCCACCTGAATGGTTCCTAGTTGCCAGTTACGGCCAAGGGCATCCTTGACCATAAAATCGAGTTTTGGCCCGTAGAAAGCAGCCTCTCCCGGGACGACCTTATAATTCAGTCCCTTTTCTTCCGCAGCATTGATGATCGCCTGCTCGGCTTTTTCCCAGTTATCCACTGAGCCGATATACTTCTCAGGTTTTTCCGGGTCCCGGACAGATACCTGGGCGGTGAAATTTTCAAACCCCAGGGAACCTAGAACATACAGGGACAGGTCGATCACATTTTTAAATTCCTGGTCTAGTTGTTCCTGCGTACAGAAGATGTGCGCGTCATCCTGGGTAAATCCCCTGACTCGTGTGAGGCCGTGGAGTTCCCCACTTTGTTCATACCGGTATACGGTACCGAATTCCGCATACCTCTTGGGTAGTTCCCGGTAACTGAAAGGCCTGGCATTGTATATCTCGCAATGATGTGGGCAATTCATCGGTTTCAAGAGGAATTCCTCATCCTCCTTGGGTGTGTGGATGGGCTGAAAACTGTCCTCCCCGTATTTCGCGTAATGTCCTGAGGTGACGTACAACTCTTTCTGACCAATATGGGGGGAGATCACCATTTCATAACCCGCCTTTTTTTGCGCCTTTTTCAAAAATTGTTCCAGCCGGTCCCTCAGGGCAGCGCCCTTGGGCAACCAAAGCGGCAGACCCTGACCCACCTTTTGGGAAAAGGTGAAGAGTTCGAGTTCCTTTCCGAGTTTCCGGTGGTCTCTCTTTTTGGCTTCCTCCAGCAGCTCCAGATATTCCGACAGGTCCTTTTGCTTGGGGAACGAAATGCCGTAGACCCTTGTCAGCTGGGGGTTGTTTTCATCCCCTCTCCAATATGCCCCGGCAACGCTCAGCAGCTTAAGGGCCTTGATAAAGCCGGTATTGGGGATGTGTCCTCCCCGGCAGAGGTCAGTAAACGTATCGTGGTCGCAGAAGGTGATAGATCCGTCCTCCAGGGCAGAGATGAGTTCCACTTTGTATTCGTTGCCCTCTTTCTGATAATATTCAAGGGCGTCCTTTTTGGAGACCTCCCGCATTTTATAAGGGTGCTTGCCCCTGGCAATCTCCAGGGCCCGCTTTTCAATTTTTGGGAAATCCTTTTCAGATATGCTGTGATCCCCAAAGTCGATATCGTAATAAAACCCGTTCTCGATGGCAGGTCCAATTGTGAGCTTCACTCCCGGATAGAGTTCCTCTATAGCCTGGGCGACCACGTGAGAAGAAGAGTGCCAAAAGGCCTTCTTACCCAGGTCGTCTTTCCAGGTGAAGAGGACCAGATCTCCGTCTTCTGTCAGGGGGGTGACCGTTTCCACGATGGTCCCCTTAAATTTTGCGGAAATGACATTACGGGCCAGACCCTCACTGATATCTCTGGCGACATCCATAGGGGTCACACCCTTTTCGTAGGTTTTTACCGAACCATCGGGAAGCGTGATCTCAATCATAAAACGGGCTTTTTCTGCCGTGGCAAAGATAGGGTGTTGATCCCAAGCGGACAATAGGGCCGTCGGACTTACCCTTTTTTCGGAGAAGGTTTCCCGAAGAGGGCATCTACCACCGTCTTGATGCTGTAGAAACCCATGGCGATGGCCGAAAAGGCGAGGATCCCACCGACGATCAGGACAGGAAGGAACCAGGGGTGATCCTGGTTCTTAAAAGCCTGGTAGAGGACGACGGGGGCGGTAAACATCAGGGCCACTGTGTAGGCGAGGAATTTCAGTCCCTTTATCAACAGGTCTTTATTGGTACGCCTTCCGCTGCTTTGTTCCATGGGTATAAAATTACAAAGAAAGGGACAGAAAGTTATTGCGAAAGCATTTTTCAGCCTGGGGATGGTACTTAGACTTCCCTTTTGTACCTTACCCTTATGAGGTTCGTCTTAATTCCGGATAAGTTCAAGGGATCGCTCAGCGCTGAGGGGGTGATCTCTGCCCTGACCAGGGGTATTCGAAAGATATATCCCCAAGCGGAGATCCGTTCAGCAATCGCTTCGGACGGAGGAGATGGCTTTCTAAGGGCCGTGGAAAAGGCCGTTGCCGTGGAAGAGGTCCGCTGTCTTTCAGTTGACCCCCTCTTCAGGGAAATCACATCCAGGTACCTGTTCGACCCGGCAAAAGAGGTCGCCTATATAGAACTGGCGGAATGCAGCGGAATGGTCCTGCTCGGACCGGAGGAAAGAAATCCCCTCAAAACAACGACCCTCGGTACGGGTTTACAGCTGAAAGATGCGATCAACAGGGGAGCCAAGAAGATCTATATCGGTTTGGGCGGGAGCGCCACCAATGATGGGGGAACCGGGATGGCCCATGCCCTTGGGTTCCGTTTTCTGGACAAAAAGGGGGATGCCCTCGAACCAACAGGAGGGAATTTAGTACGAATTTCTCACGTAGATTCAGAAAGGGTAGAACCCGGTCTCCATAGTGTAAAGATCTTTGCTATAAACGACGTGGACAACCCCTTATTGGGTGAGAACGGTGCTGCCTTTGTCTACGCCCGCCAAAAAGGAGCTGGGGAAGCAGAGCTTACCCTTCTAGAGAAGGGGATGGAACACTTCGTCGGGGTTGTGCGCAGAGATCTGGGAATGGAAGCCCAGAAGATGCCCGGAGCCGGAGCGGCCGGAGGATCGGCCTATGGTCTGCATTGCTTCTTCCAGGCCAGATTCGAAAAGGGGGTCGACTTTATTTTTGAATTAATTGGAGCCAGAGATTTGTTCGAGGGGGAGAAGCCAGATCTTTTGATAACAGGGGAAGGTGCAATTGACGCGCAGACCCTGCAGGGCAAACTGATCGATGGGGTGCTTCGTCTGGGAAAACGCTTCGGGGTTCCGGTACTGGCCATATGCGGTAAGCTCGATCTGCAGGAAAAGGATGCTCTGGCCCATGGCCTGGTGGATGTACTGGAAATACGGGATAAGGACAAACCGACCTCTTACAGCATGGAGAACGCTGCCTCCCTGACGGAAAAAAAGATCGCGGAATACCTCAGGGACTGGAGAAAATAGCCCTTTTTACCTCAATTATTCCAAGGTCACCATCCCCCGTTCTTCCTGAACAAGGGCGAAATAGCCCAGGGGAAAAACCTCAGGCTGATCCACGTTGTCGAGAACCTGATCATTATCGAGGTCCGTTATGTCGAACACATTTCCCCTTACCGCGCTCACCGGGGTCTGAAATGGCCCCTGATCATCACCGCTTTGTACGATAAGCTGATCCATATACTGGAAGAATCCCTGGTCCGCACCCAGGACGCTGATCTCTAGCGTGGTGCCGGGTTCAAAACGCTGGTCGTAGAAATAGGAGAACTCGAATTCCTGACCTTTATAAAATTCGTCTTCGGTAACGAGGTAATCCCCGAATCCAAAATCAAAGATGTAGTAATTGTCCACTTCAGCCTGGTCGGTAAAGTTGATGACCACTTCGGTCTCGTCATCCCCGAAAAGGGTGCCGTCACCCTGGCGGACCGAATTGATGGGGACAGTGGGTACATAGCGCGTCTGGGCGAGGTAGAGCCGGCCTTGATGGCGAATACTCAGTGTAAAGAGGTAGTCGGTCTCGAGGATGCTGGTCGGGATCCGCTGGTCTGAACTGAAATCAGGGTCCGGTACGTATACGCCTGACCCGGGAGAGGTCTCTGCCAACGTAGAACTACCCTGGGAGAAGACCACCCCATTGACTATTTCCTCATAGACAATACTGACGCTTTCGGCCGAGGTCGGTGTGTTGTCCTCAAAGAAATTACTGGACAAGGCCAGCCTGATCTCCACCGGTATATAGGGTTCATCGATGTCCACCCGTATGAGGCCGTCAACGACAAGACGGGTTTCCTGTTCGGGGAGGTCTACTTCGATCACGTCCTCGCATCCCCATGCCAGGACCCCTGCCAGAATTAAAAACAATAAAGCTTTTCTCATGGCTCTGCTCAAAATTTAAAATTATATGTCACTGCAGGAACGATCCCAAATATGGAGGTACGGATGGCCTCATTGACACCTGTGTCCTGGTTTCTCCGGAAGTTGATGGCAGCGGCATTCATCCTGCTGTAGACGTTATAAATGCTGAATACCCATTCTGCCTGCCATTTTCGCTTCTCGTTCTTCCTGGGTGTCAGGGTGGCGGACAGGTCCAGCCGGTGATAGTCTGGAAGGCGTTCCTGGTTTCTGAGGCCGAAGAAGGGTACGGTCAGTCCCTGAAACTCGAATTGTCCAACAGGATAGTTGGTAGGTTGCCCTGCCTGATAGACAAAATTTGTATTGAAACTCCATTTTTTATTCAGGTCGTAGCTCCCGAAGAAGGAAATATCATGGGTCTTGTCGTAGGGGGTCTTGTACCATTCCCCATTGTTGATACCCGTCTCCAGGTTAGACCTGCCGTTGTCTGTGGGGAGGGTCCTTCCCGGGGTCCGCTGTTCCGATCTGGAAAGTGTGTAAGCCAGCCAGCCCTTAAATCGACCCTCATTCTTCCGCAGTAGAAATTCCAGTCCATAGGCCCGGGCTTGCCCGTTGAGGATCACCTGTTCAATGGCGTTATTGGCTATGAGTTCCGCCCCGTCTATATAATCGATCCTGTTCTGAATGTCCTTGTAGAATGCTTCCGTCTCCAGGCTGTATTCCCCGTCAGAGATCGTCCGGAAATAACCCAGGGCGTACTGATCCAGCAACTGGGGTTTTACGAAAGGTCCGCTGGGGGTCCACACATCCAGTGGGGTAGGGGAACTGGTATTGGAAAGCAGGTGCAGGTATTGGGCCATCCGCGTATAACTGGCCTTGATGGATTGATCCTGGTCCAGGGTATAGGCCAGGGCGAGCCTTGGTTCCAGGTTGGTAAAACTGGCCAGCTGATCACCCCGAGAAGGGCTGATCGTACCGATGGGAGGTGCTTCCTGGTAGACCAGTTGAAATGGATCAAAGAGGACGGGGTTATCATCGGCATACACGTTCAGTTCCTCCTGCCCGAATCGGATAAAGTGGCTGAGTCGCAGCCCGTACTCAAGGCTAAGGTCTGGTGTCAATGTGTGTTCCAGGTCTATGTAGACCGCGAATTCATTGGCGTATTTCTCGATAAGTTGCTCTTCCACAATACCGGAATCAGGACGGTTGGGGACGATCTTCCCGGGATTGAAAGTGTAGTAGATATTATTGAGGCCATAGTTGAGTTGGAAGGTGTCGCTCAGGTAATTCTTCAGGTCGTACTTGACATTGAAATTCCGGATCCCGGAATTCCATTTGAACCCGACAAAGTCCAGTTCCAGGCCGTAGTAATAGTCGGAATAGATCAGGGAGAGGTTGCTGAAAAGCCGGTCAGAAAACAGGTGGTTCCACCTGAGGTTCAGGACACTGTTCCCGTAGATGTTCTCAAAACTGTTGGAAATGGAAAAGACATCCCTTCCGAAATATCCGGATAGGAAAAAGCTGTTGTTATCGTTGAGTCGATAATTGATCTTGGTGTTCAGATCGTAGAAATAGGCGGTGTTATCAAGGTCGAAAAGCGGAAGGAAAAGGTGGGCATAGGAAGCCCTGCCTCCTATGAGGAAGGCGGCCCTGTCTTCCACAATGGGTCCTTCTGCCAGGAGTCGGCTGGCTACAGCCCCTATGCCTCCGTTCATTTTGAATTCCTTGCTGTTCCCTTCCTTCTGAAAAATTTCGAGGACAGAAGAGACCCTTCCCCCGTATCGCGACGGGATGCCTCCTTTAAAAAGCTTTACGTCTTTGATCGCGTCCGGATTAAAGACCGAGAAAAAACCAAACAAATGAGAGCTGTTAAAGATGGTAGCTTCATCCAGCAGGATGAGGTTTTGGTCTGCTGCGCCTCCTCTGACGTTAAAGCCTGATGAGCCTTCCCCAGCGTTGCTGACGCCTGGCAATAGGATCAGCGATTTGATGATGTCTGCCTCACCCAGCACTACAGGGATATCCTTAATGGTCTGTACAGACAGATTATTCACGCTCATCTGGGGTTTTCTGATATTCAGTTTCTCCACGTTGTCTGTCACGACCACTTCCTCCAGTTCCTCAGCCTTTTCTGTAAGCTGGAAATTCATCTTTTTATCGCCGTCGAATATCACGGTCTCCAGAATGTCCTGGAATCCCAAATAGGTGATCTGCAACTCATAGGTTCCCTCGGGCAAGGTGAGAGAAAAGAAACCATATTCGTTGGTCGTCACCCCTGTTTGAAGAGAGGGAATGACGATACTGACTCCGATAAGGGCTTCATTGCTGGAGGCTTCGGTGACGGTACCGCTCAGGGTATAGCGCTCCTGGGCATTCAGGAAGCAAGTCAGAAAAATAAATAAGACCGGCAGTAGCCGACAGGCATACTTCATAGCCAATTTTTGCCAAAAATAGAAAAGTTTACGGCAGGTTATGTTAAGGGTTCATTAACGGGACCGGTAATTTCAGTTGCGATCCCCTCAAATCGCCTCCAGGATCTCATTGAATGTAGCGCTGGGCCTCATGGCCCCAGCGATCAATTCCGGATCGGGTTTGTAATAGCCACCGATGTCCTGTTTTTTTCCCTGAGCATTCAGCAATTCCTCAAGGATCTTTTCCGAATGGGATTCAAGCCTTTCGGCCACCGAACTGAAAGCGCTTTTTAAACCGGAATGGCCTTCCTGGGAGGCAAGGGCTTTAGCCCAGTAGAGAGCCAGATAAAAATGACTGCCCCTCGTATCCAATTCCCCTACCTTGCGGGATGGGGAACGATCGTTATTCAGAAAATCCTCGGTTGCCTTATCCAGGGCTTCTGCCAGGACGTGGGCCTCCGGGTTGGAATTCCGCTCGCTGTAGAAATCGAGGGAAACCGCCAGCGCCAGGAATTCCCCGAGGGAATCCCACCTCAGGTGACCTTCTTCCAAGAACTGTTCTACGTGTTTGGGGGCAGAACCTCCCGCTCCGGTCTCAAATAATCCTCCTCCTTCCATCAGGGGGACGATGGAGAGCATCTTGGCACTGGTCCCTACTTCCAGGATTGGAAAAAGGTCAGTGAGGTAGTCCCGGAGTACATTTCCGGAGACCGAAATCGTATCTTTTCCCTCCTTGAGGCGTTTCAGGGTCGCCTTTGTAGCTTCCTGAGGCGAAAGTATCTGCAGGTCGAGTCCTTCTGTATTTTCCTGTGGCAGGTATTTTTCCACCTTTTTAATCAGTTCTCTGTCGTGGGCCCGATCCCGGTCCAGCCAGAAAATAGCCGGAGTTTGGGTCGCCCTGGCGCGGGATACAGCCAGCCTGATCCAATCCTGAACCGGACGGTCCTTTACCTGACACATCCTCCAGATATCTCCCGGGGAAACCTCATGCTGGAGCAATGTTTCTTTGGAATAAGTGTCTATGACACGGACCACTCCTTTCTCTGCGATCTCAAAGGTCTTATCATGCGACCCGTATTCTTCGGCCTTTTGCGCCATCAGTCCCACGTTGGGGACGGTACCCATGGTACGCGGATCAAAGGCCCCGTTTTCCTTGCAGAAATCGATGGTTGCCTGGTAGATCCCGGCATAGCTGCTGTCCGGTATCACTGCTTTGGTGTCCTGCAATTCTCCATCCCGGTTATACATCTTCCCGGATGAACGGATCATGGCCGGCATGGATGCATCTATGATCACATCGCTGGGGACATGGAGGTTGGTGATCCCTTTATCGGAGTTTACCATGGCCAGTTGAGGTCCTTCTTCAAGGGCCTTCCAAATCTCATTTTCGATGCCTTTTTGTTCGTTCTCGGGCAGTTTTTGGATTTTTTCGAGCAGGCTTTCCAATCCGTCATTGGGACTTACCCCATTTTCTTCCAGGATGTCCCCGTATTTTATGAACACTTCGGAAAAGTAGGTTTCCAATACATGGCCGAAAATGATGGGGTCCGATACTTTCATCATAGTAGCCTTGAGATGGACTGAGAAAAGCACTCCTTTTTGTTTGGCATCATTGATTTGATGCCTCAGGAATTTCAACAGGGCGGCCTTGCTGAGAACAGCAGCATCTACGATCTCACCGGCTTTGACCAGGATATCCCCCTTGAGCAGGCTTTTTTTCCCTTTGGTATTTTCAAATTCTATGGCCAGGACGGTTTCTTTTTCCAGGGTCAGGGATTGCTCATTGGCCCTGAAGTCGCCTTCTGCCATAGTAGCCACATGTGTCTTGGAATCGCGTGACCAGGCTCCCATTTTATGGGGGTTCTTTTTAGCGTAATTCTTGACGGGTTTTGGAGCTCTTCGGTCCGAATTCCCCTCCCGTAATACAGGGTTGACTGCACTGCCTTTGATCTTGTCATAACGGGCTTTGATATTGCGTTCCTGTTCCGTTTTAGGTTCGTCCGGATATAAGGGAACCGGGTATCCTTTTGTCCTTAGTTCTTCAATAGCTTCTTTGAGTTGTGGGATGGACGCACTGATATTGGGAAGTTTGATGATATTTGCCTCCGGAGTCTTGGCCAGCTCTCCCAGGGCAGCCAGATCGTCCGTCATACGCTGGTCTTCCCTGATAAAGTCTGGGAATCCGGCGATGATCCTGCCGGAGAGTGAGATATCCTTGGTGTCTACCTGTATCCCTGCCGGCCGTGAAAAGGCTTTGACAATAGGTAGGAAGGATTGAGTAGCTAGGCCCGGAGCCTCATCCGTAAGGGTATAGTAGATCTTAGACATGTCTGGTTGCAGTTATACTTTAAAGCCTGCAAATATACAATTTTTCAAAAGGGAGTGGGGGTGATGTAATAACCTTTTTAGGATCTTAGGGAAGCTGGTGCCCTTTTAAAATGACAAAAGCCATATCACTGTAACGGGTACATTGATATGGCTTTTTAGAAACAACTCGCTTAACTTTCGTACCTGAGTACGTCAGCTCAACCTAAAGGCTGAATGCAAAGTTGCCTCAACGTTTAAAACACCTTTCGTTCTCAATTTTTCAATCGGGGCGAAATCTGTGTTTCTTCTTGTTGCTGCGGTACAACCTGATTCATACGTAACCCTGAGGCCTCGTACGGGGGTTGGTCATACCTTTCCGGATTCCGAAGGCCGAAACCATCTTTACCCGGTATGTTTTTCTTCCTGAAGACCGAAATCCCCAGTCGTGAAAATGCCCATTGCAACAATATAAAGAACGTCAACTTTATAGTGACCTCGGTTTGACACTCGGGGTATCTTCCCCTCGATCACAAAGTAAATGTAGCGTAAAAGTTTAATTATACAAGGATTGTAAGCAATTATAAATCAACAAGTTATAAACCTGACTTATAAACAATTGTTCATAAGTTCACAGCCAGGGGAGAACCTCCAATTTAAGTGACTTCATAGAAAAAGCCGGCCCCTTTCAGAAACCGGCTTATGAACAATAATTGGAAAGCCGAGTGCGCCATTTAACCCTGTCTTTTCAACTGGCGCTGAATTTTTCTTATGGCGGACTCAATGGATTTCTCCGGTTCTATAATGTTGTACTCTCCCCAAAAGTCGGGGTCGGAGAATCCGGAAGCCTCATCACTCAGGATGATGGTCGATTTAAGTCGATCCCTCAACCGCGGTTCTGAGATCTTAGGATTTCTTTCCCAGTCCGTGACCGCCATCTCGCAGGTCATGCTGTAGACCGTATTAAAAAGCTTCTTGTCCCAGTTGATCTTGAATTCCAGAACTGCGTTGCTGTAGCCGTAGTACCATTTGCCATCCTTTTCCCTGTAATCTACCCGATAGGCCACTTCTTCCGGATACACCCTGGCATTCCAGGGTTTTTTGCGCACAAAGAGGCGACTGGCCATATCCCTGTCCGTTATATTCAGGGAAAAAATGGCACTGGTGAGTACCTTTTTCTCCACGTCGATAAACAATTCCCCTTGATAGAGTTGATCCAGGATCTCTTCCCGTTGGGTAAAGCTGATGACGTAGATCAGTCGGTCGTTGATGCGCGTAGACCTGTCAAACCGGAAAACGTAGTCCTCTATACTCTCTTCACTGAAGATGTATTCGGGATATTTCATCACATCCACATACAAGGCGTTGAAAGGCCCCCCCTGAAGTTTTAGCACCAGGGTGTCTAACCTGCTGTAGTCGGTACTTTTACGAGACTTATACATCTGAACCACATCTCTTCGCGGAGAGGTATAAGGGGATTTGAATATCTGTACCACTGCTTCAGACAGGGACACATTCCTCCGTCTTCTCTTGATTGTCTCCCGGTAAAAGGCGGTCATCACGCTGGGATCATTCACGTAGTTATCGCCCTTCCGCCTCAGCGTCTCTTTGACCAGGGTGACAGCATCCTTGGGGACGCTGATATTCACCTCAGGCAGTTCCGTCACCAGTACTTCCAGGGTGATCACATTGTTTTCGGGATTCAGGGCGGACAGAGGGATGGTCTTTGACCTGTACCCCAGGAAACTGACTTCGAGGGAAGTAGACTCCACATCCCTGGGCACTTTGAGTAAAAATCCGCCTTCTGTGTTGGTGACCGTGCTGATATTCGACCCGGTTACTGTAAGTGAGGCGAAGACCAGAGGTTTGTTCGTCTCACTATCGACGACCTCACCTTTGTAGGAGGCAAAATCGGTCGTTTGCTCATCCTGGAACGCAAACGCCTGAACAGGCAGGGTCAATATCCAGAGTAGCAGTACAACACCACTTCGTCTTATTTTTTTTCTGAAATTCTCTGATGTACTCAATTCTTTCTTTTTCATAACATACAATTTTTAGAGATCGACCTCAACTTCTGCTTCTCCTTCGATGTTTTGCAAATCCACCATTCAGGTTCTGATCTCAGGCAAATAATACCTCATGCTCCTCTAAGCCCGGAGGTCATTCCTGCCGGCTCTTCAATCAGCTCGTAAGGCCCGGGTGGTCCGCATGGAAGTCCCGGTTAGCCAGTAGCAGAATAGGGTTGAAATTCCTTTTACAAAAATACAACTTGAAGAACGCACATTCAAGCCTTTTAAAGATACAAAATTGAGGAACGCTCTGCTAACAGATATCAGCCTCATTTCAGGAAATGGTTAAAAGTCGACTACAGCGTTTAGTCGCATGATTAAGGGCATCCGGATCTGCTCAACTCACGACCAATAACCGGTTTTTCGGATGAGGTGCTCTGGAGAATAAACTCTCTTGACGAAGAAATTCAACCCTTCATCTGATTTTTCTTCGAACATCGAATAAACACTGATATTCAGCGAGATACATCCCGTAAATCCGGTGATTGGAGGTTATTTTATATACGAAAACCCCTGCATCGTGAAAGCTGTTTTAACCTTTTGCCTGGTACTTCTGACGACTTCAGGCGCATTTGCACAAAAAGAGCAAGACTATGTTAAGGCTGAATGTTCTAAAGTGGATACTGTTTTGGATACTGGGACTGTTGTTCTTGTATCTGTCGAACAAGATCAAAAGGCTGATACGACGCAGGTAGCCCGACTTTACAGATTCAAGCACGCCCGGATCAAGGCTGAGCTTTCCTTCCGGACCCAAAGAAAACACCTAACCGTTTAAAACCACAACCTATGTCCCTGCCTATCCTTTTATTCCCGGTTGCCGTATTTTGTATTCTTCTTCTCGTTTTTTCTCCTGTACGATCCGCTTTACGTCCTGTAAGAGAGCCTTCGCGTCGTAAATAATCCCATCCTTGACCGTATAGCGAACCCCACCAACGCGGACCACCTCATTCTCTTCTGTAAGTTTGATGGCCCCTGTGCCGTATAAGACTTTCAGATTTTCCAGGGGATTTTCTTCCACGATAACAAAGTCGGCCAGCTTGCCGGCCGTAACCGTCCCCAGCCGATCACTTACTCCCAGAGCTTCGGCCCCATTGAGGGTCGCACTTCGGATTATTTCCAGGGGGTGAAAGCCCGCTTCTCGTAATAATTCCAATTCCCTGATATAGGCAAACCCATAGAGTTGAAAGATGAAGCCCGAGTCGGAGCCCGTGGTCACCCGTCCGCCCCGGTTTTTATATTCGTTCACAAAGGTCATCCAAAGGGTATAGTTCTTTTTCCAGGCCACTTCCTGTTCGGTCCCCCAATAATGCCAGTAAGAGCCGTGGGAGATCTTACTTGGCTGATAGAACTCCCAGAGGGAAGGGAGGGTATAATCCTCATGCCATTCGGCCCTTCTCGCCCGATGCAGGTCGCGACTCGCCTCGTAAATGTTAAAAGTGGGATCCAAAGTAAAATCCAGGGCGATCAATTCGTCCATCACCTTGTTCCAGTGCTCTGAATATGGCGGTGCGGCCTGTTGCCATAGCTTTCCGGCTTCCTCAAAACGATGTTGTTCATTGTTGTAATTGTAGTCCAGGGGATAATCCTGAACCGTCCGGTCCGTGAACAGGGCTTCGGGAAGTCCATACCAGTGTTCCATAGATGTAAGCCCCGCGCGGGCAGACTGCAGCACGTTCCACCGGGCCACATCGAGCTGAGCGTGATGGCAGGCCGATCGCAATCCCAGTTTTTTGTTTTCATCCAGAGCAGCGCTCATGATCTCTGGCGGAGCTCCAAAGAATTTGATCCCGTCCGCCCCTTTCTGTGCATTGTTGCGTACCCATGCCCTGGCCATTTCCGGGGTGCTGATCTCCTTCTCACTTCCCTGCCCGAAGCCGGTATAGACAAAGATCCGTGGTGCAGTGATTTCATTTTTCGCACTTTTGCGCTTGAGGTCCATCGCAAAATCCACTCCTCGACCGCTGGGTTCCCGCACAGTCGTAATGCCATGTGCCATCCAGAGCTTGAACACATAATCCGGTTCTGCACCCTGGGCCCTTCCGCCAATATGGCCGTGCATATCCACAAAGCCGGGCATCAGGTACATGCCAGTGCAATCCAGTTCCTTGCCTCCAGCGATGAGCTGGGGTCTACGGGAAGGGTTGATCTCCACCCCGGGGTAACCCACCACCTCTATTCTTTCAATCATGTTGTTCTTCACCACGATGTCCACAGGACCCAGGGGCGGTGCTCCATTGCCGTTGATCAGGGTCACTCCCCTGATGATCAGTTGGGAATAGGGACCGTCTCCCTGCAAGGACTGAGCAAGGCAAAGGGTGCTCAGCAGCATCCCGGCTACTGTTAAATAAAAATTCTTCATCATAAACTATTTAGGTACGTTGATGTGATTACCCAGGAACAGGGCGTTGAGAAACAATCGGTTGGTGCCATACCAGGAACCCCGGAAATTGGGATTATCGGCAAACATGACGACCCTTCCGCTGCCCAGTGGGCTCACGATGAGGGAAGCCGATTTCTTCAGGAAGGAATCCCGGTTATTGTCTGTGATAAATCCATCGATCACCGGATCTTCAGTGTATCTGGCAACTGTTGAATATTCATTTTGACTGGGAGCCAGCCAGACCGTGTTGTTCTTGTATACCGGAATACGTTGCTCCCGGTAGCCAAAGGCCAGGGGGTGGGTGAGGTCTATTTCTGCTTCTGCGATGATCCCCCCAACGCTCTCCTTGCCGAGATTTTCTCCTGCATCTGCGTAAGGCAGGCGTTCTACGGCAGCCGTGCTGTCCTTTTTTGCCTCTATGAGTTTTTCTGCTACCAGTTTCTTGTCAATAGCCCATTTGGAAGCGGTGCCTATGGTGATCAGCGTATTTCCCTTCTCTGTCCAGGCCTTTATTTTCCCCATGAGCTTGTCATTAAAGGAATAAGAACCGGATACCATCACCAGGGTATTGTACTTGTCCAGGTCGGCACGGTTCAAACTACGTATGGGGATCTTGGTGATCGGCATGTGTACCCGGGTATCCAGGAGGTGCCAGACTTCGCCAGCCTCGTAAGACCGAACCCCTTCTCCGATGATCATAGCGGCTTTGGGGATTTCCACGGGTTCGACAAAGCGGCTGCCTAGGTCGATCCCACCGAGGTTCAGCCCTGAGTCCACGGCATAAACGGGAACCTTAAATGTTTCCTGAGCCTCCTGTAACAGGGCAAATACGGCCCCGGAATCTTTTTTCTGGAGGGCTACGGGCAGCAGCAAGGTACCGTAGTTAAAAGTCTTCTCACCCCGTTTCGTCCGTGAGGTGAATGTCCGGAAGGAAGAAGAGAGGATCAGGCCTTTGGATTGCAAAAAATGCAGGGCCGCAGGGGCATTGTAATCATCCCAATCGATCAAATAGGCGTAGTCTGATTTTATCACAGGGGTGACCTGCACGACCTCTTCCGTCCCGGTCACCGGTGTTCCATTGGCCTCCTTGTTCTGGGGAGTGTAGCGGATGTTGTAAAAATTAGCCAGGGACCAGGCAGAGGCGTCGTAAAATACACTGTCTCGGTATTGCGTATAGGTTTCGAACACCGTCTGTACCATGCGGTATTGGGGCTGTCTTGTCGGGACAAAGTAGGACTTGTCCCCGTTTTTGAAGACCTTGATCCTGTGCATCAGTAGTTTGTCGATAAAGGCTTTCACCCGATTCTGGTCGTACTCATCCCCGAAAGAATATCCTTTGATCCGGGATGCTCCTGCCCTTGTCATGGCCGATTTAAAGAAATCCTGCTGGTATTTCCTCAAGTACGCTTTGTTCTCTACGGCTGCCCTGACGGTGGTTATACTTGAAGTGAACTGATTCCTGATCGTAAAGGGAAAGGTGATCTCCCCAAAGGCTGTGGTCTGTTTATGACCCCTGGAGCTCGCCTGTTCGAACAACAGGCCAAGACCGCCCTGAAGATCCGGATATGAGGATCCGTACCCAGGGTAGGTCCCGTCAAAGACCTCCTTGGTAAAATACAGAGAACCGATACTGTCCAGTGCTTTTGCGTAGTAGTCACCAAACAGGTTGTTCAGGTCGACGTAATTCTCTTTCGGCATGATGGGATTCAGGGAGCCGTTGGCTTTCATCGGTTCAAAAAAATAAGTGCTCTGGCTGCCCATTTCGTGAAAATCGGTCACGACATTGGGGTACCACTGATGGTACCAATTGAGTTTGCCACGGCTCTCCGGGTTCACCGCCAACAGCCAGTCGCGGTTCAGGTCGAACCAGTAATGGTTGGTCCTTCCTCCGGGCCAGTATTCGTCATGCTCGGCATCCTGAGGATCTGCGACCAGGGGGCTGCCCTGGTAGGAGTTGGCCCATTGGGTATGCCGATCCCTTCCGTCCGGGTTGATAGTCGGGTCTATAAAGATCACGGAGTTCTCCAGGTATTTTTGGATCTCCGCTGAACGGGAGGCGGCAAACGTATAGGCTGTAAGCAAGGCCGCCTCGGAACTCGAGGGTTCGTTCCCGTGAACGTTGTAGGCCAGGTTGATGAAGACAGGGACCTGATTGTAATTGGAGACATTCTTTGCCGGGTCGGTAAAGGCCAGGTGTTCCTCCTTTAATGCCGGGAGTTTGGAGAGGTTTTGAGGGCTGCTGATCGTAAGCATACTGAGGATTCTTCCTTCGTGGGTACGCCCGTACTCTGTGAACTCCACCCGGACTGAGACCTCTGCGAGTTTTTTGAAATAGGCCACGATAAGGTCGTGGCGTGTATGTCTTTCCCCTATACCATATCCCAGAAATTCCTCCGGGGAAGGGACCTCTTCATCAAAGGGTTTGTA
Source organism: uncultured Muriicola sp. (assembly GCA_965364605.1). Classification (GTDB taxonomy): domain Bacteria; phylum Bacteroidota; class Bacteroidia; order Flavobacteriales; family Flavobacteriaceae; genus Muriicola. Next base: position 20,756 of record CBDTYM010000005.1, read on the forward strand.
TTTTTCGAGAAAGTAATCCTGGGCGGAAAGATGGGCTGCCATACACAGGAAGGCCAGGAAGATCGATTTTCGCATGGATGTAGAATTTGAAGTCAGTCGCTAAATATAGCGATAAAACCGAAGAGGCTGTCAGGAATATGCGTCTTGCACCCGAAGGACTTGGTGTCTGCTTTTATCTCAGGCCACAGAGGGGATAGGCTGGGGTTCTATTTCCCGGAATTTCACGATGTAGTTGGTGCCTTTTTTGGAAGGGTCCCTTGTGATAGTTCCCTGCAGCTGCCTCGCCAGATTATGGATCAGTTTAAGTCCGAGAGAAGTACTGTTCTTCAGGTTTGTCGCTTCTGAATAACCGGCCCCATTGTCGCCAATTTCAAGGACGTAACTGTGTTCGTCCTCCTGATCGATGGAAATATGGATCTCTCCTTCCCCGTCATCCTTGATGCCGTATTTCAGAGAGTTGGTAATAGCCTCATTGATCAGTAATCCCAGAGGAATGGCAGTGTCTATTCCCAGTTCAATGTCCGGGATATCGATATTCAGGGTCACTTTGTTCTTGGCTCCTTTCAGGGATTTTATCAGATATTCACTCAGTTCCCGTACATAGGTCCGGTATTGTACCTTGGAGAGGTCTTCCCGCATATAGAGCATCTCGTGAACCATGGCCATGCAGATCACCCGGTTCTGACTGCTTTTGAGGATCGCTTTGATACGCTGGTCCGCTATGCTCCGACCTTGCAGGCTAAGGAGGCTGGAGACGGTCTGAAGGTTGTTCTTTACCCGGTGATGGACCTCCTTGAGCAAGGTGTCCTTTTCTTCGTTTTTGGATTGCATCTCCCGTTTCGATTTGTAAAGCTGATGGTGGACGATCATCAACTCCTTCCCAAAGATGCCTCCAATCAGGTAGATCGTGAACAGAATACTCAAAAGGGCAAAGATATCCCTGGCAGCCTCGGGTACCTGGTTGCTCATCCCCACCGGGAAAAACCTGTTTTGCAGAAATAAAACAACTACCAGACCACAGATGAGAAAAAGGTACGTTTTACCGTAGGTCCTGGTGGTGGCATATCCCGCCAAAACCAGAAGACCGAGGGTGAAGATAAACGGACTGTACAAGCCACCGCTCATGGCTACTACCAGGAGGGTGGACAAAAGGCTGGTTACGGATGCAATGTTATACGTCAATGAGAGCTTGCCGTGTGTCTTGTAAAAATAGGTATTGGCCAGACTAATAAGGGCGTAGATAAGGAAGACAAATGACAGGAGGGATGTAATGTCCAGAAGGAAGTAACAGATAAGGAAGAAGGCGAGGCAAAGCACGGAAGTGTAATTTGTAGCCTTGATCAGTAATTTCTCCTTGTCCCTATACCTTTCCTGGTCGATGTAGTTCTTTTCCATACCCTCGAATTTTGTTTAGAACCTGTTGTGCTTTCTCGCTCCGGCCTCCTGATCCCGTGGTGTAAAGCTACTTATGTTTTGGAAGATAATCAATACCGCCCACTCCTAAAGTTCCACAGAGAAGGTCAGATAAAAAAAGGACAGCCAGAAGGCTGTCCTTTTGATAAGGTTATTTCTAAGAGTTTTTTAGTCCTCGACCAGGACCCACTCGCCCTTGTTTATGAGCGGTTCTGCCTGTTTGTATTTTAAGGTCTTGCTTTCCCCGGACATCACGTTCTTGATCTTGACACGGTCATTGCGCCCGATCTTCGGTCTTTCCCGGACGATGGTCTCGGTGACCTGTGGCCTTTGTCCCTGGGTTTCCCCGGCAGCCCGATTGCGTGCAGCGAGCTCATCGCTGTTGGGAATCTCCTCCTTGGTGGTTTTGAGAGACTCTTTGGCCCGCTTGACGTTCCTGGCTTCCTGGATCTCCTCAGAATTCCCTGAGGGGAGCTCCCCTTTAAAGAGGAAGGACACCACGTCCTTGTTGACCTTTTCGATCATCCCCTTAAAGAGTTCAAAGGCCTCGAATTTGTATATCAGGAGAGGGTCTTTTTGCTCGTGCACCGCCAGCTGGACCGATTGTTTCAATTCGTCCATCTTCCGCAGGTGGGTCTTCCAGGCCTCGTCTATGATGGCCAGGGTGATGTTTTTTTCAAAATCGGTGATGAGCTGTTTCCCGTTGCTTTCGTAAGCACTCTTGAGGTCCGTGACCACGTTAAGCGTCTTGATCCCATCAGTAAAGGGAACTACGATGCGTTCATAGGAATTTGCCTTGTCCTCATACACTTTCTTGATCACCGGAAAGGCCACGGCAGCACTGCGTTCCATCTTATCTCTGTAGTGTTCGTACACCGCAGAATAGATCCTGTTGCTGATCTCTGGATAACTGAGCTTTGTGAATTCCTCTTCGGAAATGGGAGAGGTGATGGAGAAGTATTTGATCAGTTCAAACTCAAAGTTTTTATAGTCGTTGGCCTCCTTGTTCGATTCTGCGATCACCTCACAGGTATCGTAGATCATGTTGGCGATATCGACCTTAAGCCTTTCTCCCTGTAGGGCATGCCTTCTGCGTTTGTAGACCACCTCTCGCTGGGCATTCATCACATCGTCGTATTCCAGGAGTCGTTTTCTGATGCCGAAGTTGTTTTCTTCCACCTTTTTCTGGGCCCGTTCAATGGACTTGGTCATCATGGAGTGTTGTATAACCTCTCCTTCCTCTAGTCCCATTCTATCCATCATCTTGGCTACGCGTTCAGAGCCGAAAAGGCGCATCAGGTTGTCTTCCAGGGACACGTAGAACTGGGAGCTTCCCGGATCACCCTGTCTTCCGGACCTACCCCGAAGCTGTCGGTCAACCCTCCTGGAATCGTGTCTCTCAGTACCGATGATCGCGAGACCCCCGGCCTTTTTTACCTCGTCCGAAAGTTTGATGTCAGTACCCCGTCCGGCCATATTCGTCGCAATGGTCACCACACCGGCTTTTCCGGCTTCGGCCACGATGTCAGCCTCTTTTTTATGGAGTTTGGCGTTGAGTACGTTATGAGAGATCTTTCGGATGTTGAGCATCCTCGAGAGCAACTCGGAGATCTCCACGGAGGTCGTACCGATCAGGACAGGCCTGCCCTGCTGTGAAAGCTGGGTGACCTCATCGATGATGGCGTTGTACTTTTCTCGTTTAGTCTTGTAGATCAGGTCGTTGCGATCATCCCTTGCAATAGGTTTGTTGGTAGGGATCTCCACCACATCGAGCTTATAGATCTCCCAGAGCTCCCCGGCTTCGGTCACAGCCGTGCCCGTCATCCCGGCGAGTTTGTTGTACATCCTGAAATAGTTCTGGAGGGTAACGGTCGCAAAGGTCTGGGTCATGGCCTCAATCTTGACGTTCTCCTTGGCTTCGATAGCCTGGTGTAAGCCATCTGAATAACGGCGACCGTCCATGATCCGCCCGGTCTGTTCGTCCACGATCATCACCTTGTTGTCTATGACCACGTACTCCACATCCTTTTCAAAAAGGGTGTAGGCTTTCAAAAGCTGACTCATGGTATGTATGCGTTCGCTTTTGACGGCAAAGTCCTTGAATAGTTCTTCTTTTAGACGGGCTTCCTCCTCGATCTCCAGGTCCTGGTTCTCTATCCTGGCGATTTCACTGCCGATGTCGGGCATGACAAAGAAATCCTTTGCCTGATCCCCGGAGATGTATTCGATACCCTTGTCTGTGAGTTCTATCTGGTTATTCTTCTCATCAATGACGAAGAGCAAATCGGAATCCACAACGGGCATTTCCCGGTTGTTGTCCTGCATGTAGAAGTTCTCTGTCTTCTGCAGGAGCTGTTTGATACCTTCTTCGCTGAGATATTTGATGAGGGCTTTGTTCTTTGGCAAACCCCGATGCACCCGCAGTAAAAGAAGGCCACCTTCTTTGGTATCCCCTTCGGCGATCTTTTTCTTTGCCTCGGCCAGGACTGAGGTGAGGTGCTTGCGTTGTTTTTCAACGATGTCAAGGACCTTAGGCCTGAGTTCGTTGAACTCGTGCCTGTCCCCCTCAGGTACAGGCCCTGAGATGATCAAAGGGGTACGGGCGTCGTCGATCAATACGGAATCCACCTCATCCACTATGGCGTAGTAGTGGGGTCTCTGTACGAGGTCTCCGGGAGTATGAGCCATATTGTCCCTCAGGTAATCAAAGCCAAATTCGTTATTGGTACCGTAAGTAACATCGGCGTTGTACGCCCCCCTTCGCCCGTCTGAATTAGGCCTGTGGTTGTCAATACAGTCTACGGTCAGACCGTGAAATTCAAAAATGGGCCCCATCCAGGTGCTGTCCCTTTTGGCCAGATAGTCGTTCACGGTCACCAGGTGGGTGCCCTTTCCGGGAAGTGCATTGAGGTAGAGTGGGAGGGTGGCTACCAGCGTCTTACCTTCCCCCGTCTGCATTTCAGCTACCTTTCCCTGGTGGAGCGCTATGCCCCCAATGAGCTGCACGTCATAGTGGACCATATCCCAGGTCACTTCTTTTCCGGCAGCGTCCCAGGAATTCTTCCAGATCGCATTGTCGCCCTCCAGGTTCACGTAATCCCTGGATCCCGATAAAATCCTGTCATTTTCAGAGGCGGTCACTTCGAGGGTTTCATTCTCCTTGAATCTCCTTGCTGTTTCCTTGACCACGGCAAAAGCCTCCGGCAGAATTTTGTCCAGGGTGTCCTGGGTTACCCTATAAGCCTCTTCTTCCAATTTATCGATCTGGGCGTATAATTCCTCGTTCTTGTCGATATCTGTGGACGCGTTGACCTCTTCTTTGAGTTTCTCAATTTCTTCCGACAGTGTGGCACATGCCTCGGAGATGATCGCTTTGAATTCCCCTGTCTTAGCCCTCAGTTCATCATTTGTCAACCCCTGGAATGCCTCACCATAGGAATTGATCTCATCGACTAGCGGCCTCATTTCTTTGACGTCACGTTTGGATTTGTCTCCGACAAAGACCTTTAAAACATTATTTAATAAACTCATGGAAGTATTGTTTTCCACATCCCTGTCTCAGGTGGTGGTGCAAGCAGGAATGTATTCTCTAAAATGATTTCTTCGGTATTAAGGATGGCAAAAGTTGTTCCACTTTCGCTCAGTGCCTCAATTCAGATTCGGGACTGTCAAAATTACATAAAAAAAAAGCCTCCGAAGAGACTTTTTAGTGCTAAATAAAGATTGTATCAATATTCATCCTCGTTCCAGAGGTAGTCTTCTTCCGTGGGGTAATCAGGCCAGATTTCTTCTATGCTTTCATAGATCTCTCCCCCTTCTTCTTCCATGGACTGAAGGTTTTCCACCACTTCGAGAGGGGCTCCCGTTCTGATCGCGTAGTCGATCAATTCGTCTTTGGTGGCCGGCCAGGGCGCATCGCTGAGGTAGGATGCTAATTCTAAGGTCCAATACATGGTAAAAGTCTTGTTTTTAAATTTTTGCAAAAATAATTTTTAAACCCAGACAGTCAAGTTTTTTAGGATTTATTTCCATTTAATTTACAAAAATGCTTGTCTGACAGGGCAATAACGATAAAATAGGCAAAATATTAGACTTTTTTCTCAGGAATCCATTTGATCTCCTCCGCATCCAGATCGGTAGATACAGCCCTGGAAAGCACAAATAGATAGTCTGACAAGCGATTCATATAGGAAAGGACCTCCGTGGCAAAAGGTTGTTTCTCATGCAGGAGTACCGTCATACGCTCAGCCCTTCGGCAGACCGTCCTCGCAATATGACAGTATGACACGGCCGGGTGACCCCCGGGAAGGATAAAATGGGTCATCTCCGGTAATTTTTCATCCATGCGGTCCATTTCCTGCTCCAGAAAGGAGATGTCTTCCGCACTGATCTTGGGAATGTTCAGTCGTTCCTTCCCGCTTTTCAGGATCGCCTTTTCGGGATCAGTAGCCAGTATAGCCCCAATGGTAAACAGGTCTTTCTGGACCTTCATCAGGACCTCTTTGTAAGCTTTATCGATATTCTGGTCCCGTATAAGGCCAAGCCAGGAATTCAACTCATCCACGGTGCCGTAGCTCTGTATGCGGATATGATGTTTGGGTACACGGGTTCCGCCAAAAAGAGCGGTCATTCCCTCGTCACCGGTTCTGGTGTAGATCTTCATAGGTGTATTTCAGGGATACTTAGTCCTTTCTCTTTTTTCGCTCGTAACCGTCCATAAATTTCCGGGATTTCCGTTCCTTGGACCTCCTGCGGTTAAACGCAGACAGGGCGATGTAAATGACGGCTACCAGGCCCAAAACGTAATAGATAGTATTGTCCATAGGGCTGAATTCCTTCAAAATTACACCTTTAAATCCTAATGCGGAAATGTTGCTTCTCCTGCTCTTTTCTGAAAAATAGGATACCGCCGTAATAAAAGTCTATAGAGACCGTGACGCGCGGATCTGTACAAAGCAATTCCCAGGCAGCCAACCCGCCAGGAGTATCACGAATACCCTCGATGAGTATCGCACTGTCGTTATGGCACAGGGGAGCCAGCTCGTCCAGGTCTATATCCAATACCTGCCGTTTTTCGAAAGCGATGAGATCATAGGGTGCTTTTCCAAAAACGAGACCGGGATACGCCTCTTTCAGGATCGTTTTCAGACCGGTTTCTGCCGGGATGTAAATCGAACGGTATTCGAAATAAGGGATGCTCTTCAGGGCGATCTGTTGGAATTTAGTTCGATTTCGGTAGCCTTTCTCATAGAGGCACTGGGTAAGGTATTTAAAAACAAAAGGGGAATGCACTCCGTGTTGGTTTGTCGATCGGAGCAGGAACACCAGGCGAGAGAGGATACGGGAGAACAAATACATGGCCATTTTGTTTAGTTCCCGGTCTCATCCAGAAGGGAGATCTCAAACCAACGCTCGGTCTTACGATCGATCTGATCTTCCACCTCCTGAAGGGTTTTTGACAGCCTGGCGATCTCCTCCGGGCTGATCTCCGGGTTGAGAAAGGCGTCCTGTAATTCCTTCTTTTTTACTTCCAGTCCCTGGATCTCTTTTTCCAGCTGCCTGAATTCCTTTTGTTCTGCATACGACAGCCCGCTCCGTTTGCCTTCATCGCGCCAGGAAGCTTTTTCCTCGGCAGACCTGGTCTTATCGGCTCCGCTTTCTTGTCTGCGTTCTTCTGTTCTTCTGTCTTCATAGGCCCTGAAATCGGAATAATTCCCGGGAAAATCCTCAATCACACCTCCGCCCCTGAAAACAAAAAGGTGGTCCACGATCTTATCCATAAAATACCTGTCGTGGGATACCACTACCAGGCAGCCCGGGTAATCGAGCAGAAAAGACTCCAGGACGTTGAGGGTTACCACGTCCAGGTCGTTGGTGGGTTCATCGAGGATCAGGAAGTTGGGATTCTGGATCAGAACGGTACAGAGATACAGACGCTTTCGCTCCCCGCCGCTGAGTTTTTCCACGTAGTCGTACTGCTTCTTCCTGTCGAACAGAAACCGCTCCAGCAACTGCTGGGCGGAGAGTTGCCGGCCTTTTTTCAACGGGATATACTCCCCGATCTCCCGTATCACTTCAATCACTTTTTGCCCTTTCTTGACCTCGATCCCGTCCTGGGTATAGTATCCGAATTTGATGGTCTCCCCGGTGACGATCTTTCCCCCGTCGGGCATTTCCCTTCCCGTGAGCAGGTTGAGGAAGGTGGTCTTACCGCTTCCGTTCTTACCGATTATACCGAGCCTTTCCCCTTTGAGAAAGGAATAGCTGAATTTTTTCAGGATGGGGGTGTCCGGGAATTCCTTGACTACGTTGTGGAATTCCAGGATCTTGCTTCCCAGCCGTTCCATGTTGATCTCCAGTTGTACCTCGTGATCCTTTCGTCTTTGCTGCGCTCTTTGTTTTATCTCGCTGAAATCATCTATACGGGATTTGGATTTCGTCGTCCTTGCCTTAGGCTGCCTGCGCATCCAGTCCAGTTCCTTTTTGTATAGCTGTCTGGATTTGTGAAGTTCGACGGCCTCCTGTGTCTCCCGGGCCTCTTTTTTTTCCAGGTAGTAGCTGTAATTGCCTTTGTAGGAATACAATTGACCGTTGTCTAATTCGAGGATTTCATCACATACCCTTTCGAGGAAATACCGGTCGTGAGTCACCATAAACAAGGTGATGCTTTCCTTTGAAAAGAAATCTTCCAGCCATTCGATCATTTCCAGATCGAGGTGGTTTGTCGGTTCATCCAGGATCAAAAGGTCTGGCTTGTTCAGTAGGGCATTGGCCAGGGCGATCCTTTTTTTCTGTCCCCCGGAAAGCGTGTCTACCCTGGCATCGAGGTTTTCGAGCTGCAGCCTGAAGAGGATCTGCTTGTACTGGGTCTCGAAATCCCAGGCATTGAAGCGTTCCATGGCCTCAAAGGCCTTCTGATATCCGGTCTCGTCTGCCGGGTTTTCCAGTGCTTGTTCGTAATTTCTGATTACCCGAAGTACTTCGTTATCCGAGCGAAAGACGGTTTCCTCAATGGTGAGATTGCCATTGAGGTCGGGGTCCTGTTCGAGGTATGAGATCCGTATCCCGTTACGGGTGGTCACCTGACCCGAATCAGGATGGTCCTTCCCAGCGAGGATATTGAGGATAGAGGTCTTACCGGTACCGTTCTGGGCGATCAGGGCGATCTTCTGCTCGGCGTTGATGCCAAAGGACAGATCGGTAAAGAGGACGCGCTCCCCATAGGCTTTGGAGATACCTTCTACGGAGACCAGATTCATCTTACCTGAGTTTCTATGTTTTTAAAGTGGTAATAGAGGAAGCCGTACCGAACTCCGAGAGTCAGGAGCAGGACGGAAGCGACTGGAGAAAAAAGTTGTATCCCCAGAACCCATACCAGGACTGCCAAAACCAACAGTATCAGGAGCCCTGCCAGGTAGGGGACGCCCCAGGAAGGCAGGTCTTTGTATCTGATCAGAAAATAGGAAAAGACCAGGTTGAGAGGAAAAGCCCATAGAACGTTGAGGTTGAGGGCTGTCGCCGTATGATCGGTGAAGAACCACAGGAAGATCATCAGACAGCCCGCAAGGCCAGATAGCAGAAACAGGATGACATCCAATACACGACTCCTGACGTGATTCCTGAAATCGATATAAGTGATGGTAGCCGTAAACAAGAACAAAAGCCCAAACCAGAAAAGGGGGGAAGAGGTAAAATAATTTCCCCGATTTTGCAGGTTGTAGTCTAATATGGTCCGTACTCTGCTGACGAGGGGGCTGCCCTCCAGGGTAGTTTGCTCCAGCTGGAAGAAGACGTATTCAGGGAGGAACATATATTGCTGGTAGTCTGCTTCCCTGTCGATGACAGCTCCCAGAGCAAGGTCAATTCCAAAACTCGACCAGGAGTTCCACATAAGATTCTCCCGGATGAGGTCTCTGAATGTCTTATGGCTATCGCTGAGGTAGTTGGTAAAGACCAGGCCTTCCCCCAGGGATGTTTTGAGAACCTCCGGAATCTTGGTGGAGCAGTTCTCCATCAGGAAATCGTATTGATAATCCCGATTCTGGGGTTTGTAGTTGTTTTCCAGAAAGACAAAGACCTCATTTCGCTGTGCAGCAGTAACATTGAGGACCTGTTCCTTTACCCATCGGTTCTCCAGCTCATAGGTATACAGGAAATTTTCAAAACGCTGTTTGCTCAGGGAGTAGAGCAGCTTTCCCCTGGCGAATTTCCCGTAAAAGTTAGGGGTGTTGAAGTTAAAGGTCCCGTAGTTGTAGATCCAGTCTATGCCCTTTTCCCTGTCCTGCACTCTAAAAGCGCTGTGACCGAAGGAGGAGTACAATTCCGTTCCCGGACCGCAGGTGATCACACTGATCACGGCATTGGCGGACAACGGTTCTGCCTGGGGCCTCAGGGACATGACGGAGGAAAATAGCAGGAGGAAAACGAATCGCTTCAGTGTCATCAGAGAAGGGAAAAATTTGACCATTGCAGGTAACTGGGCAAATATCAGAATAAAATATCTGACAAAACAGCTTCCATAAAAATTATACTATTTTAGCTTTAAAGATCCCTCCTGTGAAAAAACATGTACCGAATGTCCTCACCCTCCTCAACGTGCTTTCAGGATCTATGGCGGTCGTTTTTGCCGTGAGAAATGATTGGGAGGTCACAGCCGGACTCGTCCTGGCAGGTCTAATATTCGACTTCCTGGATGGGTTCACCGCGCGTATGCTTAAGGTGCAGAGCAAGCTGGGTGTGCAACTAGATTCCCTTGCAGACATGATCACCTTTGGCCTGGTCCCCGGGATCGTCCTTTTTCAACTTATAAGTATGAGCCTGGGTGCAAATTCCGTGATGGGAACAAGTGAGGCGGAATCCTCACTGGTATTATCGGACATCCTTCCTTTTGCAGGTTTTGCGGTGACCCTCTCCTCGGCCCTGAGGCTGGGACGTTTCAATATAGACGAAAGACAGGTTTCATCCTTTATTGGCCTGCCGACTCCGGCCAATGCCCTGCTGATAGTTTCTTTGCCCATGATCCTGTTGTTCAATGGCAGTGATGCGCTGAACAGGATCATTCTGGATCCCTGGTTCTTACTGGGGTTGACGGCTCTGAGTACCTTGCTGCTAAATGCTCCCATCCCTCTTTTCGCCCTTAAATTCAAGAGCTGGGATTTTAAGAATAATGCCCTGCGTTACCTCTTCCTTGGGATAAGCTTAATCTGTATCGGGACCATGAAGTTCCTCAGTGTGCCGGTGATCGTTTTGATCTACATCCTGAGTTCCCTGCTGTTCTACGAAGGTGAGGTGAAGGCCTGAAAGATTGACCGGATATTTAGCAGTTGGGAGGGATCAATGTTGCAGTTTCTTCTTTCGCAGCTCGAAATTCTGCCCAAGATAGACCTTCCTGACCATTTCGTCCTCCGCCAGGTCTTCGGGTACCCCTGATTTGAGGATTCCTCCCTCGAACATGAGGTAAGACCTCTCGGTGATAGCCAGGGTCTCCTGCACATTGTGGTCGGTGATCAGGATACCGATATTCTTGTTCTTGAGCTGGGCGACGATCCGCTGGATGTCCTCAACCGCAATGGGGTCCACCCCTGCAAAAGGTTCGTCGAGCAGGATAAACTTGGGATCCGTGGCAAGAGCCCGGGCGATTTCCGTCCGTCTTCGCTCTCCTCCGGAAAGCAGGTCGCCACGGTTTTTGCGGATATGCCCAAGGCCAAACTCCTCGATCAGCTGCTCCATCTTCATGAGCTGTTCTTTCTTGCTGAGTTTGGTGAGTTGGAGTACGCTGAGGATGTTCTTTTCAATGCTGAGTTTACGGAAAACGGATGCTTCCTGGGCCAGGTATCCTATGCCGTTCTGAGCCCTTTTATACATGGGGTATTTGGTGATCTCGGTGTTGTCCAGGAAGATCTTGCCTCCATTGGGTTTGATCAGGCCCACGATCATGTAGAAACAGGTAGTCTTTCCTGCACCGTTGGGTCCCAGTAATCCGACGATCTCCCCCTGGTTTACCTCCAGGGAGATTCCTTTGACCACTTTGCGGCCGCGATAGGCCTTCATGATATTTTCAGCTCTGAGCTTCATGTAATTTCAAAACTAAGGTATTCTCCATGGAGGGGAAAGGAATTATACTTTTTTTAACCTTACTGGGCCTCCAGGGCCTCCCAGAATTCATAGGCCCTCCTAAGGTGTGGCACCACGATTGTACCCCCGACCAGGGTGGCGATCCCAAGGGTCTCCATCACTTCCTCGGTGTTGGCCCCTGCTTTTTTCGCACTCTCCAGGTGGTATTTGACGCAGTCATCACACCTCAGCACTGCCGAGGCCACCAACCCGAGTAACTCCTTGGTCTTGACATCCAGGGCCCCCTCCGCATAAGCATTTGTATCCAGGTTAAAGATCCGCTTGATGAGCTTGTTGTTCGCTCCCAGCAGTTTTTCATTCATCCTGGAGCGGTACGCATTGAATTCCTCAACTTTATTTGGCATATTTTTTTGCTTTTTTCGCTTCCCGTTTCAGGACATAAGCGGAGATATAAATACTGATCTGGTACAGGATCAGGACCGGGATGGCGACGATGATCTGACTGGCCACATCAGGAGGGGTGATGATCGCCGAAATGATCAGCACAATGACCAGGGCGATCTTCCGGTATTTTTTCAGGATCTCGGGTGTGACGAGTCCGACTTTGGTCAGGAAGTAGATGATGATCGGCAGCTCGAAAATGAGGCCACAGGCGATCACAGCTGCCCGAACTGTTGAGATGTAAGAACTCAGGTCGATATCGTTGAAAACCTCCGGACTCACAGTGTACCCTCCCAGAAAGTTGATGGAGAGGGGGGCCACCACATAGTAGCCGAAAAGCACTCCCGTGAAGAACAAGAGGGAAGCTACAAAAATGAAGCCCCTGGAACTCTTGCGCTCTTTCTCGTACAGCCCCGGGCTGATAAAGCGCCACATTTCGTAGAGCACATAGGGAAAGGCAACGATAAAGCCCGCCCAGATAGACGTCCAGATATGGGCCGAAAACTGACCCGCCATCACCCGGCTCTGTATGCGGAATAAAGGTTCATTGCTACAGAAGGCCTCACTAAACCCGAGCATTTTGGAAAGTTTGCAGAAGACTCCGTAGGTGGGAAAATCCGGTTTTTTTGGTCCGAAGATCACCGTGTCAAAAATGAAGTCCTTCATCAAAAAGGCGACGACACCCACGATGACGACGGCCATGGTGGATCGGATCAGGTGCCACCTCAGTTCCTCCAGATGGTCAAGGAACGACATTTCGTTGGGATCCTTCCTCTGCTTGGCCATTATAATATACCTTCGTTAATCAGGTTATGCAGGTGGACGACCCCTACATAGGCCCCTTTCTTTTCCACCAACAGTTGTGAGATCTCATTGGCCTGCATCTCTTTCAGGGCCTTGACGGCCAGTACCTCTGCATCGATGGTCTTGGGATGAAGGGTCATGATGTCCTTGGCCGTGAGTCCGTTAATGTTCTCGTATTTGTTGAGCATACGGCGGATATCTCCGTCGGTCACTACTCCCACAAGCTTTTCTCCTTCCAGGACAGCGGCCACCCCCAGCATTTTTTCGGAAATCTCCACGATTACCTCCTTCACCGGGGAATCGGTCTTCACTTTGGGTAGCATGTTCTTGGAGGCGATATCCTCTACCCTCAGGTAGAGCTTCTTCCCCAGGGTACCACCGGGATGGTATTTCGCAAAGTCACGTGGACTAAAACCCCGAAGTTCCAGAAGGCAGATGGCCAGGGCATCTCCCATGACCAATTGTGCTGTTGTACTCGTGGTTGGGGCCAGATTATTGGGACAGGCTTCCTTTTCTACATAGGTATTGAGGACAAAATCTGCCTGCTCTCCCAAATAAGAGGCCGGATTACCGGTGATGGCGATGAGTTTGTTGCCACCCGACCTGATCAGGGGCACGAGCAATTTTATCTCGGGGGTGCTCCCACTCTTGGAAAGGCAGATCACGACATCTTTTTGTTGTATCGTTCCGAGGTCTCCGTGGATGGCGTCGGCAGCGTGCATAAAGATGGCAGGCGTCCCGGTGGAATTCAGTGTGGCCACGATCTTGGAGGCGATCAGGGCGCTTTTACCCACTCCGGTGATGACCACCCTGCCTTCACCCCGGTAAATGCAGTCTACTGCATCTGCAAATTGCTGATCGATCAGGGAGGCCAGGTGCTGTATGGCGTTCCCCTCGGTTTCTATCGTTTTTTTTGCCAATTGTAAAATGGCGTCGTGTTTACTCAAGACCGGGTAGTGATTTAGTGAATGGGAATGCAGAAAATTTGATTAAATCCTAATATCAATCTAAAAGAATGTCTTATATTTAAGAAGCAAAATTACACAAACTTATTTTATAGGGTACTCGAAACCTGCCAGAAAAATTACTGCTGCCCAAATGCGACACCAGTCGTCAAGCACTTATTTTGAAGCATGAGAATGAATATGACAGTGGGATTAAGTAAACAATTAGGGAATGGTATTGAACGATACGGAACTGCAGTCGTCTCTTAAAAAATATTTTGGTTTTTCTTCCTTCAAGGGTCTTCAGGAGAAGGTCATAAAAAGTGTCATCCAAGGGGATAATACTTTTGTGATCATGCCTACAGGGGGCGGTAAGTCCCTTTGTTATCAACTTCCTGCTCTGATCAAGCAAGGCACGGCAATCGTGGTTTCCCCACTGATCGCCCTGATGAAGAACCAGGTAGATGCCCTTCGCGGGATATCGACCAACGAGGAAGGGGTGGCCCACGTACTGAATTCATCCCTGAACAAGTCCGAAGTAAAGCAAGTCAAACAAGACATTCGGGACGGAATCACCAAATTGCTCTATGTAGCGCCGGAGTCCCTGACCAAGGAAGATTACGTTCAATTCCTGCAGTCTGTACCTATTTCTTTTGTCGCCATAGACGAGGCCCATTGCATCTCGGAATGGGGACATGATTTCAGGCCGGAATACAGGAATCTAAGGCCGATCATCGATCGCCTGGGAGATGACATACCCATCATTGGGCTTACGGCTACCGCCACGCCTAAGGTACAGGAAGACATCGTCAAAAACCTGGGCATACAGGACGCCAAACTCTTTAAGGCATCTTTCAACCGACCTAATTTGTTTTACGAGGTGCGACCCAAGACCAAGAATGTCGACGCAGACATCATTCGATTTGTGAAAAAGAACCCTGGGAAATCGGGGATCATCTACTGCCTGAGTCGCAAAAAAGTGGAAGAGCTCGCTCAGGTACTGCAGGTCAACGGGGTCAGTGCAGTGCCTTACCACGCTGGTTTTGACAGCAAGACCAGGTCCAAATACCAGGATATGTTCCTTATGGAGGACGTTGACGTGGTGGTGGCGACGATCGCTTTCGGGATGGGTATAGACAAACCTGACGTCCGCTACGTGATCCACCACGACATCCCCAAGAGCATTGAAAGCTATTACCAGGAAACCGGCAGGGCCGGAAGAGACGGAGGCGAAGGCCATTGCCTGGCCTTTTACTCCTACAAAGACGTGGAAAAACTGGAAAAGTTCATGTCCGGCAAGCCCGTTGCAGAGCAGGAGATCGGCAATGCCCTCCTGCAGGAGATTGTCGCCTATGCGGAGACCTCCATTTCCAGGCGCAAATTCATCCTGCATTATTTTGGGGAGGAATTCGACGAGGTCAATGGGGAAGGGGCAGATATGGATGACAATGCCCGGAACCCAAAGGAAAAGAAAGAGGCCAGTCACAACCTGGTCAAACTGTTGAAGGTGATCCAGGGAACTAATGAGAAATTCAAATCCAAGGAAGTCGTCAAAACCCTTACCGGATCTACCAATGCACTGATCGCATCCCACAAGATCGAAGGGAAGGATTTTTTTGGATGCGGCAAGGACCATCCCAAGGAGTACTGGATGGCCCTGATCAGGCAGGCCCTGGTAGCCGGCTATATCCGAAAGGAGATCGAACAATACGGTATCTTACACCTTACCAAAGAAGGAGAGGCCTATATGAAGAACCCTACCTCCTTTATGATGGCCAAGGACCATGTGTACAATGAGGAGACCGACAATGCCATTGTCAGTGCTGCCAAGAAATCCGGTGGGGTGGCAGATGAGCAATTGCTCAGATTGCTAAAGGAACTGCGCAAAAAAGAGGCGAGAAAGTTGGATGTTCCTCCCTTTGTGGTCTTCCAGGATCCCTCCTTGGAAGACATGGCCCTTAAATATCCCATCAGTATGGACGAGTTGACCAATATCCATGGGGTGGGCGAAGGCAAGGCCAGAAAATATGGGAAACCCTTTCTCGAAGCCATAGCCGCCTACGTGGAAGAGCACGACATTATCCGGCCGGATGACCTGGTGGTGAAAAGCACAGGGGCGAACTCAGGACTGAAATTGTACATCATTCAGAACGTGGACCGCAAATTACCCCTGGATGATATTGCTGCTGCCAAAGGACTGGAAATCTCCGAACTGGTCAAGGAAATGGAACAGATCGTTTTCAGCGGAACCAAGCTCAATATCGATTACTGGATAGATGAGATCCTGGATGAGGACCAACAGGACGAGATACACGAGTATTTCCTGGAGGCAGAGACAGATAATATTGAGACTGCCATGAAGGAGTTCAACGGGGATTACGAAGATGAGGAACTTCGGCTGTACCGCCTTAAGTTCATGAGCGAAGTGGCCAATTAGATTCCCCCCCCCAAAAATAAAACCCCCGTTTCCGGGGGCTTTTTTTTAGAAATTATCGAATTCTCCTGCTGTGATCAGGGCGATGATCGCCCCAAAATACAAGATAACAAAGAGGAGGTAAAGGAGGGCAAGGGCCAGTCCCACATATGACAGTACCCTGCCGGTCTTGACGTTTTCATACCCAGTATACATTCCCGGGTTCTCTTTATAGAGGCGTTCTGCCTTGCTGGCACTGTTCAGCCCCAGGATCGTAAAAATGATCCCAAAAGGGCCACAGCAAAGCAGGGTCAGGACTACCGAAAGGATCCCCATGGTCAGGGCATTGCTGGCACCTGGAAGCGATTGTTGATTCATATTGTCAGGATTGTTTGGTTATTCTTCGATTCCAAATTGCTCCATTATCTCCTGGGATTGGCGCATTGCCTCTTCCCAGCCGCCCATAGCCCAAATGCTGTAGATCATGTAGCAGAGATAAAGGACTCCGAGGATAAGTCCGATGATCACAAGTATTTTGGCCGTTTTCAACTGACTGTAGTTCGAGTAAAGCTCCGGATTCTCCGCATAGACCTTTTCGTCTTTTTTTACCAGGAAGAGTCCGATCCCGGACATGATGATCGCAGGGATACCATAAATACAGCAGCACAGGTATGACAGGATAGCCAGGACGATCGCGATAGTTACATTGGGTAGTTTTTGTTGTTCCATAAAGAGTTTTGGTTAGATGATTTTATACAGAAAGTTGATCAGTATCAAAAAGACGCTGAGTACCATCAGGCTGATAGAGATAGTATTGGCGTACTTCACCCTGAAGAATCGGTCGAGCAGGAGAAAGGCGAAAAGCCCCAGGATGGGATAGATCGCAGGGTACATTTTGAAAGCAGCCAGGAATTCACCCTGAACCAATAATACTACAGATCTTTGAATACCGCAGCCCGGACATTCCATCCCAAAGAGTTGTTTGCTCATGCATGGCAGCATCAGGTCTTTGAGGGCAAAAAGGAAAGGGACCAGATTCACGGGGTTTATTAATGATTCTCCTTCCGAAAAATACTATTATTTTTAAGGAATGAAAATAATTCCCCTTAATATTTTACCCTGGTTATGGCTGCCTTCATGACAGGTGATCGCGTACAGGTCCTCGATGATTCCATAGAGGGCATCGTAGTTTCTTCTGAGAAGGATCGCGTCAGGATACGGACCACTGACGGTTTTGAACTAGAGTTTACACCTGATGAGCTAATCCTTTTGGCCGGGCAGGAAAGATTTCGTGTGAGCTCCGAGGAAGTCCGCCTGGCGAGCCTGGAAAATGAGAGGCCTAAAACATCCCGTACAAGGGTTTCCAAAAAAAAGCAGCAGGAGGTGCCGGCCATGGAGGTCGACCTTCACATCCACCAACTGGTACCGGACACCAGGGGCATGAGTAATTTCGACATGCTGAATATCCAGATGGAAACGGCCAAGCGACAGCTTGACTTTGCCATGCGTAAAAACATCCGAAAAGTAGTGTTTATACACGGGGTGGGCGCTGGGGTCCTGAAAGAAGAGCTGGGTTTTCTCCTAAGAAGGTATCCCAATATCAATTACTACGATGCGGACTACCAAAAATACGGACTGGGGGCCACAGAGGCTTACATTCTTCAAAACCCTAAAGAGGCCTGATCACTGTTTTGTGGTCACCGTGCCGAACTCGTTGATGCTCGTGTCCGTAATGCGCTCCCCCTGAGCATTGACCAGGGTCACATCCCGCAAGCGGATATTGTGTTCAAATAGGGTGGTGTCTGCCGCATTCCTGATTGTGCTCACAAGGACCTCTCCGCTCACTGCTTCTATTTCTTCAATGACCGTGGGTTCAACCGTAGGTATGGCGTCGCAAAAATAATTTTTGGAAACCGTGGCTGAAAAGATGCGGTAAAGGAGGGAACTCTGGCCGGGGATGGTACTAACGAGGGTGTCCTGGGTTTCTTGATTATTAAGAAGACCGGCCTGCAGATCGAGTATAAGACTTTCATCTTCACTGATCTTAAAAAAAATGGAGGTTCCCGTAGTGACAGTAGTCTCACACGTCTGTATGGCGATATCGTCGAAGTCGATGGTTTCTATCTGAAGGTCTCCGTCACTGCACTGGCTCAGGGTGAGCATGAGAACCAAAGGAAGTATTCTTTTCATATGTCAAATGTACGCAAAGTCCGTAGGAAAAACCTATGTCATTCTGCAGTGGGCAGGGCGAATTTCCATTAATTTCCTGTATTTTTGAGCCGATACTTATGGATAGGTTCGATTATGGAGCAAATTTATCTGGACAACGCAGCTACGACCCGGGTCAGGGATGAGGTAATCGAAAAAATGCAATCGGCCCTTGCCAATTGCTACGGCAATCCCTCTTCTACCCATGGTTTCGGCCGGACAGCCAAAACCGCCATAGAAACAGCCAGGAAGACCATTGCCAAATACCTGAACGCCCAACCCTCAGAGATCATTTTCACCTCGGGAGGAACGGAGGCTGACAACATGATCCTCAGATGTGCGGTCCGGGATCTGGGGGTGCAGACCATCATTACCTCCAGGATCGAGCACCATGCTGTTCTGCATACTGTGGAGGAGCTGGAAGCCGAGGAAAAGGTCAAGGTGGAGTACGTGAGACTGACGCCTGAAGGAAACCCGGACCTACCGCACTTAAAGGAGTTGCTGGAGACAGGGAAAGGCAAGATGCTGGTAAGCCTCATGCACATCAATAATGAGATTGGGAATAAAATAGATATTCAGGCCATCAGTAAACTCTGTAAGGAATATCATGCCTACCTGCATTCGGATACCGTGCAGTCCATCGGCCATTACCCCTGGGATGTGCAGGAGACCCCTATCGACTTTATGACCGCAGCAGCCCATAAATTCCATGGACCCAAGGGAGTGGGTTTTGCCTATATCCGTAAGAATTCCGGTCTGAAACCCATGATCGTAGGTGGTGCACAGGAAAGGGGCTACCGGGCAGGGACAGAACCCTTTCACAACATCGTGGGTCTGGAAGAGGCTTTTATCCTGGCTTACGATAATCTGGAAAAGGAACAGGCATAC
Organism: uncultured Muriicola sp.; assembly: GCA_965364605.1. Taxonomy (GTDB): domain Bacteria; phylum Bacteroidota; class Bacteroidia; order Flavobacteriales; family Flavobacteriaceae; genus Muriicola. Next base: position 39,941 of record CBDTYM010000005.1, read on the forward strand.
GTCTCCTCTCTAAAGCAGTATTTTATCAAGGCTGTGGAAAAAGCATTTCCTGAAGCGAGGTTCAACGGACTCTCAGGAGATATGGATCGCAGCACTTATACCCTGGTCAACGTTCGCCTGCCCATCTCCCAGGAAAAAGCTCTAATGCTGTTATTCCACTTAGACATTAAGGGTATCGCGTGTTCCAAAGGGAGCGCCTGCCAGTCTGGGAGTGACACAGGGTCGCATGTGCTTTCCCAGATCCTGGATGATGAAGAATTGAAGAAACCCTCTCTGAGATTTTCTTTTTCGATCTACAACACGAAGGAGGAGATCGATTACACGGTGAAGGTGCTCAAAGAATTCAGCAAGGACGAAAAAGCACCCATGATTTCCTAGCGTTCCTTGTCGTAGGGAAATTTCCGCGTTGCTTTTTTCATCATGGATTCGATGAGGTCGGTGGTGTTCCGCCCGGATTTCTTGTTGATCTCCTTCTCGTATTTCCACAGCAGTTTACCGGTCTTCCCATCGCTCACCTTGATGCCTATACGACCGTAATTTGCGTCCCCCATGATGTAGTCGATGAAACTGAATTCAGAAGGGATGCCTTCGGAAAGCAGGATGTTGAGGTCCATATTGCCGCTTACGATCCCATCGACCCCTAAGATCTCACTGAGCTGTTTGATGGTGTAGGTATCGATGTTCGCATATGTGATCTCGTTCTGCAGCAGAATAGCATTGGTGTTTTTTGTATTCTGAAAATCGACCGAAAACTTTTTCCGCTTCTTACCCCGACCGAAATAGGTCTCCAGGGCGTCCTGAACGGCATAGCCTTCCCGTTCTTCGAGTTTTTTGAGGCTAGCCCGGTCCACGTCTTCATCGAGTTCCAGGTTGGTGAAAAACGGAATGATGGCCAATATTTTATGGTTAGCGCTCAGGTCTTCGAACCTGTCGCTTTCGTATATGTTTTTCTGTCCCAGCGCGGTGCAGACCTGCAGGAAAAACACGTAAAGTAGGCATCTCTTTAAAAAGACCATAGAATCTAGAATCTCATGCTGATTTTTATATTCAATATTCGGGAGGTCATAAAATTAGGTACTGCAAATTCATTCTTGCTGTCCACATCTCTGACCCAGGTATTCGTAATGGAATTCTGGTTGTTGAACAGGTTGAAGATCTCCAGTCCCAGTTGCAACTCCTTGAAGCTGTGCAACCAGTGCCCTTCAGGGAATAAATGATTCTCATCTGCAAAAATATGAGAAATTCCCAAATCGGCCCTTTTGTAATCCCTCAACCTGTTCTGAAAGATATAGGGATCTGCATAACTGGGCGATCCACCGGGAACGCCTGTCTGATACACCAAATTGAGATACATCCTGAGCTGGGGGATATCAGGTACGTAATCCTGCCAGAGGAGGGAGGCTTTGAACCTTTGGTCTGTGGGCCGGGAAATATATCCCCTGTCATCCCAGTTTTCCATGGTTTTAAGGAAGCCGAGGCTGATCCAGGATTCTGTTCCCGGCACGAAGGCCCCGTAAAGCCTCAGGTCTGCGCCATAGGCATAGGCCCGGGCGTCATTATTGGCCACGTAGCGAATCCGCACATCATCCAGGGTATAGGTATTGACATCCCATAGGTTTTTGTAATAGACCTCGGACTGCATGTTGAATGGCCTGCCCCAGAGCCTGAAGCTCTGCTCCGCCCCCAGGAGCAGATGAAATGACTTTTGGGCCACCACCTCAGGGATGATCCTGCCCTCAGCATTTCTCAATTCTCGATAAAATGGAGGTTGTTGGTAGATCCCGGAGGAGAGCCGGAAGACCACATCTCTCTCCCAGTTGGGTTTCAGGGATATTTGTGCCCTGGGACTGACAGCAGTCTGGGCATTCTTAGCGAACCCGGAACCCTCCAGGACCCAGTGGTGAGCCCTGATGCCAAGCTGGTAGGTGAGCAGGTGTTGACCGAGATTCAGGCGATTTGTGTACTGTAAATAACCCTGATAACGCCTTGTTTGGGTGGCATTCCTGGCGCTCACAGCATTGTATGCCACCAGAGGGGCATCAAAGGGTTCTTCAGGTTGATTGTTTTCAAACCCTTCCCTGGGAGGCCTGATAAAGAAGCCGGCAGAATCTATGAATTCAGATTCCCGGATCTGGTCCCTCACATCCTCATAGCTGAATTTAGCGCCCCAGGAGAGCAAGGCATCTCCCTTCCTGGCCTCCCCCCTGTGGGCCCAGGTGCTGATCAGGACATCCAGATCGTTCCGTGCACGATTATACTGTGACCCGATACCCCGTGAGGAGGTGACCCCACCCAAGTTATTACTCCCCAGATCTGTGTCTACCTCTCCCAGTTCGTATTGGGCGACCACGTCTGAGTATTCTTCTTCCACCGTGTGATAAAGGGCTGTGTAGAAACTCAGAGAAAGACCTTCCCTGGGGAAAAGGTCGGCTTTGACCGCTCCCATGGCTGTGGAGAAGGTGTTTTCTTCCCGCCCGAGGTAAAAAACCCGCAAGGCGCGGGGTTGGGATATGGTGCCGAAGTTCGTTTGCCTGGAAACAGGCTCATTCCGGTACCTGTTCAGACCGAGGTTACCGAGAAAGTGCAAGTGAAAGCCCGGAGAGAACCGGTAGGAGAGCAGGCTTTGAAGGTCGGTAAACAAGGGGTTGAAGTTTGCTTCGGTTTGCTGACTGTTGAGAAACAAGCTGTTGTCACGGAACCTGAAACCCGTAAGCGAACTGAATTTTCGATTTTCCGACCTGGTTTCCAAAGTGGTGCTGACGCCCAGGAGGCTGCCTTCTGCCTGAAAGGAAAAGCGTGTTGGTGTTTTGTAGGTGATGTCGAGAACGGAAGAGAGTTTGTCCCCATACCTGGCCTGGAATCCCCCGGGGGAGAAATGGAGATTCTCGACCATCTGACTATTGACGAAACTGAAGCCTTCCTGTTGTCCTGATCTTAAAAGTTGTGGCCTGTAGACTTCTATTCCGTTCACGTAGACGAGATTTTCGTCGTAATTGCCACCCCTCACTCCGTATTGAGTACTCAATTCGTTGTTTGAAAAGACCCCGGGCAGGAGTTTAAGCAGATTCTCAATCCCCGGATTTGCCCCCGGAATAACACGTGCCAACTCTGGGGTGAGGTTGGTAATGCCAGTGAGTGCCGGATCCCCGCTTGCGGTCACCTCTACACTGTCTATCTGAATGACGTCGGTGCGCATGACGGGGTTAAAGGCAAAGACCTGGTTGGTGGTCAGAAGAAGGTCCCTGAGTTCGATGGGCTGGTGGCCGAGATGGGAAAAAGTAACGGTAATGACCCTGTCTGAAGCTACCTCAAGCTGGTAGAAGCCATCCTGGCCGGAGATGGTACCTCGGGTTCCTTGCCTGATGCTGACATCCCTCAGGGGTCTATTCTCTTCATCCAGGACCACACCAGTAATGGTAGCCGTTTGCCCAAAGGCGGTGAAGGCAAGACACAAAAGAGTGGGATACAGTAATCGCCTGAGCTGGTGCAAGAGCCTAATTTCTGAAAAAACTACTCGTAAAGGTAGTGGAATTCCCGACATTATCGGTCACCACCACCTGCAGATCGCATTGCTTCTTATCCAGGATCTTATCGTCGAAATTATAGGTGATCGTTCGGGTTTTGGGTTCGTACTCCATCAGGATCCATTCCCCGTTGAGGGTGGCCTCATAGGAGGCAATACCGCTTAGGTCGTCGGCGATCTGCAAACTGAGATAGCGGTAATTCGTCAGCCACTGTCTGGCTTTGAAGTTTCTGGGCCTGATCGTAGGGGCAATTGTATCCTGAGCCAGGGTATAGGTACCCAGGTAACGGGTGCGGGCGGAAAATGTGTTGTCCCTTTTATAGGTCTTGATATAGTCAGGTCTCATCCGCTCATCGAGACGTGCTATGAATGCGGTTTTCAGAAAGTCGTCCCCATACCCTTCTGTGTTGAAGCTCAGGGTGAAATTTCGGTGTACCGGCACACTGTTATCGTGAACGGTAATGGTGTCTCCCCTGGCATTGAGGTCTATATAGAAGTCTTCATAAAAACTATTGGCCGGGAAGTAGAGCTTGGCCCTCCCAAGCTCAAAATTGTTGGGTTTGTCTGCGTCTATGTAGTGATCTGTCTTGTGTTCCTTCCGGATACGTTGAGGGGATTCTTTTTTACCATTCACCGGGACCACCACCCTGGTGGTATTTCCCGCTAGGTCCCTGAGGGTAATTTCCACCGAGTACTGCATTCCCTCTTCCACACTCAGCTTACCGTCGTTTTCCAGGACACTGTAAATGCTCAGTCCGTTTCCGTTCGAACGAAAGCAACGCTGTATTCTTCTGCGGTATTTAGAGAGGTATTCGTAGTCGATCAGGGTATTGATCAGACGGGTCTCCCCAAAGGAAAAATTTTCGAAGTCGAAGGCGGAAGTGACCCTTCCGTTTACTTTTTGTTCCAGTTCGTACAGACCGTTCTGGTTGGCAGCCAGGTCCTGCCTGTCAAAGGCCGCCACACCAAAACCGATGGTCCCTGAAGCATTTACTTCTGAGGCGATGAAAGTACCGTCAGATTGCCTGCTTACCGGGATCTGAACCCTTTCTTGACTTTGATTGACCACAGCATCTGATGAAATCGGGTAGGCATAAAGCGCTTCCAGTGTGGGGTTAGTGGCATCTCTCACCTCCAGGCCGTAGAGCAGAGGATTGGTGGGCCGTTCGGAAAGGCTGCTTCTGATCTCAAAATGCAGGTGGGGCCCGGATGAACCTCCCGTATTGCCCGTGTAGGCGATCAGGGAATCCTTACTGACCCGCAATTGACCGTATTCCGGAAAGACCTCGATCTCGTAGGAGCGTTTCTGATATTGAGTTTGTTTGACAAATGCCTCGATCTCAGGGCCAAATTTCTGTAGGTGGGCATAGACTGAAGTGTATCCGTTGGGATGGGCGACATAAAGCGCTTTTCCATAACCCCAGTGAGAGACCTTGATGCGGGTCACTGTACCGTCGGCAATGGCGTAAACGGGTAAGCCCTGTCTCTGCTGGGTTTTGATATCGATGCCGGAATGGAAGTGG